>NZ_JBJGXV010000012.1:0-159805 GCF_045447295.1 Pseudomonas sp. O39
ACATCCTGTTTTGGCATCCCGATATCGAGAATGACGATGCGCGGCTGTAGAGTCTTGATAAGGCTCACCGCATCCACACCGTTATCGGCATCACCCACAATGTGCATGTCATGCTTTTCAAGTGCGATCCGCAGGGCGGCGCGTATAACTGGATGATCATCTACAATTAATACTTTTTTCATTTTTCACATCGTCCAAGTTTTTCACTCTTAAAAAGCTGACAGGATCATCCTGGCATCAGATCCGCTAGAAAGTTATGTGTCGCACCTCAATAATGTCGACCTCAAAGCCTAGTTGGGCCGCATCAAATTGTGAAAGCCGATGAATGGTAAAGTAACCAATCCTATCTCTCTAGGAAAATTTATCACGATTTTTAGTAAGTGCGAGTGCTTTTGTAGGGCCTGAGTTTTTTCCTCAGTCGCGTAGGAATGGTCTGACAACTCAGGAGGACGCGGACGAACGATTTTGTAGGAAAATTCGGTGATTATTGCGCTTGTTATCTATTTCTAGATGGTTTGCCATGCCCGAACTCAGCGTACTGGTACTTGAAGACCAGCCTTTTCAAAGGTTGGTCGCCGTATCTGCCTTAAAGAAGGCGGGAGTCGCGCACGTGTGTGAGGCGTCAGACGGAAATGAAGCGCTCGCAGCACTAAAAGCCATCGGCGGCGTAGACATTGCGATATGTGACCTGCGCATGCGTGGTATGGACGGCCTGACCTTCTTGCACCATGCGAGTCAACTCGGCCTGTTACGCTCAGTGATTCTTAGCAGCGACCTCGATCCGGTCCTGCGTCAGGCAACGGTTTCGATGGTCCACTCGCTTGGGCTGGTGTTTCTTGGGGACTTGGGAAAGCCATTCAATCTCGGCCGGGCTAAGGTGCTGTTGCAACGTTACCGTCGACCTCAACTCACCCAATCTACGCATGGCGAGGACACTGTAGCGATTTGCGCCTCGGATATTCAACGAGGCCTCAACAATGGCGAGTTCGAGGCCTACTATCAACCCAAAGTGAGTCTGGCCACAGGTCAGTTAAATGGGGCGGAGGTGCTGGCTCGCTGGAACCACCCGCAACTGGGGATACTGTCGCCTATTCGCTTTCTGCCCGTCATGGAAGCTAACGATCTTGTGGAGCAGTTGTTTACCTCGTTGTTCAGCCAAGGCATCGCGTTGCAAAAGCTGTTAGCGCAGCGACGACAGCCTATTGAGTTGGCCTTCAACCTGCACGTATCACAACTGGCCTCCTTGGAACTGCTGGAACATATCAGCCAAGCGCTGGAGCAGTCTCAATTACCCGCCAGTGGGTTGATGTTTGAAGTCACCGAGACAGGATTGGTGCTGGCGCCGGCCAGTAGCCTGGAAACGCTAGTCAGGCTAAGACTACTCGGATGCGGGTTGGCGATGGATGACTTCGGCGCCGGTTATTCCTCGCTTGAGCGGCTCTGCGAGTTCCCTTTCAGTCAGATAAAACTGGATGCCTCGTTCGTACGGAAACTGGACTTCCAACCCCGTAGCCGAGCGATTATCAGCAGCACGGTGACCCTCTCCGAATCCCTTGGACTGTCGCTGGTGATCGAGGGCGTGGAAACTCAAGAGCAGTCCAAGCAGCTACTGGAGCTTGGGTGCACGTTGGCTCAAGGCTTTTTGTTCGCACGGCCAATGCCCGGCAAGCACTTCATTTCCTACTGCCAGGACCAAAGTGCAAACTATGCAACGCCGGATGCAACTTAGTGATTAGACAATAGGCACCGTAGTGGCTGCCCGCCACCGTGCTTATCGGTTTTTACATTTTTCTACTGCATGAACTAGCGTTCAAACAGTACCTTTCGTTTCACGCAGGTAACCCGATTGAAAAACTTTCATATATCCACGCGGGTAACGAACGGCATGCTCGCCTTTTGTCTCATAGTGATGAGTTTTTTAGCGGCTGCCGAAGGCCCCGCGGTCAGCCCGCTCAATCTCGGCAGTCGGCTAAGCCAAGAGTCTACGGACATCGTGCTGGATGAAGACGACTGGCATTGGCTGAGACAAAAGCACCGTCTGGTGCTGGGTGTGTCTGCGTCAAGCTTTCCCCCACTGGACACCATCTTTAACGGTCAAGACTATGAGGGCATCAGTGCTGACATTGTCTCGTTGATCGCTCAGTTGTTGAACGTTGAGGTCCAGGTCGTTGCCCTACCTGACAGAGCGAGTGCCTTAGCCGCCCTGGAGTCCGGGCAAGTCGATCTGCTGTCCAGCTCCAACAGCTTTGAGCTCAACAATCCTTCGGTGGTGTTGAGCCAGCCCTACGTAAAGGATCGGCCGGCGCTGTTCAGGCGCCAAGGTGATTCCCGCACTTTTGACGATGACTTGAGCGGGCTGACGATTGCCACACCTGCGGACTATTTGCCGTTGGCTGAGCTACAAGCGCGCTTCCCCGCGGCGAAACTTGTTCCAATGAAGTCACACATGGAAGCCATGGCCTCCTTGGCATTTGGGCCCGCCGATCTCTACCTGGGCGATCACCTATCGGCGTTCAGCATGATCAACCGGGATTTTTTCAACGATATAAGACTTGAGCGTTTTCTGGATATCAATTCCGGCGGATTCGCTTTTGCTATGCACCAGGGAAACCCGCGCCTGGAGCATATTATCAATACGGTCATCGACTCCCTGGGTGAGGAGCGATTGATGACGATCGTCAAACGTTGGAGCGGCGGGGACGTTGCGCTGACGGATCGAAAATTGCTGCTGACGCCTCAGGAGCGTCGTTGGATTCAGCGCCATCCGGTGGTGCGTCTAGTGATCAATGACGACCTTGCACCTATTGCCTATTACAACACCGACGGTAATTTCAACGGTGTCGTCGCCGATCTGCTGAGTATGATTTCCCTGCGCAGCGGGCTGCAGTTCGAGGTGCTACGTAAGGGCAGTTTTCCAAGCATCATGGAGGCCATACGAACCAACGAAGCCGACTTGGCGATTTTGACCGCAAGTACCGACCGCGAAGCCTTTCTGCGCTTCAGTCGTCCGTTTGGCTCCACCTCTTTTGCACTGGTGACCAACGTCAGTTCCAGCCACGACATTACCGATCTGGACAGCCTACAAGGCAAGCGTCTGGCCGTCGCCGAAGGCCACGTGGTGTTCGACAAGATCAAAACCGACTTTCCACAAATCCGCATGGTGACGGCCTCTACCACTCTCGATGCCATGAGCATGGTCAACACGCACAAGGCCGATGCCGCCATCGTCTCTTTGAGTGTCGCCCGCTACTACGTGGCCCGGCTCTACGACCAGAAGCTAAAAGTGGCCAACATCATTGATAACGGCCAAGCCACCGGCAACTTTGCCATGCGCCGCAGTGATACCGAACTGCAGTCGATTCTAGACAAAGCCTTACTGAGCATTCCGCCTGAAGAACTGAACGCCGTTTCCAATCGTTGGCGTGCCAATGCTTCGATGAGCGGGCAGACCTGGCACGACTATCGAGGGGTGATCGCCAGCATTGTGGGCGCAGCGTTGCTTATATTACTGACGGCCTTGGGCTGGATCTTTTACTTGCGCCGGCAGATCAGAAAACGCGTCGCGGCGGAGCAGGCGCTGGTCGACCATCTGGCGCTGATGCAGGCACTGAGCAACGGCATGCCGCATCCCGTTTATATGCGCGACCGCGACGGCCGAATGCTGTCCTGCAATGACAGTTATCTGGAAGTAGTGGGGCTGACCCGGTCACAGGTTCTGGGCAAAACGGTTGAGCAAATCATCGACAGTAATTGCCCGCTGCTCCCCGATTTTCACAACAGTTATTTGAAGGCCATGGACGAAGACCGGGCGGTAACTCAGTCGTGCGCGCTGACACTGAATGCAAAGTCGCTGTGGATCGACTATTGGATTCAGCCGTTTCATGATGCCGCAGGCAACGTCATCGGTGTCATTTGTGGCTGGCTGGATGTGACAGAGCATCGTCAACTGGTCGATGAATTGGAGAAATCCAAGAACATTGCCGATGAAGCGAGCCGCACCAAAACCACGTTTCTCGCGTCCATGAGCCATGAAATTCGTACGCCGATGAACGCTGTGATCGGCATCCTTGAACTGGTGCTTAAGCGTGGCGAGCGAGGCACCTTCGATCAAGCCGGTATCGAGATTGCCTATTCATCAGCCAAAAGCTTGCTGGGCCTGATCGGTGACATTCTCGACATCGCGCGTATCGAGTCTGGGCGCCTGAGCTTGGCGCCCAAACGCTCCAACTTGCGTGAATTAATGGAGTCAGTGGTAAAGGTCTTTGAGGGGCTGTCACTGCAAAAAGGCCTCGATCTGAAGCTGGATATCGACTCGAGTATCAACTGCGATGTGTTGCTCGATCCGCAGCGCTTCAAGCAGGTGCTCTCCAACCTGCTGAGCAATGCGATCAAATTTACCGACGAAGGGAGTGTCAAGGTACAAATCCGCGGCGAGGCCATGGAGTCGGGTCGCTTGAGCGTACAGTTGCTGATCGAAGACTCCGGCATCGGCATCTCCGATGACGATCAGCAAAAGCTCTTCCAACCCTTCAGCCAGACGATAGAAGGCGTAGGCAAAGGTCAAGAAGGCGCGGGTTTGGGGCTGCTGATCAGCCGCTCGTTGTGTGAACTCATGGGTGGCAGGCTCACGATGAACAGTGCACGGGGGCAGGGCACTCAGGTGCAGGTGGAACTGCTGCTCAATACGTTGGAATCGGTTGAAGTGCATCAGCTGGATGGCGTGAGAAACCTGCCGGAAATCGTCCAGACCTGGAAGGTGCTGGTGGTCGATGATCACGCGATCAACCGGGAGATTCTGCGCCAGCAAATGAGCTTTCTGGGGCATGAGGTCGTAGAGGCTGAAAACGGTTCGGTTGCGCTGGAAAAGTGGCTCAAAGGTGGACTCGACATCGTACTCACCGACTGCCATATGCCATTGATGAGCGGCCCGGAACTCGCCAAAGCCATCCGTCAGGAGGAACGCGAGCAACAACGTCAGGCCTGCGTCATCGTTGGGCTGACGGCTGATGCACAACCCGAAGAGATAGAACGCAGTATCCAGGCGGGCATGAACGATTGTTTGATCAAGCCCGTGGGGCTTGATGTACTCGCCGAGCGCATCAGCGCTATCCATCACCTGGTCCGGCAGAATCTGGGTTACAAACCCGTGATTAATACCGAGCCCCTTCAGCACTTTGACCAGGGTGTGCTCTACGACCTCGCGCCGCTTGAGGAACTGACCGGAAGCGACACGGCCTTGATGAACCATCTGATCGACGAATTGATGGTGAGTAATCGCAAAGACCTGGAGGACCTGATCCAGCTGGTGGAAGATCAGAACACCAGTGAGTTGTTCGAACTGGGCCACCGAATCAAAGGCGCAGCGCGCGTGGTAACCGCCAACCGCCTGATTACCTGTTGCGAACGCTTGGAGCAGGTCTGTAGCCAGCAACAAGTGCCCTACTCAACCTTGATGGACGCGGGCGACGCCGTTGAGCAAGCCATCTTTGAGCTGGAGCAAGCCCTCGCAAGCCTTCGCTCGGAACCTCCCCGTCTATAGCGGTGATCCTTCACCGCCGCCTCTTCACGCCATACGTATAGGGCAGGGCACGCCATTACTGCGATTCTTTGGCGGTGCTGTCGGACAGCCCTGCCTGTGCCAGCGAGAAACTCGAGCGGTTCCTCCGGGCGAGGCGCACTTCAATCCTGGCTATCAGGCGATTTTCAAAGGGTATCAGATGCAGCCTACAGTTCTGTAGGACTGGTCCTAAATGGACGCAGGAACGAGCCTCTTAGAACGCACCCTTGAAGTCCTTAATATACCAACGGCTGCGACAGCAAGCTTTCGAAGTAAGGTATTTAGCGTCGCATACACCCCCTCACTTGAACCCTAAGGATGACAAGATGAAGTTTCACAAGGCTCCCCTGGCAATTTTCACTGCGCTCATTGTTAGCAGTGCAACTGTTTATGCTGCACCTGCGCCTTCTGCCGGCAGCGGTAAAGTTCACTTTGAAGGTTCGATCATTGATGCGCCTTGCTCGCTGGACTCTAAAAGCGTAGACCAGACCGTCATCATGGACCAAGTTTCCAACAAGGCGTTGGCTGACAACGGTACCTCTGAAGTTAAAAACTTTAATATCGAACTGCGCCAGTGTGATATCAGCACACTGAAGAAAGTTAAAGTCACCTTCGGTGGTGATGCCGACGCGAACGATAGCAGCCTTCTGGGTATTGCAGGTTCGGCCAAAGGCGCTGGCATTGTGCTGACCAACGGTTCTGGCGTACAGGTAAAGCTGGGTGAGGCTTCCACCGCCCGTACACTGCTGCAAGGCGACAACACCCTGGTTTTCGGCGCTTACCTGAAAGGCACCACCGCTAAAGACGAAGCGGTCACCCCAGGTTCGTTCAATGCGACTGCTAACTTCATGTTGGCCTACGAATAAGCGTTAACCGTGTCTTGACACGCTGTTTCGTTATATCTCCGTTTGTGCGTCGGGGCTCTTGAGTCTCGGCGCTTTAAACGTCTAGTTTCAGTCTTGGCCGAGTATTGCGCTCGGGGCCAGGCAAAGAATATCAATATTTATATCCGGTTATGTCCAAGTCATAAGACTGCCTGCGTTACCAGACACAGACGTGAGTCACTGAAGTACCCATCTGCCTTCTAGCGTATCTAGAGCATTCAGAAACTAAATATAGTTCAGTGTTTGAAAACCTATGACCCCTGGGAAGAAAACTCTATCGACCGTGTTATTGGTGAGCTCGTTGAACTACTCACAGGCCTCTCAGGCCGTCGAATTTAACCTCGACGTCATGGACATCTCCGATCGCAGCGGCATTGACCTGAGCCGGTTCAAATCGGCCAACTATGTCACGCCCGGTCAGTACCTGATGAGTCTGAAAGTAAACGATAGAGCCTTGCCCGAAGGGAGCTTGCATTTCTACCCCGTCGACGAGAGCGAAACCACCACGCGGGCCTGCCTGCCGATGGAGATGGTGGCCAACTTTGGCTTAAAGCCCGAGGCGCTGCAGCAACTCGGTACCTGGGGGCCGGCACAGGCGTGCGCGGACGTAGAAAGTCTTGCCGGCGTGCGTCTTAGGCCCGATATGAGCAAAGGTGTTCTGTACGTTGTTGTGCCCCAAGCCTGGCTGGAATATCGCGACCCCAACTGGACGCCCATCAGTGAGTGGGACCAAGGCGTTGCCGGGTTCATGCTGGATTACAACCTTAACGGCTCGACTAGCCAATACTCGGACATGGGCAAATCCACGCAAATCGGCACCAACGGAACCCTGGGTTTTAACGCTGGCCCATGGCGCCTGCGTGGCGACTTCCAAGGCCGTCGCTACCAAAGCCAGACCTATAGTGGCCAGAACTTTTCCTGGAGCAGCCTCTACGCCTATCGCCCGTTACCGACAATGGGCGCCAAGTTGACGTTGGGTGAAATCAACCTGAACTCCAAGCTGTTCGATGGCTTCCGCTACCAGGGCGTCAACCTAGTCAGCGACGACCAAATGCTGCCGCCAAGCCTGCGCGGGTATGCACCTGAAGTCGTGGGTGTCGCTCAGGGTAATGCCCGGGTGACGGTACGCCAAGGTGAGCGCGTGCTCTATGAAACAGCGGTGCCGCCCGGCCCTTTTCGCATCCGTGACATCAACAGCGCGGTGAGCGGCAAGCTGGATATTGAAATCACCGAGGATGACGGCAGCACCCAGAACTACCAGATGGAAACAGCCAACGTGCCCTACCTGAGCCGGCCGGGCTACGTGCGTTACAACGTGACTGCCGGTCGCCCCAGCAGTTGGGACCGAGAGCAAACAGGGCCAACCTTTGCCACGGGCGAAATGTCTTTGGGCCTAAACAGCGATTGGTCGCTGTTTGGCGGCGGCCTGCTGACCGACGGCTATAGCGCGGTCGCGGGCGGCATCGGACACAACCTTGGCCAGTTCGGCGTGGTGTCGGTGGACGTCACCCAGACGCGCGCCGTTGTGCCCGAGCAAGGGCGGCTCACGGGGCACTCGTGGCGTTTGAACTACGCCAAGCGCTTCGACGAATACGACAGCGAAATCACCTTCGCCGGGTACCGGTTCTCTGAACGAAACTTCATGACGATGGATGAGTTTGTCAACGCCCGCAATCACGACGTCTACGGTCGAAACAGCAAGACGGCCTACACCATACTGGCCAATAAAAACTTTACCGACCTGGGCTTTAGCACCTTCCTGTCCTATACCCACGAAGACTATTGGGACAACAGCGCTACCGACTACCTGAGTGCGAATGCCAGCCGCTACTTTAACGTCGGGGCATTCAAAGGTGTCTCCGTGACCTTGTCCCTGAGCCAGACACGCAATACCCAATCAACCAGTAACAGCGTGTCCCTGTCTGTGTCTGTGCCTTTCGGTGCCAGCCAGAGAGTGGGCTACGACACCTATCTGAACAAAGGCGACTTGCGTCAATCCGCCAGCTACTCCAAGTACAACAACGAAAATAACTACCAGGTCAGGGCCAGTAGCGGTGCCGAAGGCCAAGGCATGCAGGGGTATTACAGCCAGAGAACCGCCCATGGCGACTACAACTTGAACGGCAGCTATCAATCGGATGGCAGCCAGAGCGTAGGGTTTGGCATGCAGGGCGGCGCGACGGTAACCGCTGCCGGCGGCGCCCTGCATCCTCCGACCTTCAATGGCGGTACACGCATCATGCTCGACACCAATGGCGTCGAGGGCGTGCCCCTGCGAAACGGCCAAGTTCGCACCAACGCAATGGGTGTGGCAGTAGTACCTGCCCACACCAGCTACTCGCGCACCGACGTGAGCATTGACGTGAACAAGTTGGCCGATGACATGGAAGCCAGCAAATCGGTGACCGAAGCGACCCTGACCGAAGGCGCCATCGGCTATCGTCGACTGACCGTCATTCAAGGGTCCAAGGCCCTGGTCACCTTAACGCTGCCGGATGGCTCATACCCACCGTTTGGCGCCAGCCTGCAGGATGCCTCAGGACGCGAAGTGGCCATCATTGCTGACAGCGGTTTTGCCTACCTAACCGGAATCACGGCCGAGTCCAAGTTCCAGGTGAAGTGGGGCGCGAACAACAGCTGCGACGTCATCCTGCCGACGAACGTGCAGTCAGAGCAGCGCCACACGTTGCGCTGCCAGCCTCAATATTAATACGAGTAACCTAATGAACATCAAAACCCCACACCTTAAGGCCCTTGCGGCTGTTGTTTGTATCGCGCTGCCGGGTCTTGCTCCACACGCTGCGATATCCCTGGACCGCACCCGGATTATTTTCGATGGCGACAAGAAATCGGTCAGTCTGAATATTCGCAACGACAACAAAGAAATGCCCTACCTGGCTCAGTCCTGGATCGAGAACGAGCAACAGCAAAAAGTCACCGCACCGATCATTGTGCTACCGCCCTTGCAGCGAGTAGAGCCCGATACGGGCGGGCAGGTGAAGTTGCTGAAAACGCCGGAAGCCGAGCAACTGCCCAAAGACCGCGAGTCGCTGTTTTACTTCAACCTTCGGGAAGTGCCGCCGCGTACCGAAACGTCGAATACCATGCAAATCGCTTTGCAGACCAAGATAAAACTCTTCTACCGACCGCAGGAAATCACGCCCGGCAGAAATATTGTCTGGCAGGAGCGCTTGATCGTTAGCAAGGCGTCGGGTGATTTTCAGGTGGAAAACCCGACCCCTTATTACGTGACCATCATTGATCTGCAGGATGCGTCGGACAAAAAAAGCGAAAGCAATTTTGAGCCGGTGATGCTCGCGCCCTTCTCATCGAGCACCCTGGAGCCTGAGGCACGTAACATCAAACACCCGGTAATCGGCTATATCAACGATTACGGCGGTTATCAAAAGCTGAACTACACCTGCGAACAAACGCTGTGCTCGTTTAAGCCTACGAAGTAGTCCTTCGCGGCCTCTTTGTGTGTAAAAAACCACAATCATGCCCTTTTATTTATCCGTAGAGCGCAGGCTTTTGCCATGAAAAAAACGCTTATCAACATTAGTGCTGCAAGCGCTCTATTATTAGCGGCGCACTCAGTATGCGCCGACGATATACGTATAAATTTCTCTGGCAAATTGATTGTCCCACCTTGCGACTTGAGCATCGACAGCCCGGAGCAGACCGTCCAGATGGGGACCTTCGATAAGCGCGAATTAATCAGCACAGGCAAAAGCCGCGCGACGCCCTTTCATATTACCGTTAACACCTGCGAGACGGCCTCCGCACTCAGCATCAGTTTCAGCGGCCAGCCAGAGCCGCTGCTGGCCGGTGCGTTGGCAATCAATGGCGCGGCGTCTGGCGTGGTAATCGTCCTTGAACAGGCAGACAGCACGCTTATCGCCATAAACACCGACACACTGACGTATCCCCTGAGCGGTACAACGCAGGAGCGCTTGTCTTTCAATGCCTACCTGCTAAGACTCAACGGCAAGGGTATTGTCAGTGGCAACTTTACTGCACTGGTCAACGTGACGGCAGCATACCCATGATCAAAAAAAACCATACTAACTGGCTAGTCGCTTTTGGGGCTTTGTTAATAGGTGTGATATCAAATGGCTGCCTGGCGGGAACGGATACAGTCACTGTGACAATCTCCGGAAGTGTAAATCAGCCAACCTGCAAGTTTAACCAGGGCAAATCTCTGGATGTAAAATTTAATGAGGTTGATGTTACGAAGATTTCCACGAGGCAATATCGGATACCTATTGGCCTTAAAGTGTCTTGCGGCGGGCAAGATGCCTATATTCATTTGAGTATGGCAGCCCCATTAGGTTGGGCAGGAAACCTAATTAATACGAGTGTTGAAGGTTTGGGTATCGAAATTTTCGTACCAAGAGTGAATAGTCCCTGGACGCCAGGCACCTCACATGTTTCAAGGACTCAAGATGATAATAGTATTGTTGCCACCTTGGTTGCGCGGCCGGGGGCAAAGCTAAAGGGGGGGGAATTCACGAGCAGTATAACTATCTCGGTTAAATATTTTTAGGTGTAAATAAGTCGGGTTTAATAACGGTTCGAGCAACTTTTTAGGCTGAATGTATTTTATGAGATTTTTTCATAGCTTTTACGACGGAAGCTTCGGCTTCTCAATATATATTAAGACCAGTATTAGCTCAATTGGTAGCATAGTCCTTTTTTTTTGTTATCGCCCCCTAAAAAATGCTCCCGGTGAAGCAATTTGGTGTCTAAAAGCGGGCAGTCAAACCGGAGGGATTATTATTGATCGGCCCCAGCAGAAACCTCTGAGCTGTAATCTTCACGGTAATCTTCAGATTCGCCACTATGAACTCACTTCCGAAAGAGTAAACAATGACCGCGCCTTCGCCACCGCATTCGTGAACTGTAATCGCAGCGCTAAAGTGACGCTTGCCATTGATAAAAGCATAAAACTAAATGGTGTAGAAGGACTTTATTCGCAGCTGCACATCGGCTATGCGTCCGCTGGCGAACCCTATACGGTTACAATTAACGCCAGCGACACAGCAATACGGGTGAACTCCATGCTAAACACTCAAGGTACACTGACTTCCGGTGCTTTCAGCGGCAGTACCCGACTGGTGATGACGTTTCCTTGATAAATGCTATTTGGTTTTGATTGCTACCCCAAAAAGTAAAGCTTAGAGGTGGCGTTTTTTAAGCAATATGACTGCATTAGCCACTTGTGTTCAGAGATCACCTCCCGAATATCCTGGTCGGCAAATGATTATGTATATTATGGGAGGTTGTTGATGAGGCTTTATGTTGGTTTTTTAATTTTGCTTTTTGCGATGCCAACGTTTGCGACGTTGTATTTAACTCAAGACGCGACGGGCTATATGACGTTGAAGGGAGAGATGCCAGCGTCAGAGTCGGATATGTTTAAAAAGAGCTATTCCAGTTCGCCGCTTAATGCCTTTCCTGCACACGAGCTGCCAGGGATGCGTTATTTTATTTTTTTTGGAAACGGCGAAAGTCATAGCGTGGGTCCTCCCGGGCAGATTTCTGGCTGGACACCGAGCACGCACAGTCCGCTTACGCACTATGCGAAACAACAATTAGGCTCTCAAGGGTTGCCGGTATTCAGCACGACCGATATTGGCGCTATTGGTCCCGTGGTTGTTTATTTTTGTTCTTTCCCCTTGGCGGGGAGTACCTGGGACGGTTGGTGTATGAAAACCGGCACTCAAAGCGGAGGGGTTGTTGTGGGGGGGGGAGCGCAGAAGCAAGTCACTTGCAGTCTTAACGGTGACCTTCAGCTTCGCCATTATGAACTTACACCTGAGAGAGCTAACACTGACCTCGCCTACGGCACCGTGTTCGTGAACTGTAATCGCAGCGCTAAAGTAACGATTACCCTTGATAAAAGCATAAAGCTAAACGGGGTAGAAGGGCTTTATTCGCAGCTGCACGTCGGCTATGCGGCCCCGGGCAAACCCTATACGCTGACCGTGGGGGCCGGCTATACACCGATACGCTTGAACTCCACGCTAAAATCGCAAGGTACAGTGACCTCCGGTGCTTTCAGCGGCAGTGCGAGGCTGGTGATGACGTTTCCCTGATCAAAACGAAGGGTTGGGGAATAGAATAAGTTGAGTAGGGTCAAGCGTGACGTATTAAAGAAACACTCGAAGATCGACTAAAAGGTTAGCGTCAAACGCCGCGAGTTAAAGGGTATGCCTGTAATGTCTCAGACGGGCGTGATTGTGTTACCCAGGCAGTCCGATGACGGTTTTTAGTTTCAGGGGTTGGTTTTCCACGGCGACCGAACCATTTTAATGCGGCATCTCCCATCATCTGGCATCCCTCTAGAGAAACTGGAAAGTTTTCAGCCAGCCACACCATAGGCACATAGACATGGTCAGCGCGGATCCGCACAGGCACCTGATCCCTTAGCGTGGAGATAGAGACTGTTTTTTCTGCACCGCCAATGGCGGCTGGAACAAAGACGCTTCCATCTGCTGATATGCCTACTGTTCTTTTCCACTGCGGTAACGTATTGAGGCTTTTATAGTTCACAACCAGCCAGCGCATCTTTCTCTCCTCGCCGTTCAATTCACGCCATGGCTGTTAGTGTCTCTTATTTAACTTAGGGCTTTAAATAGGACGTTTCTCCAAGGGGTGTCGACATTTCCTACAGCTATATCGGCGTTGATCGCTCCTTATCCGAAGTCCATGTGAAAAAAAGCTTTTTAGAAGGAATGGCTTTGAGGGTCTGTAGAAAAGGCGCGGCGTCCTTCGGCTAGGCACGGGTTCTCCCTGAACGAGCGTCTTCAATCGTAGGTGATCGGTAAGTGATACCGGCCGCAGGGGCCGTGGGTGGCCGAATCAACTGCCAGGATCAAACCGCGCAAATAGCCACCACCGAGAACGACGGTGGGACCCAGCTTTCCACAGGGTTTGAGGTGTTGGTTATTGCGCAGCCGGCAGCAGGAAGCGGGCAATCACCGGCAAGTGGTTGGAGATGCGCAACGTGTCCGCCTGGCGCACTTTAGCCTCCACCCGCTTGATCCGAGGGCTGTAGAACAGATAATCCAACGTACGATCCGGACCCTCCACGCTCGGATCATTCGGGAAGTTTGTCAGCCATTTCTCACGATCAATCCCACTGGATTCACTGTTACTCGGGATCATCGGGTATTTGTCCCACAGCAAATGCAGCTCACTGTCCGGCGAATACTGGCCGCGCTTAACCGCGTCCAGGCGCAGGAATTGCCCCAATGGCAGCAAGTTGAAGTCCCCGCCGATCAGCCATGGCGTGCCACGGCCTTCGAACTTGTCCAGCAACTTCACCGTGGCTTTCGCTTGTGCTTGCACTGCCGACCGCCCAGGCATGTCGCCATCCAGCCGGGTATTGAGCACCGCCAGTTGGCCGCCATCGCTCAGCGGCAAATAGGTCAGCAACAAGGCCGGTCTGGGTTGGAACTGGCGGCTGATGAAGTTGGCCGGCGACACCGGGAGTTGCAGGCGTTCGGCGTGTTCGATCTGGTAACGGCTCAGGGTCACCAGTTTGCGGCCGACGCTGCCGAAGATATGCAGGTTGGGCACAAAATCGGCTTTCCAGTCGAAGGCCTGGGCGCTGCACGGGTAGAGGTCGACCAGGCGTTCCTGAAGCAGGGCCACCTGGTCCTGGTAGTGGGACGATTTGGCGCCTTCGTCGAGTTCCTGCAACAGCAGGATGTCGGGTTGTTCGTCGCGGATTACCCGGGCCACTTCGTCCAGGCTCGAGGCCATGTCTTCCACGGTCGGGCGGTCGTCCGGGCCGCTGCCGTCGGCGGTGTCGTACCAGAACACGTAGTTCTTGCCGGCCAGGTATTGTACGTTCCAGGTCATGACCTTGAGCGCTTGCCCGGGCAGCAGGGTCGGCGCACGGGGCGCGACGCAGCTCACGGGCAGGGTTTGCTTGTCGGCGGGGCGCCAGGTCAGGCTGTAGATCAGTGCCGTGAGCAGGCCCGCGATGATCAACAGGCTCAACAGGGTGATGCGCAATAAACGGGTCATTGGCTCGGCTTATAGCGTTTCAGAGGTGGCACGGAGCATATCACCGCGCGTCGGCGTCGCCACCGATCAGCATGAATAAACGGAACAGCACCACGCTGGTAAACAATTGCAGGAAGCTGTGGGCGCTGTCGATCAGCACGCCCAGCAGCGGCGCGGGATGGGGATACGCCGCCACGCTGGCGCCCTTGAGCAGCCACAGCGGCGTCATCACGCACAGCAGGCACACCAGAATTCGCCAGAAATGCCCGCGAGTCAGGCGAAAACTTTCCTTCATCGCCTCCAGCGCCGACAGGCCGCGCAGCACCAGCAGGTACTCGGCAAACGCCAGCACCACCATCAGCCACAGGCCCGGCAGGAAATACAACGACAGGCCCAGCAATATCAGCAGCGTACTGATGGCCGTGAGCAGGGCGAAGCGTGGCCACAGGGTCAGGGCCATGGCCCACACGTCTTTAGTACTCGGCGACTCGCCACGGGTGCGCGCGTCCAGAAACAGGATCAAGGCGCCTGTGTACAGCGGGTACACCAACAACCCCACCACCACGCTGTAGCCGGGGAAGGCATCCGGGCCCAGCGTGTGGTCGAGCACCTGTTGCAGCAGGGCTTCGAGAATCACCAGCGGCAGGCACAGCTGGACGATGGCGCCCAGGTTGCGTTGGGTGAAACGGAAAGAGTCGCGCAATACGTCTAACGGATTCATCAGGTTCATCACAGGCCTAAAAGCAAGGCCAACACTTTAACCGATCATGACGAGAGGTAAGCAAACGTAAACCTTTCGTAAAGACCATTGAAACGTCTAGTAACAGCCCCATAACTGTTACGTAGCTTGCCTGACCCTGGGCAGGCCCATGATTTCTCCCGGCAATCTAACGAGGTCGCCATGAACAGCGAAGAGCAAACCCTGATCGATGGACTGTTTTCACGGTTGCAGCAAGCCGAAACGGACTCAGCCCCCCGCGACGCCCTGGCCGAAGCGCGGATCAAGGAGCACATGACTCGCCAACCGGCCGCCGGGTACTACATGACCCAGTCGATCCTGGTGCAAGAGCACGCGATCAAAAGCCTCGACGCGCAGAACAAGCAACAGGCGCAACAGATCCAGCAATTGCAGGACGAGTTGCAACAAGCCAAATCCCAAGCGGCGCAGCCTGCGCAGAGCAGTGGTGGTTTCCTGTCGAGCATTTTTGGTGGCGGCAGTTCCCGTGACGCCCAGCCTGCGCAAAGCGCCCCGACGTCTTCCGGTGGCGGCTGGCGTGAACCGGCGCGGCCATCATTCGGCCAGCCCGCGCCGCAACAGCAGAACTACGGTGCGCCGCAGCAGAACTACCAACAGCCGCAACAAGCGCCTGCTGCGCCCATTGGCAGTGGCTTCCTCGGTGGCGCGCTGAAAACCGCCGCCGGTGTGGCGGGTGGCGTAATGCTGGCCGAAGGCATCAGCAGCCTGTTCAACCACAACTCGCAACAGCCGCAAGTGGTGGAAGAAATCATCCGCGAAGAGCCGGCGCCTGCCAGCGACAACAGCAACTGGGGCAACGACGACCAGAAGTTTGCCGGCAATGACAACTGGGGCAGTGACAACGCCTCCGACAGCTTCGCTGACAGCGACTACTCCGACGATTCCTCCTCTTTTGGCGACGACGACTCCTTCGTCTGACCCGCACTCAACCGGGGCGCTTCGTCGCCCCGGGCTGATTTTTCGCTGAAACTTTCCCATGGCTGGCATACTGGCGCCTTTGCGGACCTTCGCGTTCGAGGTCCAAGCGGCAGCCATGGGGAAGTGCGGTGAAGAAAATTGCGGTGTTCGCCGATGTACAAAACCTCTATTACACCGTGCGCCAGGCGTATGGCTGCCACTTCAACTACGCCGCCCTGTGGGCTGACATCAGCGCGCGCGGGCAGATCGTCGAGGCGTATGCGTACGCCATCGACCGTGGCGACAGCAAGCAGCAGCAATTCCAGCAGATCCTGCGCAACCTGGGCTTTACGGTAAAACTCAAGCCGTACATCCAGCGCGCCGACGGCTCGGCCAAAGGCGACTGGGACGTGGGCATCACCCTCGACATCATGGACGCCGCCGACCACGTCGACGAAGTGGTGCTAGCCTCCGGCGACGGTGATTTCGACATGCTGCTCGACCGCATCATCCAGAAGCATGGCGTCGAAGCCGTGGCCTACGGCGTGCCGGGCCTGACGGCCAACTCGCTGATACGCGCCGCCAGCCGCTACGTGCCGATCGAAGGCGCGCTGCTGCTCAAATAAGCGCGGCGGCCCACTAAATTGATAGACGGAGTTGGAACAGGTTTGGAACGTATAGCGGTCATCGACTTTGAAACCACCGGCATCACCCCGAGCAGCCACTGCCGGGCTACGGAAATCGCGGTGGTCATCCTTGAGCGCGGCCAGATCGTGGACCGCTACCAGAGCCTGATGAATGCCGGCGTGCGTGTGCCGGGCTTTATCGAACAACTCACCGGCATCAGCAACGCCATGTTGCGCAGCGCGCCTCCGGCCGAGCGGGTGATGAACGAAGTCAACGAGTTCGTCGGCACCACGCCACTGCTGGCGCACAACGCCGCGTTCGACCAGAAGTTCTGGGACTTCGAACTGGGCCTGATCCGCCGCACCCGCCTGCAAAAATTCGCCTGTTCCCTGCTGCTGGCCCGTCGCCTGATGCCGGCGGCGCCGAACCACAAACTCGGCACCCTCAACAGCTACGCCCAACTGCCCCACACCGGCAAGGCTCACCGGGCGATGGCGGATGCGGAGATGGCGGCCAACCTCACGGCGCACCTGGCCGAGCAGTTGCGCGGTACGCATGGGTTGCGCGAACTGTCCCACGACCTGCTGTGCACCTTGCAGAAAGTGCCGGCGGCGAAGATCACTGAACACCTGAAGAAGCATCGCGGGTTCTAAACCGGCCACCCTCCCAAGAACACCAACGTTTCCAATGTGGGAGGGGGCTTGCTCCCGATAGCGGTGTGTCCGCCAATCATCCAGTGGCTGACACACTGTAATCGGGAGCAAGCCCCCTCCCACATGAGTTATGCGGTGTTCATCGAGGCTGCACACACTCCAACGCCCGACCCACCACCTCCTTCGCCATCCCCACCAAATGCATCACCGCCCGCTGCTGCGCATTCATCGCCTCTGCTGAACCGTGCGCCGTCTCCACCGCGCAATGCAGCAAGTCGGCCGCATGGGCGAGGGCGTCTTCGAAGCTCAGGTTGTCATTCAGCAAAAAGTTGGGCGCGTCCGGGGCGGAAGCTTTGAGGTAGTAGTCGATGGCTCGGCGGTTGAGTAGGGCGTCTTCGCTGAGGAAGTTTGTCTGGGTATCAGTTGAAGCGGAGGTTGCTTTGACCATGTTGAATCTCCGGGACTTTTGACGCTCTCCTTCCGCCAATTTCGGCTTGCACTTCCGGTCACCGAAGGGCCGATGACGTGGTGAAGACTAGCGGCCGAATTCAGCCGGAACAAGGCGTGAAATGGCGCTCGGAAACCTCCCGCAAATAAAAGGGATCAGTCTTGCTGGCCACTAAAACATCAGCTGTTTGTGGGGCCTTTTACGCTCTTTCTGAATAGTCAGTAGGGGAGTCCCTATTGCACTGTCGGACCTTTCTGATTTTTCCCTCCGCCCCTCCATCGCCCTTTGCTGCGACCTAACATCCCGCCTGTCATTTACGTAAAGGAACTACGTCATGCAGGAAAGCGATCTACACACCGCAATCATGCAAAGCCAATTTGAACTCGCGCAAAATGGCATCGATTTCGGCTCAACTTCCAGCATGGCGTTTCATTTGGGAAACACAATGACAAGCTGCCCGGCAGTCATGCTTTTACCTCATTCGCCAGGTTGGACTCATGGCGCCAGTTACACGTTACTCAGGCCCATTCAGGCGGACTCCACTGTGCCTGACACCACTGTTGACGACCTCTGGAAATGTACACAGCAACACTACGGTTTGACGGCGGCAACGGCTCTTACTGGCGCGGCGGGCATACCGATCAGCAAAATCGCCGTGGGAACTTGGGTCCACGTTGGCTCCAGTAAAACGACGAACCTGGCCAGCCTCATTGGAATGCGCTTTTTCCCTCGTACACTGATCAGGCAACCAACAATGGCTAGGATGGCAAAAGCAACGTTTGGCACCGTCCGGGTATTTGGCATTATTGGGCGGGGCATTCCCTTCGTTGCTGTGGGGTTAGCCGTTTTTGACTTAATCAGTATTGGTAAGTGTGCCTATGAGGCGAGAAGTGGAAGGTAGCCCTACCAGAGCCGAGATCACAGAAAAAGTGATCCAACTGTTCGTCGATATCATTGGTTTTATTGACCGAAGCCAAGTGACGGAAAATACGGATTTCATCCATGACTTCAAGATCATCGATGACGATTTGACCTGCTTCGTCATGCAGATCAAGTGGCAATTCAACCTGCAGGCGACTCAGGAGGATTGGGATCACATCACGAGCATCAAGCAGATTGTCGACTTGATCGTTCAGCGCTCAATTTTGCAGTGAGGCCGCTGACGCTATCGCAGGCAAGCCAGCTCCCACATTTGACCGAGCTCGCCAGGGCTGGATGCAATCTACTGTGGGAGCGGGCTTGTCGGGTCGCCGCATCGCCGCGATGGCGGTGTATCAGCCGCCATTTTTCCCATTGGCCTCCAACTGCCCCAACGGCACCCGCCGCTCTATCGCGCTGGACAAAATAATCGAGGTCTTGCTGAACCCGAACTTCGCCACCCGGTTGATCAGGTTCTCCAGCTCCGGCATCGACCCCACCGCCGCCTGCATGATCACGCACGGGTCGCCCGTCACTCGGTGGCATTCGGTCAGTTCAGGGATTTCAGCCAGTGCGTCGTACACTTTCTGGCTGCCGTTGTTGGTCAAGCGCAGTTCGATCGTGCACTGGATCGGCAAGCCGATTTTGGACAGGTCCACCTTGGCCTGATACCCGGTGATCACGCCGCTGGCTTCCAGCTTGGCCACGCGCTCGGCCACGGCCGGCGCGGAGAGGTTTACCGTGCGGGCCAGTTCGGCGTAGGAAGCGCGTCCGTCTTTAAGCAGGGCGCTGAGGAGCATGCGGTCGTATTTGTCCATGATAAGGCTCCGGTCATGCGTGGCTTTCGAATCCACGGGTTATAGCCTTCATAACCATGCTTTGAAAAGTGTATGGGCGCTTTAAACAGGTTTTGTAACTTATGTTTAGCGTGCTGCCTTTCTAGAATAAGCCTCCAATTTCCTGCCGCAGAGCTACCCAATGCCTGGCCCACGTCGCTTTCCCTTACCGTTGATCGCCGCCTTTTTTGCGTTGTATGTGATCTGGGGTTCTACCTACCTGGTGATTCGAATCGGCGTGGAATATTGGCCGCCGCTGATGCTGGGCGGGATTCGATTTTTGGTGGCGGGGTTGGCGATGTATGGTTATTTGCGTTGGCGCGGGGCGCCTGCGCCGACGTGGGTGCAGTGGAAGGCCGCCGCCAAGATCGGCATTTTGCTGCTGACCTTTGGTAATGGCGCGGTGACGGTGGCCGAGCACACGGGGGTGGCCTCCGGTGTGGCCGCGCTGGCGGTGGCGACGGTGCCGTTGTTCACCTTGTTGTGCGGGTATTTCTGGGGCGCGCGCAATACACGTCTGGAGTGGGCCGGGGTGGTGCTGGGGATTATCGGCATCGCGATGCTTAACATGGGCTCCAACCTGCAATCGAGCCCGACGGGTGCCATGTTGCTACTGTTTGCCGCCGCCTCCTGGGCCTTCGGTTCGGTATGGAGCCGGCATTTGCCGCTGCCGCCGGGCGCCATGGCCAGCGCGGCCGAGATGATGATTGCGGGTGTGTTGTTGCTGGTGGGCAGTGCACTGACCGGTGAGCGACTGCATTCCATCCCGCCGGTTGAGGGCTGGCTGGCCTTGGCGTACCTGGCCGTGTTCGGCTCGATCATCGCCTTCAATGCCTATATGTACCTGCTCAAGCACGTGCGCCCGGCGGCGGCGACCAGCTATGCCTATGTGAACCCGGCCGTCGCGGTGTTGTTGGGCATTGTGTTCGTCGGCGAGACCATCGGCATGGAAGAAGCCTTGGCGATGTTGGTGATCATCAGCGCCGTGCTGTTGATCAGCCTGCCCCAGTGGCGAAAGCCCAAGCCGGAAATAAGGTAAACTGCCGCGCATACGCCTATGCGCTGAATTTTTCCTACGGTAAACACATGACTTTCGCCACCCTTGGCCTGATCGAACCCTTGCTGCGCGCCCTTGAGACGCTTGGCTACCAGACCCCGACGCCGGTGCAGGCGCAAGCCATTCCGGCGGTGCTGGCCGGTCGAGACCTGATGGCCGCGGCCCAGACCGGCACCGGCAAGACCGCCGGTTTCGCCCTGCCGCTCCTGCAATTGCTGACCATGGAAGGGCCGAAAGTCGCCGCCAACTCGGCGCGCGCGCTGATCCTGTGCCCGACCCGCGAGCTGGCCGAGCAGGTTCACGCCAGTGTCGCCGAGTACGCCCAACACCTGCCGCTGACCACCTATGCGGTGTACGGCGGCGTGAGCATCAACCCGCAGATGATGAAGCTGCGCAAGGGCGTCGACATTCTGGTGGCCACGCCTGGCCGCCTGATCGACCTGTTCCGCCAGAACGCGCTGAAACTCAACCAGCTGCAAACCCTGGTGCTGGATGAAGCCGACCGCATGCTCGACCTGGGCTTCTCCGAAGAGCTGGCGAACATCTACCGCATGCTGCCGAAAAAGCGCCAGACGTTGCTGTTCTCCGCGACCTTCTCCGATGAGATCCGCCTGCTGGCCGGGCAGATGCTCAATGACCCGCTGACCGTCGAAGTCAGCCCGCGCAACGTCGCCGCCAACACCGTGAAGCAATGGGTGGTGCCGGTGGACAAGAAGCGCAAGGCAGAGCTGTTTGTGCACCTGATGCGCAAAGGCCGCTGGAAGCAGGTGCTGGTGTTCGCCAAGACCCGTAATGGCGTGGATGCGCTGGTGGATAAGTTGCAAGGCCTGGGCATCAATGCCGACGGCATCCACGGCGACAAACCCCAAGCCACCCGCCAGCGCGCACTGGACCGTTTCAAATCCAGCGACGTGCAGATTCTGGTGGCCACCGACGTGGCGGCCCGTGGCCTGGATATCGAAGACTTGCCACTGGTGGTCAACTTTGACCTGCCGATCGTGGCCGAGGACTACATCCACCGTATCGGCCGTACCGGCCGCGCGGGCAACACCGGTGAGGCAATTTCCCTGGTGTGCGCCGATGAAGTGAACATGCTGTCAGCCATCGAGATGCTGACGCGTCAGACACTGACCCGCAAGATGGAGGCGGATTTCGAGCCTGAGCACCGCGTACCGGATACCGATGCCAGTGGGCAAGTGGTGAAGAAGCCGAAGAAACCCAAGAAGCCTAAGGCGTCGGGCGGCGGCGGCGGTAAGCGCAATTTGGGTAAGTGGGTGGACAGTGGGGATGCAGCGCCGGCTGAGCCGTCGATCAAGCCGGTGCGTAAGGTGCCGGTGTTTAATACTGGGCCGCGTAAGAAAAAATAAGATTTGAGGCGTTATTGAGGGCCTCTTCGCGAGCAAGCCCGCTCCCACATTTGAAATGCATTCCAAGTGTGGGAGCTTGCTCGCGAAGGCGGCTTTGAGTTCGCTACAGACCTCAGTGCTTAAGCCACTCCAACATCCCTCGCCCAGCCGCTCGCCCGCTGGCAAAGCATCCTGTCAGTAGGTAGCCGCCGGTCGGCGCTTCCCAATCCAGCATCTCCCCCGCACAAAACACCCCGGGCAATTGCTTGAGCATCAGCCGCTCATCCAACGCCTCGAATGGCACGCCACCGGCCGTGCTGATTGCTTCATCCATCGGCGGGGTTTTTATCAAGGTCAGCGGCAATGCTTTGATATCCACTCCCAATTGCGCCGGATCATTGAAATGCTCCGCCGGTGCCAACTCACGCAACAGCGCCGCTTTGACCCCATCCAACCCCAACTGGCTGTGCAAATGCTTGCTCATCGAGCGCGAACCACGCGGTTTGGCCAAGGCAGCCTGGACTTTGTCCAACGGCTTGCTTGGCAGCAGATCGATATGCACGGTGGCTGAGCCCGTGCGGTTGATCGCTTCACGAATCGGTGCCGACAGCGCATAGATCAAACTGCCCTCGATACCCATGGCCGTGACCACACATTCCCCCAGCCGAGGCTTGTCATCCCCTAGGCCGATGGCGACGTTTTTCAACGGCGCGCCGGCGAATTTGCTGACCATCAATTCGCTCCAGGCTGACACCTCGAAGCCGCAATTGCTCGGTTGCAGAGGCGCGTAGGGCACGCCTTTGTCTTCCAGCAATTTGAGCCAGGCGCCATCGGAGCCCAGGCGCGACCAGCTGCCACCGCCCAAGGCCAGCAACACTGCATCGCTGTGGACAGTTTTCTCACCCTCCGGGCTGTGGATAAGTAAACCACCGTCGGCCGTCCAGCCCAGCCAACGATGGCGGGTGTGGATAACCACGCCTTGGTCGCGCAGGCGCTTGAGCCAGGCGCGCAGCAGCGGCGCCGCCTTCATGTCAGTAGGAAAAACGCGGCCGGAGGTGCCGACAAAGGTTTGAATGCCCAGGCCATGAATCCATTCGCACAACGCCTCGGCACCAAACCCTCGCAGCAACGGCGCCATCTGCGGCGCGCGTTCGGCATAGCGCGACAGGAACGCCGGGTACGCCTCGGAGTGGGTGATGTTCATGCCGCCCACGCCCGCCAGCAGGAACTTGCGCCCCACCGACGGCATGCCGTCATACAGGTCAACCTGCACGCCCGCCTGGCTCAAGACTTCAGCGGCCATCAGCCCGGCAGGGCCGCCGCCGATGATAGTGACGTGTTGAGACGGTGTCTGAGGCATGGGCAAGGCTACGGTCGCGGAATAGGCCGAGCATTCTACCCGACGCCGGCATCACTGCCTGATCAAAAAACGTACACTTTCCTACAAGCCATGCGGTTACTCGCTTTCAGGCCCTTACGCTCAAGTTATCCACAGGCCGTTCCACAGGCATTGTGGGTAACGCCCACACTTCAATGACAACCGGATGACGTCCACACCCGCTGTGCACTGTGATGCAGGATGCCGTGGCGGCGGGCCAGGGCAGGGCGGTCCTTGCTGTAGCCACCACCGATCACGCCCATGACCGGGATGTCGCGGCCCAGGCAGTGGCGCATCACGCTTTCATCACGCGCGGCGACGCCTGCGTCTGTCAGCTTGAGGTAACCGAGTGCGTCATCTTTATGCACATCGACACCGGCGTCGTAGAGCACCAGGTCCGGCTGGTAGAGCGGCAGCAGGTAGTTGAGCGCGTCGTCCACGGTTTTGAGGTAGTCGGCATCGCCCATGCCCATGGGCAGCGGGATGTCCCAGTCGCTCTGGGCCTTGCGGGCGGGGAAGTTTTTTTCGCAGTGCAGCGACACGGTGATTGCATCCGGCGTGTCGTGAAGGATGCGTGCGGTGCCGTCGCCCTGGTGCACGTCACAGTCGAAGATCAGTATGCGGTTGACCCGCCCGCTGGCCAGCAGGTAATGGCTGATCACCGCGAGGTCGTTGAAGATGCAAAAGCCGGCCGGGTAATCGTAATGGGCGTGATGAGTGCCACCCGCCAGGTGGCAGGCCAGGCCGTGTTCCAGCGCCTGTTCGGCGGCCAGTATCGAGCCGCCGACCGCGCGCACAGTGCGTCGGGCCAGGGCTTCGTTCCAGGGCAGGCCAAGGCGGCGTTGGTCTTCGCGGGACAACTCGCCGCTCATGTAGCGTTCGATATACCCAGGTTCATGGGCGAGGGCCAGAATCTCTGTCGGGCACAGCTCCGGTCGCAGCAGTTGGCTGTCCTCGGTCAGGCCGCTGTCCACCAGGTGGTCGCGCAACAGGCGAAACTTATCCATAGGGAACCGGTGGTCCGCTGGGAACTCGGGGCTGTAGTCGTCGTGGTAGATCAGTGGCAATGGCATGGGATTTTCTGACGGGAACCTGCGAAGGATCTTACCAGCGCTGTACACTCACGCACATGGCAAGGGAGGGGACCCATGGAGCCGATACTCGAGTTGGAAAGCGCACGTCTGGTGCTGCGCCAATGGCGCGACAGCGACCTGCCGGAATTTGCGCGCATGTGCGCCGACTCGCAGGTGATGCGTTATTTCCCGGCCAAGCTGAGCCATCTGGAAAGCGCCGCGCTGATTGGGCGGATTCGCGGCCATTTTGCCGAATACGGCTTTGGCTTTTGGGCCTTGCAGCGCAAGGACACGCGCGAGTTTATCGGCCTCACCGGGCTGCAAAATGTCAATTTCGAAGCCGACTTTGTGCCGGCCGTCGAGATCGGCTGGCGCCTGGCCCGTGAGCACTGGGGCCTGGGCTACGCCAGCGAGGCAGCCTGGACCGCACTGCGCTGTGGTTTCGATCGGCTGCAACTGGATGAAATCCTGTCCTTCACCACCGAAACCAATCTGCCATCACAAAAAGTCATGCAGGCCATCGGTATGCATTACGATCCCCAGGCAGATTTTGAACACCCCAAGGTCGCAGCCGATGACCCGCTGCGCCATCATGTTTTGTACCGCATCACCCGCGCCCAATGGTTGGACACGCTGCACGGATAAGCAGCCCGGAATGCCCTATCGATTGTTGTAGGAGTTGCTCTATGAGCCAAGTATTGGAAGATCTGGTGGACTTGCTGACCCTGGAGCCGATCGAGGAAAACCTCTTTCGCGGCCGCAGCCAGGACCTGGGCTTTCGCCAACTGTTCGGCGGCCAGGTGCTCGGCCAGTCGTTGTCGGCTGCCAGCCAGACCGTAGAAGAAGCGCGGCACGTGCATTCCTTGCATGGTTATTTCCTGCGTCCCGGCGACGCCGCATTGCCGGTGGTGTATTCGGTAGACCGTGTGCGCGATGGCGGTAGCTTCAGCACCCGCCGCGTCACCGCGATCCAGAAGGGCAACCCGATTTTTACCTGCACCACTTCGTTCCAGTACGACGAACAAGGCTTCGAGCACCAGACCACCATGCCGGTGGTCGTTGGCCCGGAGAACCTGCCGTCGGAACTGGAGCTGACCAAACAGCGCGCGCACCTGATCCCTGAGCACATGCGCGAAAAGTTGCTGTGCCCCAAGCCCATCGAAGTGCGCCCGGTCACCGAGAAAGACCCGTTCAACCCGCAACCGTCCGACCCGGTCAAGTACGTGTGGTTCCGGGCCGACGGTGCCTTGGCCGACTCGCCGGCGCTGCATAAATACCTGTTGGCCTATGCGTCGGACTTCGGTCTGCTGACCACTTCGCTGCTGCCCCACGGCAAGACGGTGTGGCAAAAAGACATGCAAGTCGCCAGCCTCGACCATGCGCTGTGGTTCCACGCTGACCTGCGCGCCGATGACTGGTTGCTGTACGCGATGGACAGCCCGTGGGCCGGCAACTCGCGTGGTTTCTCGCGGGGCAGCGTGTACAACCGCGCCGGACAACTGGTGGCTTCGGTCACCCAGGAAGGCTTGATTCGCCATCGCAAGGATTGGGCATGAGCCTGGCGGACGTTAAGCACTGGGTCTTTGATATGGACGGCACCCTCACGGTGGCCGTGCATGATTTTGCGGCCATTCGCGTGGCTCTGGAGATTCCGCCCGAGGATGACATTCTCACCCACCTCGCGGCGTTGCCGGCAGAGGTGGCGGCGGCCAAGCATGCATGGTTGCTGGAGCATGAGCGGGCGCTGGCCGTTGGCTCGGTTGCCGCAGACGGCGCAGTGGAACTGGTGCGTGAATTGGCCGGGCGGGGCTATCGCCTGGGCATCCTGACCCGCAATGCGCGGGAGTTGGCGCATATCACGCTGGAAGCGATTGGTCTGGCGGACTGCTTTGCTGTCGAGGATGTGCTCGGTCGTGAAGATGCGCCGCCCAAGCCGAATCCGGGTGGTTTGCTGAAACTGGCGACGGCTTGGGAGGTGGCGCCGAGCGAGATGGTGATGGTCGGGGATTACCGCTTTGACCTGGACTGCGGCCGGGCGGCCGGGACCAGGACGGTGTTGGTGAACGTGCCGGAAAACCCGTGGCCGGAGTTGGCAGATTGGCATGCTGAGGATTGCGCCGCCCTGCGCCAGATGATCTAAACCTGGCATCACACATCAAATGCGGGAGGGGGCTTGTGTGGGAGTCGGGCTTGCCCGCGATAGGATCACCTCGGTATGGCTGACAGACCGAGGTGTGCGCATCGCGGGCAAGCCAGCTCCCACAAAAAGCCCTTTCCCACATTTTTAAGCCGGTCGTGTCAGTTACTTCGCAAACAACACCTTCTCGCCCTCCGGCGAGGTAAACATCTTGTCCCCGTCGTGCCCGACTCCCGGTACTTCCACCAGTTTGTGACTCAGCTGCGGATGACGCGCTTTGAGGTAATCAAAGTAGTTATGCCCACGAATCAGCCGATACGCGCCCTGGGTTTCGGCTTCGCAGCTTTTATCCAGCGCCGGGTGGTTCGGGTCGGTGTCCTGCTGGCCCAGCAGGTAGGTAATGTCGCGTGACACGTAAGCCTGCTCAAGCTGCTGCGCACTCTGGCCCTTGGCGTAGTCCGGCAGGTTTTGCATGCCGTACTTCCAGTCGTTGAAGCCCGGGCAGCTGGCCGCATCAAACTTTACCGGACGCTGCGGGCTGAAGTAGGCGTAGGACGATGGGTTGGCCACCACATAACGCAGGCTGATACCTTCGGTTCGCAGCAGCGGGTGGTCGTGCCCGGTGAGCGCAAAACGCTGTATCACTTGGCCACCGCCGGAGTGGCCGGCGACGACGATTTCTTTCAGCGCCGGGAACAGCTTGCGGTTGCCCAGGTGCTTGATGATCTGGTCAAGTGCGCCGTAGGAGCTGACCTGGCCCGGGCCGGTCGACGGCGCGCCGGCCATCCAGTCATTGCCGTTCCAGCGCAGCACTTGGTGGTCCAGGTGGTTGCGTTTTACATCCGACTCATTCAGAAACTGCGGCGCGATCACCAGTGTGCTGGCGGCCAGCCCTGCGTGTTCAGCGGCATCTTCGCCACTTTTCAGGTAGGTCTGCGCGTTACGCAGGCGACCGTGCACGATGATCAGTGCGCGGGTTACCTGAGGCAGCGGCTTGCCCCAGTCCTGGCTCAAGCCGAGACTGAGATCGCCCGCATCCAAGTGAAAACGATCGGGGCTGACCACCTTGACGCCGTGGTCTTTCTCGGCGGCCCAGGTGAAGGAGGAACACGTGATTAACACGCCGAACAGCAATCCCAATCGTTTATTCATTTAAAGACTCTTCGCTGTAAAAGTGTCGCATTGAGAGATCTGGCCCTGGGCGAAGCCGGTTTTAAACCAGCGAACGCGCTGTGCCGAGGTGCCGTGGGTAAACGAGTCTGGCACGACGCGCCCTTGACCCTGTTGCTGCAAACGGTCGTCGCCGATGGCGTTGGCCGCATTCAGTGCCGCTTCAATATCGCCGGGCTCCAGCCAGTTCAGGCGTTTTTGCGCGCGGTTGGCCCACACGCCGGCGAAACAGTCGGCTTGTAACTCCTGGCGTACCAACAGGCCGCCATCGCCTTGCATCTGCCGGCCCTGTTGGCGCGCGGCCTGGATCTTGGCCGAGATGCCCAGCAGCGTTTGCACGTGGTGCCCGACTTCGTGGGCGATCACGTAGGCCTGGGCGAACTCGCCGGAGGCCTTGAAGCGTTGTGACATTTCCCGGAAGAAATCCAGGTCCAGATACACTTGCTGGTCGGCCGGGCAATAGAACGGGCCGCTGGCCGAGGTGGCGCCACCGCAGGCGGAATTCACCCGGCCACGGAACAGAATCAGTTTCGGGTTCTTGTAGGCCAACCCATTTTCCTGGAACACCTGGCCCCAGGTGTCTTCCGTGTCCCCCAGAATCGCTCGGACGAAGTCAGCCTGCTGATCATTGGCCGGCGGAGCCTGTTGCGATTGGGTGCTCACCGAGGGCGCTTGTTCCATCTGGCCGGTCAATTGGCCGAGGATCTGCATCGGGTCCTGGCCGGTCAGCCAGCCGATGCCGACAATCAGCACAATCGCCGTAAGGCTCAGGCCCTTGCCGCCACCAAAACGCATGCCGCCACCACCGCCTCCACTGTCATCGCGGGCATCCACCACGTTGTCGCTGCGTCGGCCTTTTTTCCATAGCATGGGGCAATCCTCTCGATAAACCTGTGGAACACTTTTTTCAGAACAGTGTTGTTGGTGCGTATGAATGGCGCCAGCCCGGCTGTCCGACAAGTAACGAGAGCTGCGTAGTATCGCTGCTGTCAGTCGGTGTCGGCACGGGCGCCAGATGAAAGTTGTGTCAGCAAAACCGGGTCAGTCGCGGCAATAACCTTCGCCGGTATCGACCACCAGGCAGTCTTTTTTATCCGCCAGCCATTTCAGGCCGGTGGCTTCACCGTCGCCGGCGCGCAGCAGTTGCGGGCCGTCCGGGCGAGTGAACGTGATGCCTTCTTCGTTGGCTTCACCCTTGAAGGTGCCTGAGTCGTCGGCGTCGAGGCCGTACTTCATGGTGAGAAGGTAGTGGCCACGGCCGATGCTGTCGTCCTTGGCGATGCTCAGGTTCAGGCCTTCGACGCCCATCCACGTGCCGACCCATTTATCGGTGGGCGGGGTCGCCGGTACCAGCGTGGCTTGCACGGAGGCGGGCGCAGGTTTCGGGGCTTCCTTGGGTTCCTTGTTACAGGCGGTGAGCAGGGCAAGGGCAGAAAGAACAAAGAGTGTCTTTTTCATAGCGGCAAGGCCTTGGTTAAAAAGTGTGCAACGCGCGGGCTAACGTGCAGCGTTGGACTCAAATCCCGTGATTTAGTGCGCTGTTCGCACGGTGTTTGGTTATGCTCTTGGGGCAGACTTCGGCCCGGCTGCTAGATTACCGGGTTGAGTGCTACCGCGTTCAGTGCTCAGCGTTCAGCCCGCCATGCAAGAGAATTAAATGACTGTCAGCACACCCCTTTCCGGCGTCAACCATCCTTTCAAAGGCATCCTGCTGATTGTGGTGGCGACGTTTCTGTTTTCCAGCCACGACGCCTTGTCCAAGTACCTGGCCGGGTTCTATCCGATTGTGATGGTGGTGTGGGCGCGTTACCTGGTGCACACCTTGCTGATGGCCGGGATCTTCCTGCCGCAATCGGGCTTGCGTGTGCTGCGCAGCAAGCGCCCGGGGATGCAGGTGGTGCGGGCCTTGTGCCTGTTGGGCACGAGCCTGTTCTTTACCGCGGCGCTGCATTACATCCCGTTGGCGGAAGCCACGGCGGTGAACTTCCTGGCGCCTATCCTGGTGACGGCGCTGTCGGTACCGTTGCTCGGTGAACGTGTGACGCGTGGCCAATGGCTGGCGGTGATCTGCGGGTTTATCGGCGTGCTGATCATCATCCACCCGGGCGGCGAGTTGTTCACACCGGCGGTGTTGCTGCCCCTGTGTTCGGCGCTGTTCTTCTGTTTCTACCAACTGCTCACACGCATCTTGAGCAAATACGACACCCCGACCACCAGCAATTTCTTCGCTGGCCTGTGCAATACCTTAGTGATGAGCGCGCTGGTGCCGTTCTTCTGGCAGCTCCCTACGCTGTGGCACGGTGTGTTGATGCTGGCGCTGGGCAGCTGCGGGATGACGGCGCACTTGATGTTGACCCAGGCCTTCCGCTTCGCGGCGCCGGCCTTGCTGGCGCCGTTCGGCTATTGCCAGATCGTGTTTGCGGGGTTGTTGGGCTGGCTGGTGTTCAACCATACCCCCGACTTGACCACGGTGGTCGGCATCGGGGTGATCTGCATGAGTGGGTTGGCCGCTGCCTGGCAGCAGCGGCGTCGGTGAGTCAAACGTCGACAGTAGGAATCTTGCGCGGCGCCATGAAGTACATCCAGGTCAGCGCGATGAAGTACATCGCCGGGATCAGGGTGAACAGCACGGTGTAGTTGTTGTTCGTCACCGTAAGGATATGGCCGACGATCTGGGTCATGAACATGCCGCCGATGGCTGCGCACATACCGCCGAAACCAAACACTGTGCTCATCATGTGCTTGGGCGTGTAGTCCATCACCAGGCTCCAGATGTTGGCGGTCCAGGCCTGGTGCGCGCCGATGGCCAGGGAGATCGCAAACACCGCGACCCACAACTGGCTGGAGCCGGCCGCCATGATCACGCCGACGATGCAGCAGGCAAACAGCAACATCGACAACAGCCGCGCCTTGATCGCATTCATCCCACGGCCGATCAGGAATGACGACAGAATCCCCCCACCCACGCTGCCGAAGTCGGCTGTCAGGTAAATGATGATCAGCGGGATACCCATCTGGGTCACGTTGATGCCCAGGTTGTATTGCTGGTTCAAGAACGGCGGCAGCCAATACAGGTAGAACCAGAACACCGGGGCGGTCATCGCATAGGCGAGGGCGAAGGCCCAAGTGCCGCGCATACGCAGGATGCGGCTGAAAGGCACACTCGGTTGTTCCGGTTCGGATTCCTGTTGCACGTAGTCCAATTCGGATTGTTTGGCCGTTGGATGGTCTTCCGGGTTGTAGTACTTCAAACCCCAGAACACCAGCCAGATTGCGCCCAGCGATGCCATGCACAGGAACGCTGCCTGCCAGCCCCATACATGCAGGATAAGCGGCAGCAGCATAGGCGTCATCATTGCGCCCACGTTGGTGCCGGCGTTGAAGATCCCGGTGGCCACCGCGCGCTCACCGGCCGGGAACCACAACCGTGTGGTCTTGACGCAAGCCGGGTAGTTGGCGGCTTCGGTCAGCCCGAGGATAAAGCGGCACACCATAAAGCCGACGGCCGAGGTGGCCAGGCCGTGGGCGCCGGTTGCCAGGCTCCATAACAGCACTGCGCAGAAGAACACGCGCTTCACACCGACACGGTCGATCAAGCGACCCTGCAGCACAAAGCCGATGGCGTAGCCGACCTGGAACCAGAAGTTGATGTTGGCGTAATCCATCGCCGTCCAGCTCATCTCTTTGGCCAGGATCGGTTGCATCACGCCCAGGGCGGCGCGGTCGATGTAGTTGAGGGTGGTGGCGAAGAACACCAGGGCCAGCATGCCCCAGCGAGTTTTACCCACGGCCAGTGCGCCACGGATTTTGTCGCCGATGCCGGCGTGCGGGTTGCCCGGGCGCGCGGCCAGGGCGGAGTTTTGCAGAGGCATGAGGTCGTACCCGTTTTTTGAAATTTTTATGGTGTGTTCTGGGTCTTTTTTTCTTTGAAGGTTGCGTCGTCGATGGTGCGCAGCGGTTAAAAAACCGTCAATTCGCCAAACGGGCATAGTGTTCGGTAATCGCACGAAAAACTAACCGGTTCGTACATTTTAATTGCTGCGTGTAGGCTAGGGGCGAATAATTTGCCGCAAATAACAACTGCCGGGAGTCGCCCCATGCAACGTTCCATTGCCACCGTTTCCTTGAGCGGTACCCTGCCGGAAAAGCTCGAAGCCATTGCCGCCGCCGGGTTTGATGGGGTTGAGATCTTCGAGAACGACCTGTTGTATTACGACGGCAGCCCGCGGGAAGTTAAACAAATGTGTGCCGACCTCGGCATCGCCATCACGTTGTTCCAGCCGTTTCGCGACTTTGAAGGCTGCCGCCGTGATCGCCTGGCACGCAACCTGGAGCGCGCCGAGCGCAAGTTCGATTTGATGCAGGAGCTGGGCACCGACCTGGTGCTGGTGTGCAGCAATGCCTCGGCCGATTGCGTGGGCGATGAACGCATTCTACTGGATGACCTTGGCCTTTTGGCGGAGCACGCCGGCCGCCGTGGCCTGCGTATTGGTTATGAAGCACTGGCCTGGGGCAAGCACGTGAACACCTGGCAGCAGGTGTGGAACCTGGTGCGTCAGGTCGATCACCCAAGCCTCGGCGTGTTGCTCGACAGCTTCCACACGCTGTCGCTGAAGGGCGACCCAAGCGCCATCGCCGAGATCCCCGGCGACAAGATCTTTTTTGTGCAAATGGCCGACGCACCGATCCTGGCCATGGATGTGCTGGAGTGGAGTCGACATTTCCGCTGTTTCCCAGGGCAGGGCGAATTTGATTTGGCAGGGTTCCTGGCGCCGATTATCAAGACGGGTTACACCGGGCCGTTGTCCCTGGAAATTTTCAATGATGGTTTTCGCGCGGCGCCGACCCGAGCGAACGCGGCGGATGGCTTGCGTTCGCTGCTGTACCTGGAAGAGAAAACCCGTCAGCGCCTGGCACAGGAACAACCGGCTGCGCCGGTGGATATTTTGTTTGAAACCCCGGCCGCCAGCGAATACGACGGCATCGAATTCCTCGAGTTCGCCGTGGATGAAAGCCTCGGCGCCAAGCTGACCCACTGGCTGGAACGCCTGGGGTTCGTCAAGGCCGGGCAGCACCGTTCCAAGAGTGTGAGCCTGTTGCGCCAGGGTGATATCAACCTGATTCTCAACTGTGAACCCTATTCCTTCGCCCATAACTTCTTCGAAGCCCATGGGCCTTCTTTATGCGCCACGGCGATTCGGGTCAAGGACAGCGCTAAAGCGTTGGAGCGGGCGGTGGCCTACAAGGGCCAGCCCTATCGCGGACTGGTCGGCCCCAACGAGCTTGAATTGGCGGCCGTACGTGCGCCGGACGGCAGCCTGATTTACCTGGTAGACCCGAGTGAAGGCGGGCTTTACGACACCGACTTCAACCTGCAACCGACCACCGCCTCAAGTGGGGGCCTGTTGCGTATCGACCATATGGCCATGGCGCTGCCGGCCGACAGCCTCGACAGCTGGGTGCTGTTCTACAAGAGCCTGCTGGACTTTGAAGCCGATGACGAAGTGGTGCTCCCCGACCCCTACGGTTTGGTAAAAAGCCGCGCGTTACGCAGCCGCTGCAGTTCGATTCGCTTGCCGTTGAATATTTCCGAGAACCGCAACACCGCGATTTCCCACGCGCTGTCGAGTTATCGCGGCTCGGGTGTGCATCACATTGCCTTCGACTGTGCGGACATTTTCGCCGAGGTGAGCCGCGCCAAAGAGGCGGGCGTGCCGTTGCTGGATATCCCGCTCAACTACTACGACGACCTGGCGGCGCGGTTTGATTTCGACGACGAGTTCCTTAGCGAACTGGCGTACTACAACGTGTTGTACGACCGTGACGCCCAGGGCGGTGAGTTGTTTCATGTCTACACCGAGCCGTTCGAAGGGCGGTTTTTCTTTGAGATCATCCAACGCAAAAATGGCTACGCCGGTTATGGCGCGGCCAACGTGGCGGTGCGCCTGGCAGCGATGGCCAAGTCCCGCAGCGGCGCGGCACGCCAGGCTCGGTTGTAACGGCTGACAGGTGCTTCCTTCAGAGGGCGCCGCGGCCCATAATCATGGCCTGCATAACAATGGCCGTGAGCGCACCATGACCTCGAGTCCCGATCTCCCTGCGGTGTCAGACGCACCGCGCAAGAGTCGTAAGAACAATCCGGAAAAGACCCGCGAAAATATCCTGCAGGAAGCCATCGTCGAGTTTGTTCAACAGGGCCTGTCCGGCGCTCGCGTGGATGCGATTGCTGAGCGTATCCACACCTCAAAACGCATGATCTATTACTACTTCGGCAGCAAGGAGCAGTTGTACGTCGAGGTGCTGGAAAAGCTCTACGGCGATATTCGCAACACGGAAACCCGCATGAACCTCACGGCCCTGGAACCGCGCGAAGCGATTCGCAGGCTGGTGGAGTTCACCTTTGACCACCACGACCAGAACGTGGACTTCGTGCGCATTGTCAGCATCGAAAATATCAACAACGCCGAGTACGTAAAGCGCTCGGATTCGATCAAGGCAATGAACAGCAACATCCTCGAAGGGTTGGGGGCTACGTTGCGGCGGGGTGCTGAGATGGGCGTATTTCGCCAAGGATTGAATCCGTTGGACGTGCACTTGCTGATCAACTCATTCAGCTTTTACCGGGTGTCCAATCGCCATACGTTCAGTGAGATCTTTCAGATCGAGCTGTCGGATGAGCTCGTCAAACAGCGGCATCGCGAGATGATTTGTGAATCGGTGATGCGTTACCTGCAGGCTTGAGGACACCGCAGAACCGGATGTGGAGCGGGCTTGCTCGCGAATGCGCAGTATCAGTCCATACCTCCGGCGACTGATACACCGCTTTCGCGAGCAAGCCCGCTCCCACAGTTGAATTGGGTTTCTACTGCGAGGTGTTCATGCTCTGAAAATGCGCCAACATCCTTTGCGCATCCGGCGCTTCGCCACTGAACAACTCAAATGCCTTCACCGCCTGAAACACCGCCATGTTGCCGCCATCCAGCGTGCGGCAGCCCAAGGCGCGGGCGCTGCGTAGCAGCTCGGTTTCCAGTGGGAAATACACGATTTCCGCGACCCACAACTCAGCCCGTAACAGGGCAGGCGGCACCGGCGTGCCGGGCAGCTTGGCCATGCCCATCGGCGTGGTGTTGACCAAACCATCCGCCTCGGCCATGGCGCTTTCCAGGTGGTTGCCGACCTGGGCGCGACTGGCCCCGAAACGCTGCGCAAGGTTATCCACAAGGTCTCGGGCACGGCTGGCGTCCACGTCGAAAATGCTCAAGTGCTCCACGCCTTCGGCCAGCAGCGCATGAGCCACCGCTGCACCGGCACCGCCGGCACCCATCTGGACGACACGGTGGCGGGCAACGTCATTCAAGTTCCTGCGAAAACCTTCGGCGAACCCCAGGCAATCGGTGTTGTGGCCGATGCGTTTACCTGCCTTGAATACCACCGTGTTAACCGCCCCAATGCCCCGGGCCTCGTCGGACAATTCATCGAGCAGCGGCAGGATCGCCTGCTTGCACGGGTAGGTAATGTTCAACCCGGTGAACTGCATCACCTCGGCCGCGTTCAGCAGGTCGGGCAGGGCGCTGATGCTCAGTTGCAGTGGTTCCAGATCGATCAGGCGGTACAAATATCGCAAGCCTTGGGCGTCACCTTCCTGCTCATGCAAGGCGGGGGTGCGGGAGGCCTGGATGCCCGAGCCGATCAGGCCGGCGAGGATGCGCGGTTTCATCGGGATCATCCCTTCAAGGTGTGGCTGAAGTGTTCCAGGGCCAGGTGATAGCCGTGGCTGCCAAACCCGGCGAGTACCGCCTTGGCGATGGGTGAGACAAAAGAGTGATGCCGAAACGCCTCGCGCGCATGCACATTGGATAAATGCACTTCGATCACTGGCACTTCACTGGCGACCAGTGCGTCGCGAATCGCCACCGAGGTGTGGGTCCAGGCCGCCGGATTGATCACGATCCCGGCGCAGCGGGCGCGGGCACCGTGGATCCAGTCAAGTAATTCGCCTTCGTGGTTGGTCTGGCGGAATTCGATTTTCAGCCCGAGTTTTTCGGCGCTGCGGCCACACAGCGCAGCCACGTCGGCCAGGGTTTCATGGCCGTAGGTAGCGGGCTCGCGGGTACCGAGCAGGTTGAGGTTGGGGCCGTTGAGCACCAGCACGATGGGCGGCATAGGGGAGGATCTCCACAGTTATTATTGGTTGTGGGGATAAAATGTACCGGATGGTTAATTTGGTCAATTAGTGGCAGCGGATGTGTTCGATTATCGAACTGTTAATCAGTAAAAGAGGATTTCAAGACCTCGCCATGCGCGGTTACAAGACGGTATTCGACGCTTCCTCCTTCGCGACTAACCTGTGAAAAACCTCCCTGATCACGCAGCCGGCTATCGGGCTGCAGGAGGAAAAGTGTTTCCTGACAGAAAATAACCTAACGGATGGGTTACGATGAAAGTAGGGGCTTACAAAGGATATGTAATTGCGGTTTTTCTCAGGGACGAGCATTGCCCGCCTCACGTACATGTCAGGGGAGAGGCATGGGATGCGCGCTTTCGTTTCAGCTTTCTGGATGGAGGCGTGGCGTTGTGGGATGTGAACCCCGAACGATGCCGGCCAGCGGGCGCGATTCTGGAAGGTATTCGCCAGGCCCTCATGCAACCGCATTATTTGGCGCGGGCACGAAGGATCTGGTGGCAAAAGCTGCAAACGGTCTGCCTGGAGAACCATTCCTGGGACTGGGACGCTGATGAGTTAGTGCCAGGGTTAGTCATTCGGCGTGGTGTTTATGTGATCGCCAATGCCCGACACGATGTTGTTGGGCAGAGAACCATTTTGAATCTGGTGAGGGCGCCAGGTTGTGTGGAGATTGATTTATGAAAAAAATCGTAAAAGCCAAAATCTTGCCTGATGTACCGATCACTGAGGCTGATATCGACAAGGCCATCGTGCGTGGGCGCAAGCTGAAGCGCTTGTACGCCAATGCCAGTGATGTGCGTTACGAAGACGACTGCATCTCCATCGGCTTCGGCGATGGCAGCCGTATCGTGCTGCCGGTGGCCGGGCTCGCGGAGTTCGAAGGGTTTTCTGCGCAGGACTTTCAGCAACTGGAGGTCGGGTTTGGTGGCAAGGCGCTGTGCTGTGAAGCCCGTGACCTGCACGTCTCCATCAGTGGCCTGATTGCTACGAGCCAGCCCTTGATGGACCTGGCTGCAAGCATGGTGGCGTCGCGTAACGGGCGTAAAAGCAGTGCCGCGAAGTCCGCAGCCGCCCGAGCCAATGGCAAGAAGGGCGGCCGGCCACGAAAGGACACGTGAGCGTGTTTAACGTCGGGTCAACAACACGCCGGATTCCATATGGTGCGTCCACGGGAACTGGTCAAACATCGCACACTGGGTAATCCGGTGCGTGTCGTGCAATTGCGCGATGTTCGCAGCCAGGGTCTCCGGGTTGCAGGAGATGTACAGGATGTTGTCGAAGCGTCGGGTCAGTTCGCAGGTGTCCGGGTCCATGCCCGCACGCGGCGGGTCGACGAAGACACTTCCGAATTCGTAGCTTTTCAGGTCGATGCCGTGCAGGCGGCGGAACGGACGCACTTCGTTAAGTGCTTCGGTGAGTTCTTCGGCGGAGAGGCGCACCAGGGTGACGTTATCCACCGCGTTTTCATCGAGGTTGCTCAGGGCCGCGTTTACCGAGGTTTTGCTGATTTCGGTGGCCAGCACTTTTCGTACGCGGGTAGCCAAAGGCAGCGTGAAGTTGCCATTGCCGCAATACAGCTCCAACAAATCATCCGGGCGATCACCCAAGGCGTCGTAAGCCCAGTTGAGCATCTTCTGGTTCACCGTGCCGTTGGGCTGGGTAAACGCACCTTCGGGTTGGCGATAGCTGAATGTGCGGCCGCCGACTTCGAGCTTTTCAACCACGTAGTCGTGGCCGATAACATCGCGCTTGCCCTTGGAGCGGCCGATGATGCTGACATTCAAGTCGGCAGCGAGCTTGTTCGCAGCCGTGTGCCAATGCTCGTCCAGCGGGCGGTGATAACACAGGGTGATCATCGCGTCGCCGGCCAAGGTGGTGAGGAACTCCACCTGGAACAGCTTGTGGCTCAGGGCGGCGCTGGCCTGCCAGGCAGCCTTGAGTTGCGGCATCAACAGGTTGATGCGTTGGCTGGCGATGGGGAATTCTTCGATCAGGATCGGCGTGCGTTTGTCGTCCTGGGAAAACATCGCGTAGTGGCGTTCACCGCCTTCGCGCCACAGGCGGAACTCCGCCCGCAGGCGGAAGTTCTGCAACGGCGAATCGAAGACCTGCGGCTCGGGCGCATCGAAGGGTGCCAGCAGGTCACGCAGGCGCGTGACCTTGTCTTGCAGTTGAGCGGTGTAGCTTGTGGCGTCAAAAGTCATGCGTTGAACCAGCCCAGCTTGATCACAAACAGAATCGACAGGATCACCAGTGCCGGGTTCAGCTCACGGTAGCGGCCCGAAAGCAGCTTGATGGCGGTCCAGGCGATGAAACCGAAGGCAATGCCGTTGGCGATGGAGTAAGTGAAGGGCATCGCCAGGGCGGTGATCACCACCGGCGCTGCAACAGTAATGTCATCCCAGTCGATTTCGGCCAGGCCCGAGGTCATCAGCACGGCCACGAACAGCAGCGCCGGCGCGGTCGCGAAGGCTGGAACGCTGGCAGCCAATGGCGAGAAGAACAGCGCCAGCAGGAACAGGATCGCGACCACGACGGCGGTCAGGCCGGTGCGGCCACCGGCACTCACGCCCGCAGCGGATTCGATGTAGCTGGTGGTGGTCGAGGTGCCCAGCAGCGAACCGGCCATGGCCGCGGTGCTGTCGGCGATCAGCGCACGGCCCATTTTCGGCATGTGGCCGTCTTTGCCCATCAGGCCGGCGCGCTTGGCAACGCCGATCAGGGTGCCGGAGTTGTCGAACAGGTCCACGAACAGGAAAGCGAAAATCACGCTGACCAAGCCGATATCCAGTGCGCCTTTGATATCCAGCTGCAGGAAGGTGGGGGCCAGGGACGGTGGCATCGACGTCACGCCGCCGAACGGGGTGAAACCCATGGCGATGGACACAATAGTCACCGCGAGGATGCCGATCAGTACAGCGCCGCGCACGGCCAGGGCTTCCAGCGCCACGATCAGCGCGAAACCGAGGGTGGCGAGGATCGGTGCCGGTTGTTTCAGGTCGCCCAGGCCCACCATGGTAGCCGGGTTGCTGACGACGATGCCGGCGTTGTGCAGGGCGATCAGCGCCAGGAACAGGCCGATACCGGCTGCAATCGCCGAGCGCAGGGGCAGCGGGATGCTGTTGATGATCCACTCACGGATGCGGAAGATCGACAGCAGGAAGAACAACACCGCCGAAATGAATACCGCGCCCAGCGCCACTTGCCAGGTGTGGCCCATGTGCAGGACCACGGTGTAGGTAAAGAAGGCATTGAGGCCCATGCCCGGCGCCAGTGCGATCGGGTAGTTGGCGATCAGGCCCATCACGGTCGAACCGATGGCTGCGGCCAGGCAGGTTGCGACAAACACCGCGCCCTTGTCCATGCCGGTTTCGCCGAGGATGCTCGGGTTCACGAACAGGATGTAGGCCATGGCCAAAAAGGTGGTGATACCCGCGAGAATCTCGGTGCGCACGTTGGTGTTGTGTGCTTTGAGTTGAAACAGCTTTTCCAGCATGCCGGCTCCCTGTGACGCTATTTTGCGTCGTTATTTGTTGACCTCTAAGTCAAAGCACAAACTGCGCCAAGCGCGTGTGGTTTCAGAGAGGATCGGAAAAAGCGGCGCATCATACCAGCAGCCGAAGGCCAATGGCGTATGGGCTTGGTTTTGATGGTCCATGGGCTTGAGGCATACTGCGCCGACGTTTAATACAGGGTCGTCAACAGCATGAAAAAAGCCAACGCCAGCAGTCTAGCTCTGTTCGCCGTTATCGGCCTTGGGCTGGTGGCACCGGCTTGGGGCGCGACTGCACCGGCCTTGAGCGAGGTGCGGGTGTTCAAGGTCGAGTCTGCCGGTTGCGCTGAAACGATCCCGGAGCGGGCGAGCAGCACACAGATGTGCACGCACCGTGGGCCCACCAAGGTTTCAGTGATGGAAGTCGGCCTGGGCAAAAGCCCGATGGGCCGTTTCGATGGTGCAGAATTGAACGGGCAACGCACGCCGGTATGCCAGGTGGGCAATATCAGCCAGACCTGTAATGGTGCGGGCACGGTGATGGGCTACATCTATGTATTCGACGTGAATGTCGAAGCGCCCGGCTGGTTCGAATACAGCAATTCCTCGATCAATGGCGCGCAAACCCCGCTGAAGACCCTGCTCAACATCCGCTGATCAATCTCCTTGAACGCTCGATACCCCGGGAAGTCGTACCCCTGAGACGGCGATTTCCCTGAACGCCGCGGATGTACACCAACCCGTGAGGTGTTTATGAGCGCAATTCCCAATGGTGCGGCGGCCCCACCGTTCGCCACCCACTCCATACGCCTGAGCCTCAATGGCCAGGACCGCCAGCTGGACGTGTTGCCCTGGACCACCTTGCTGGATCTGCTGCGCGAGCAACTTGACCTGGTCGGCAGTAAAAAAGGCTGCGACCACGGCCAATGCGGCGCCTGCACGGTGTTGCGCGACGGTAAACGCGTGAACGCCTGCCTGACCCTGGCGGTGATGTGCGACGGCGCGGAGCTGACCACTGTAGAAGGCCTGGCCGACGGCGACGTGTTGCACCCGATGCAGCAGGCCTTTATCAAGCATGACGCTTTCCAGTGCGGCTACTGCACCCCCGGCCAGATTTGCTCGGCTGTTGGCCTGGCCAATGAGGGCCGTGCCCACGATACGGCGCAAATTCAGGAACTGATGAGCGGCAACCTGTGCCGCTGCGGCGCCTACAGCAACATCCGCGATGCCATAGAAGAAGCTTTGCCCGCCTGCCGCACAAAGGGAGGTGAGCAATGAACCCCTTCCAGTACAGCAAGCCGGCCGATGTGCACGAAGCGGTGCACCTGAGCAGTGCGGCGTCGCGCTTCATTGCCGGTGGCACCAACCTGCTCGACCTGATGAAAGAAAACATCAGCCGCCCCGAACACCTGATCGACATCACCGGCCTGCCGCTGCAAGGCGTTGAAGAGACCGCTGAGGGCGGCCTGATGATCGGTGCCTTGGTGAGCAATGCCGACCTGGCCTGGCACCCGCTGATCGAACAGCGTTACCCGTTGCTGTCCCAGGCCATCCTCGCCGGTGCTTCACCGCAATTGCGCAATATGGCCAGCACCGGTGGCAACCTGCTGCAGCGCACCCGTTGCTATTACTTTTATGACGCCAGCGTGCCCTGCAACAAGCGCGAACCGGGCAGTGGTTGCCCGGCGCGCACCGGCTTGAACCGCATCCATGCGATTCTCGGCGCCAGCGAGCACTGTGTGGCCACGCACCCCTCGGACATGTGTGTGGCCCTGGCGGCACTGGCGGCGCGGGTTCACGTGGAAGGGCGCGGCGGGGCGCGGGTCATTGAATTTGCTGACTTCCATCGGCTGCCCGGCGATACGCCGCAGCGCGATAACTTGCTGGCCGATGATGAGCTGATTACCGCCATCGAGCTGCCAGCCGACCATCTGGCCAACCACAGCCACTACCTGAAAATTCGCGACCGCGCGTCTTACGCATTCGCCTTGGTGTCCGTCGCCGCTGCCCTGGAACTGGACGGTGAGACCATCGTCGATGCCCGCCTGGCCCTTGGCGGTGTGGCTCACAAACCGTGGCGCGACCGCGCAGTGGAAGTCACGCTGATCGGCCAGACCGTCAGCCGCGAAACCTTCAGCAACGCCGCCGACGCTTTGCTGCAAGACGCCGAGCCGTTGGAGCACAACGCCTTCAAGGTCAAGCTGGCGCGCCGCGCAATTATTCGCGCCCTCAGCGACGCTGCCATCGCAGGAGAACGGTCATGACGGCTATCGGTAAACCCATGGATCGCGTTGACGGTCTGCTCAAGGTCACAGGTCAAGCGCGGTATGCCGGTGAGTTTCCCGACCAGGGCTTGCTGCATGCCAGCGTGGTCTCCAGCACCATCGCCAAAGGCCGGGTCGTCAGGATCGATGCCTCCAAAGCCCTGGCGCTGCCGGGCGTGGTCATGGTGCTCGATCACCTCAACCGGCCGAAACTCGCCAGCTACGATGACGCGTTCGCCGACGCCGACGCGGCGGACGGCTCGCCGTTTCGGCCTTTGTATAACGACCGTGTGCTCTACAGCGGCCAGCCATTGGCGTTGGTGATCGCCGACAACCTGGAGCTGGCGCGGCACGCCGGTTCGCTGGTGCAGATCGAGTACGCAAGCGAAGCCTTTGAAACCGACTTGCTGGCCATGCAGGAACAGGCGCATCCATCACCGCAAACGCCGCCCGCGCCACGCGGTAACTTCCAGGCGGAATGGGCCGCTGCTGCCGTCAACCTCGATGTGCACTACAGCACGCCCATCGAACACCACAACCCGATGGAGCCCCACGCCAGCACCGTGCTGTATCAGCCGGACGGCACCCTGCATATCCACGACAAGACCCAAGGCCCGCAGAACTGCCAGGCGTATGTGCAAAAAATCTTTGGTCTGGATAAAAGCCAGGTGCGCATCTTCGCTGCGTTTGTCGGTGGCTCCTTCGGTTCGGGCCTGCGCCCGCAATACCAGTTGCCGCTGGCGGTAATGGCGGCATTGGCGCTCAAGCGCTCGGTGCGTGTCACGCTCACCCGGCAACAGATGTTCACGTTCGGCTACCGGCCGCGCACTTTGCAGCGCTTGCAGATGGGCGCCGCTGCCAATGGCCGTCTGCTGGCGTTGGGGCATACCGCGATTGGCCAGACTTCCCGTTTCGAAGACTTCAGTGAACACGTAGTGGAGTGGAGCGGCATGCTCTACCACTGCGACAACGTGCAGCTGACTTACAAACTGGTGCCTCTGGACGTATTTACCCCGCTGGACATGCGGGCGCCGGGGGCTGCGCTGGGCGTGATCGGCCTGGAGTGCGCCATGGATGAACTGGCCTGCGCCTTGGGCATCGACCCGGTGCAACTGCGGCTGATCAACTATGCCGAACGTAACCAGAACGAGGACAAACCCTGGTCGAGCAAAGCCTTGCGCGAGTGCTACAGCGAAGGCGCCGAGCGCTTCGGCTGGGCCCAGCGCAACCCGGAACCGCGCAGCATGCGCGACGGCAACCAGTTGATCGGCTGGGGCATGGCCGGTGGTGTGTGGGAAGCCTTGCAGATGAAGGCCAGCGCCAAGGCGCGGATCGACGCGAAGGGCCAATTGACGGTGAGCAGCGCCACCACCGATATCGGCACCGGCACTTATACGGTCATGACCCAGATTGCCGCCCAGGCCAGCGGTGTGGCGATGGCGGATATCCGCTTTTTGCTGGGGGATTCGTCATTGCCCACCGCGCCGTTGCAGGGCGGCTCGTTTACCGTGTCGTCCGTCGGCACCGCCGTGCAACAAGCGTGCGAAGCGTTGACTGGCAAACTGCTGGCCATTGCCCGGCAGACTTACCCGGTCTTCAAGGATGCAGAAACCGTGCGCTTTGAAGACGGCCAGTTGCACACCGGGGACGTGAGTGTGTCGTTGGCACAATTGGTCAAGGACAGTGGTGAAGATGCGTTGGAAGTGCAGGTCGACAGCGAGCCGGACAAAAAGCGTCAAGGCTATGCGAGCGCTACTCACTCGGCGGTGTTTGTCGAAGTTCAGGTAGACGAAGACCTTGGCACGATCAAGGTGCGTCGCGTGGTCAGCGCCATTGCCGCCGGGCGCGTGGTCAACCCGAAGATGGCGCGCAGCCAGATCCTGGGCGGTGTGGTGTGGGGCATTGGTATGGCGCTGCACGAAGAAACCCAGACCGACCACCAACTGGGGCGCAATATGAACCACAGCCTGGCCGAGTATCACATCCCGGTAAATGCCGATATCGGCGACATTGATGTGATTTTTGTCGAAGAGCACGACGAGATCGTCAACGCGCTCGGTTCCAAGGGCGTGGGTGAGATCGGCATTGTCGGGGTCGCGGCGGCGGTCGCGAATGCGATTTATCACGCCACCGGGAAGCGGGTACGGGACTTTCCCATCACCCTGGACAAGGTGCTTTAGCGCAAACCTTCAAACCACCGAAGATCAAAATGTGGGAGCGGGCTTGCTCGCGAATGCGGTGCATCAGTCAATACATTAGGTGACTGACACTTCGCATTCGCTGGCAAGCCCGCTCCCACCTTTACTGCATTCCAGCATCAAATCAGGTGGTGGGACTTAGACTTTGGCCTCTTCCCCCGGCACATGCATGCGGTCGCGGTTGGCCAGGGACGGGAACAGCTTGATCCACACGCCCGTCACCAGCAGCGTACCGATCCCGCCCATGACCACGGCGGGCACGGTGCCGAACCAATGGGCGGTGATGCCGGACTCGAACTCGCCCAACTGATTCGAAGCGCCGATAAACAGCCCGTTGACCGCACTGACGCGCCCGCGCATTTCATCGGGGGTTTCCAGCTGCACAAAGGAGGCGCGGATCACCATACTGATCATGTCCGCCGCGCCGAGCACCACCAGCACGGCCAGGGAAAACCAGAACGAAGTCGACAGGCCGAACGCGATGGTTGCCACGCCGAACACACCTACGGCGGTAAACATTACGCGACCGACCTGGCGGTCCACCGAGAACCGCGCCAACCACAGCGACATCAACAACGCGCCCACCGCCGGTGCCGAACGCAGCAGGCCCAGGCCCCAGGCGCCGGTCAGCAGGATGTCTTTGGCGAACACCGGCAGCAACGCCGTGGCGCCGCCCAGCAGCACGGCGAACAAGTCGAGGGAGATGGCACCGAGGATGTCCGGGCGACTGCGGATAAAGCGAACCCCGGCCAACAGCGAGTCCAGGGTGGCCTTGGCTTTGTTCAGCGGGGTCTGGCGGGCGGGCAGGTTGAGGGTCAGCACGCAGGCAATCAGGTACAGCGCCACCGTTGGGCCATACACCCACACGCTGCCGAATGCGTACAGCAAACCGCCGAGGGCCGGCGCGACGATGGTTGCCAGTTGCTGGGCCGACTGCGACGACGCCACGGCCCGCGGAAACAGTGCGCTGGGCACGATGCTCGGCAGCAGCGCCTGGGTAGTGGGCATTTCAAACGAGCGTGCGGCGCCGAGCAGGAAGGCCAGGATAAAGATCATTTCGCGGGTGACGTTGCCGGTCAGGCCGCCGATGGCCAGGGACAACGCAATCAGTGCCTGCACGGTTTGGCAGATGGCGGCGACCTTGCGCCGTTCATAGCGATCGGCCACGTGCCCGGTATGCAACATGAACAGTACGCGCGGTACGAATTCCACCAGGCCGACCAAACCCAGGTCCAGCACGTTACCGGTCAATTGGTAGAGGTTCCAGCCGATGGCCACGGTGAGCATCTGGAAGCCGCTGGCGGTGAAGATCCGTGCCAGCCAGAACGCGATGAAAGGGCGGTGGTGACGCAACAGCAACGCAGGTTCACTAGGCATCGGGAATACAGGTTCGGAGCGGAGGGAGCACCGAGGTTAGCATCAAGCTGTAACAAATAGTTGCAAGGGTTTGCTGGGCGCCGGGCTGAGACAAGCTGTCACGCGGCAAAAGACCACGCCTTCCTACAGCCAAAATGGGACTACTCTTTCAGCAATGCTTGATCCAGATCAAAACCGGCCCCGGGATTGTTCTGGCGGCCGAAAGGCCAGAATCCCTGCGTGATGGGTAAAAAAAGAAACGAATTGAAATTCGCCACACTCCATATCCGTGGGGGCAGTGGGTGCAGGCTCCCAGCCAGCAGCCGGTATTACCTGACAGAGGAAAACTTATGTTCGGTTTGGAGGCGCTAGATCTCGCCCGAATTCAATTCGCGTTCACCATCTCGTTCCACATCCTGTTCCCGGCGATCACCATCGGCCTGGCCAGTTACCTTGCGGTGCTCGAGGGCTTGTGGCTCAAGACTCACAACGACACCTACCGTGACCTCTACCATTTCTGGTCGAAGATCTTTGCCGTCAACTTCGGCATGGGTGTGGTCTCCGGGCTGGTCATGGCCTACCAGTTCGGCACCAACTGGAGCCGCTTCTCGGACTTCGCCGGCGCCGTTACCGGGCCGTTGCTGACCTATGAAGTGCTGACAGCCTTCTTCCTCGAGGCCGGTTTCCTCGGTGTGATGCTGTTCGGCTGGAACAAGGTCGGGCGCAAACTGCACTTCTTTGCCACGGTGATGGTGGCCGTCGGTACGTTGATCTCTACCTTCTGGATCCTGTCGTCCAACAGTTGGATGCAGACACCCCAGGGCTTCGAAATCGTGGACGGCCGCGTGATACCGACCGATTGGTTCGCCGTCGTCTTCAACCCGTCATTCCCGTATCGCCTGGCGCACATGGCCACGGCAGCGTTTGTGGCCACGGCGTTCTTCGTCGGTTCCTCGGCGGCCTGGCACTTGCTGCGCGGCAAGGACAACCCGGCGATCCGCACCATGTTGTCGATGGCGATGTGGATGGCTTTGATCGTCGCGCCTATCCAGGCGGTGATTGGCGACTTCCATGGCCTGAACACGCTGAAGCATCAGCCGGCGAAAATCGCCGCGATTGAAGGTCACTGGGAAAATATCGGCAACGAGCCGACGCCGCTGATCCTGTTCGGCTGGCCCGACATGAAAGCCGAGAAGACCAAATACGCCGTCGAAATCCCGTACCTGGGCAGCCTGATCCTGACCCACTCCCTGGACAAGCAAGTGCCGGCGCTCAAGGATTTCCCGCCGCAAGACCGTCCCAACTCGACCATCGTGTTCTGGTCGTTCCGGGTCATGGTCGGCCTGGGTTTCCTGATGATCTTCACCGGTTTGTTCAGCCTGTGGCTGCGCCGGGGCGACAAGATGTATACCTCCAGGCCGTTCCTGTACCTGGCGTTGTGGATGGGCCCGTTCGGCCTGATCGCGATTCTCGCCGGCTGGTTCACCACCGAAATCGGTCGTCAGCCCTGGGTGGTCTACGGGTTGATGCGCACGGCGGATGCATCCTCCGGGCATAGCCTGGCGCAGATGACCATTACCCTGGTGTTGTTCGTGGTGGTGTACTTCGCGCTGTTCGGCGCCGGGTTGGGCTACATGATGCGTCTGGTGCGCAAAGGGCCTCAGACGCACGAAGGCTCCGAGCCAACCCATGGTGGCCCTGGGCAGAAACGCACACCGGCCCGTCCGTTGTCTGCGGCCGATGATGGCAGCGATGACGACCACACTCACATCCAGCACAAGGGGAATTGAGATGGGTATTGATCTTCCGCTGATCTGGGCCGTGATCATCATCTTCGGCATCATGATGTACGTGGTCATGGACGGTTTCGACCTGGGTATCGGCATTCTCTTCCCGTTTATCCCGGGCAAAGTCGACCGTGACGTGATGATGAACACCGTCGCCCCGGTTTGGGACGGCAACGAAACCTGGCTGGTCCTGGGGGGCGCGGCGTTGTTCGGCGCGTTCCCGCTGGCCTATTCGGTGGTGTTGTCGGCGTTGTACCTGCCGCTGATCCTGATGCTGATCGGGCTGATCTTCCGGGGCGTGGCCTTCGAGTTCCGCTTCAAGGCCAAGGACCATAAGCGTCACCTGTGGGATAAGGCGTTCATCGGCGGCTCCATCGCGGCGACGTTCTTCCAGGGCGTGGCGCTGGGGGCATTTATCGACGGCATCCCGGTGGTGAATCGCCAGTTTGCCGGCGGCTCACTCGACTGGGCCACGCCGTTCACGATGTTCTGCGGCGTGGCCCTGGTGGTCGCGTATGCCTTGCTCGGTTGCACCTGGCTGATCATGAAGACTGAAGGCAAGTTGCAGGAGCAGATGCACAACCTGGCGCGGCCGTTGGCCTTTGTGGTGTTGGCGGTGATCGGTATCGTCAGCCTGTGGACGCCGCTGGCGCACCCGGAAATCGCTTCGCGCTGGTTCACCCTGCCGAACCTGTTCTGGTTCCTGCCGGTGCCCATCCTGGTGCTGGTGACCATGTACGGTTTGATCCGCGCAGTGGCGCGTAATGCGCACTACACGCCGTTCCTGCTGACACTGGTACTGATCTTCCTCGGCTACAGCGGCCTGGGGATCAGCCTGTGGCCGAACATCATTCCACCGTCTGTCTCGATCTGGGACGCCGCCGCGCCGCCGCAAAGCCAGGGCTTCATGCTGGTGGGCACGCTGTTCATCATCCCGTTTATCCTGGGTTACACCTTCTGGAGCTACTACGTGTTCCGCGGCAAGGTCACCCACGAAGACGGTTATCACTAGGAGGGTTGTAACATGCCCGGCAAACCTACGTTGCACGAGATCGAACAGGCCGAGAAACAGCCGTTGTGGCGGCGCCTGGGGTGGCTGGCGATGATCTGGACCGGCAGTGTGCTGGCCCTGTTCGTCGTGGCCAGCCTGATGCGTATGTTCATGAGCGCGGCCGGCCTGACGACTCACTGACATCCCGTTCCGGGCCTTGCGGCCCGGCTTTCAACCCCGCCTTTTGCGAGAAAGGCGGGGTTTTTTATTTGCGCGCTTTGAGAATCACGAACTTAGGCGTGGCGGCCACTTGCTCAACGCCACGGAATAAACGCGCCAACTTGCTGTGATAGCCCAAGTGGCGGTTACCCACGATGTAAAGCGCGCCACCGACCACCAGGGCCTCCCGCGCCTGCTGGAACATGCGCCAGGCAAGGAAGTCGCCGACCACCTGTTGCTGGTGGAACGGCGGGTTGCACAGCACCACGTCCAGGGACTGCGGTTCCTGGCCGGCGAGGCCATCAGCGGCGCGGACGATGACTTCTCGCGCCCCGAGTGCCGCCTGCCAATTCTCGAGCGCCGACTGCACGGCCATGTAGGATTCATCCACGAGCGTGTACTGCGCGTCGGGGTTTTGCAGTGCACTGGCAATCGCCAGCACGCCGTTACCGCAGCCCAGGTCGGCGACGCGAGCGCTGCCCAGGTTTTTCGGCAGGTGCGGGAGGAAGGCGCGGGTGCCGATGTCCAGGCCTTCACGGCAGAACACGTTGGCGTGGTTACGCAACTCGATGGCCGGTGCGTCCAAGGCGTAGCGAGTGGGGTAGGGCGAGGCGGCAACCGGGCGATCTTCGACGGTGGCAATCAGCAGCCGGGCTTTTTTGACCGCAAGTGAGGCGTGCATGGGCCCGATGTAGCGCTCAAGCAGCTCGCCTGCAGCCCGTGGCAGGTGCTTGATCATAGCGCCCGCGATCACCTCGGCGCCCGGCGCCAACTGCCCTTGCAGGCGAATCAGTTGCTCTTCCAGCAAGGCCAGGGTCTTCGGCACGCGGATCAGTACGCGGTCGAACGGCCCGGTCGGCACCTGGCTGGCGGGCACGAACGGTACTGCATCAAACGCCTTGCCATTGCGCACCAGGTTTTTCTCCAGGCCCTGGGCTGCCAGATACGAGTCGCCGCTGGACGTCACCTGAACCTTGCCTTCCAGGCTGGCCGCCACGGCACCGAAGCTGTCATTGAGCACCAATACGCGGGTTGCGGCGCCATGCGGCTGTTCGGCCAGGTAGTTGAGCAGGTACTCGTCGGCGGCATCGAAAGCCTGCAGCGGGTCATTGTGTTGCTCTGGCTGGCGGATCAGATCGAGCTGGGCGAAGGGGCTGTCAAGCAGGGGCATGGCGGGGGAGGCTCTGGGTCAACGATGGGCGGCGGCGGGTGCGGGCAACCGGCGCAACTATCCGTGTGAACGGCAACTGAGTGAACGGCGAGGCGGCACCTAGGCGCGGCTTCAACACTCAGAATAGGCCGTAAATGTTACTTTTTTTTCGGTGGGATTACATGCGGTGTTTGTACGCCGGTTAAAACAGGCCCGCTTTGGAGGCACAGAGCACGGCAGCGATCTTGTTATTGACGCCCAATTTTTTGAGGCAGCTGCTGATATGAAAACCCACGGTACGTTCTGACAGACACAGGATCGTGGCAATGTCCGACGCCGTCTTGCCCATGGCTGACCATTTGAGGATTTCCGTTTCCCGTGGGGTCAATTTGCAAGGCGGCGTAATACTCGGTTTATCGGCATGTTTTTGTGCCACCGCCGCGTGCAATACGTGGCAAAGCCACAGTGCCTGGCCGGCTTTCTCGTAAAGCTCTTGCGGACTGACTTCGCCGGTACTTCGGCCCAGGGTCAGCATGCTGAACACGCCCTGGAAGTCGTGTACTGCCTGAGTCCAACCAAAATGCACGCCAAACGATTGGGCCAACGACCATAAGTGTGGCGTGGTGCTGAACGTTTTTTCGTCCCACACGATAGGCATTACGCTACATTTGCAGTGGGCTACTACTGGGTCTATATCAAAGAAGTTCGCTTGCTTGTAAACGCTGTTCCATTCATTTGGATAGTTGTTTAAGTGAAACTGTTTTGTTTGAAGGGTGGGTTGTAGGGAACTCATCGTAAATGAGCAATATTCAAAGCCGAGCTGATAGGTGTGATTCACGACCATCTCATAAATAGTGGTGATCTTATCCTCGCCTTCAAGTTTTGGGATCCTCGTGTTGCGCCAGTTGACCATCGGTAACTCTCCATACTTGTTGTTATTGCCCGGGCACTTCCTGGCTCCCAATGAGGCACGGAAAGGAGTGTAGGATAAAGGCTACATGGAGAGGTGAAAAAAATGTCATGTGGCCTTCGTCTTTACACTTCATGAACTTGTACAGCAGTGAGTTTTTTGTGTAAGTTTAGTTGTTAGTAAGAAAATCTCATTGGTTTTAACAGGTTGCTGACGATATTGGATTGATATCAGTTAGATTGACTGTGTCATCTAATGGCGTATTGGAAGTTTGGAAATAGCTAAATGATTAGTTGGTAATTTAATGCCCGTCCTGCGCTTAAATGTCTTTGGAATGTAATAATTTTACGTTCCCCGCTGTCTGTAAGCATCCGGGTCAACGGTAATGCCAGTACAAACCAACGGTGTTTCCCTGTGCGACTTTGGGGGACACTAGGGGTACCTGTTGAACGGAGACCCCCATGACGGCCAGTGCTGAGAAATTTACCCGCCAGACGTTGCTCGACGTGCAATCGCTGACCCCTAGCCTGTTTACCCTGCGCACCACACGCGATCCGGGCTTTCGGTTTACTGCCGGCCAGTTTGTGCGCCTGGGGGTGAGCAAGGCGGATGGGAGTACCGTATGGCGTGCTTACTCCATCGTGTCGTCGCCGTTTGACGAGCACCTGGACTTCTTCTCTATTGTTGTTCCGGAGGGCGAGTTCACCAGTGAGTTGAGCCGGCTACAGGTGGGTGACACCTTGATGGTGGAGCGCCAGGCCACAGGCTTCCTGACCCTGAACCGCTTTGTGGACGGGCGCGACCTGTGGTTGTTGGGCACCGGTACCGGGGTGGCGCCGTTTCTGTCGATCCTGCAGGACTTCGAGGCCTGGGAGAAATTCGAGCGTATCGTTCTGGTGTACAGCGCCCGCGAGGCCAAAGAGCTTGCGTATCAGCACCTGATTGCAGCGTTGGGTGAGCGAGAGTACCTGGCCGAATACGCCCATAAACTCGTCTACATCCCCATCGTTACGCGTGAACAGCATCCCGGGGCGCTGAACGGGCGCATTACCACGCTGATCGAGAATGGCGAACTGGAACGCGCTGCTGGCGTCGCGCTGACCCCCGAATTCTCCCGCGTGCTGATTTGCGGCAACCCGCAGATGGTCGATGACACACGGCAACTGCTCAAACAACGCGACATGCAACTGAGCCTGAGCCGGCGCCCAGGGCAAGTGGCGGTGGAAAATTATTGGTAAAAAAAAGGCGCCTGCAATAGGCGCCTTTCTGGGTCCACCGATTTAAAGCGGCTTGTTGTTCTGAGCCTTGAGCAGATCACGGATCTCCGTCAGCAACTCTTCCTCTTTGCTCGGCGTTGCCGGCAGGGTCGGCGCCACGGCCTCTTCACGCTTGAGGCGGTTGATCGCTTTTACGCCCATGAAGATCGCAAACGCGATGATCACGAAGTCGATAATGCTTTGGATGAATTTGCCGTAAGCCAGTACCACGGCCGGAGCACTGCCTTGCGCCGCCTTGAGTTGCACGGCCAGGTCAGCGAAGTCCACGCCACCGATCAGCAGACCGATGGGCGGCATGACCACGTCGCCTACAAACGAGGAAACAATCTTGCCGAAGGCGGCGCCGATGATGATACCGACGGCCATATCGACCACATTACCTTTGACCGCGAAGGCCTTGAACTCACTGATCACGCCCATAGGTTATTCCTTGTTACAGATGAGAAGGGTGGAGGTCAGTGTAATTCAGTCGTAGGCGGCTTGCGCGACACAACCGTTAACACTGTCAATTTTTATCGACACATTAAATCGCAAATAGTTTGCAAAGTGCCACCAATCGCGCGCGAAATACTCGCTGTTTCAGTGGGTTACCACACTTTTTTCTTAATCGTACCGGTGGTGTTTTTCTATTTATCTTCTGACTCGCAGGTCACTAGCCTCTGGCAAGCACAACTGAATGTGCACAAAAAAACCAGAGGACACCTCGATGAATACTCCAATGAGCCGCGGGCCGGTTTCAGCGCGATACGCGTTGGCACTGGTGACCGCCAGCCTGCTTTCCCTCTCTGTACAAGCCGCCAACCTGACCCGCGATAACGGCGCTGCCGTCGGGGACAACCAGAACTCCCAAACGGCCGGGGCCAATGGCCCGGTGCTGCTGCAGGACGTGCAGCTTATTCAAAAACTGCAGCGCTTCGACCGTGAACGCATCCCGGAACGTGTGGTGCACGCGCGTGGCACCGGCGCCCACGGTACCTTCACCGTCACCGACAACCTCAGCGACCTGACCAAAGCCAAGGTCTTCGCCGCAGGTGAAGCGACGCCGGTATTCGTGCGCTTCTCGGCCGTGGTCCACGGCAACCACTCTCCAGAAACCCTGCGTGACCCGCGCGGCTTCGCCACCAAGTTCTACACCGCCGAAGGCAACTGGGACCTGGTAGGAAACAACTTCCCGACGTTTTTCATTCGTGACGCCATTAAATTCCCGGACATGGTGCACGCGTTCAAACCCGACCCACGCACTAACCTGGACGACGACTCCCGTCGTTTTGACTTCTTCTCCCATGTTCCCGAGTCCACCCGTACGCTGACCGAGCTGTACTCAGACTCCGGCACCCCGGCCAGTTATCGGGAAATGGACGGCAACGGCGTACATGCCTACAAGTTGATCAACGCCAAAGGCGAAGTGCACTACGTCAAGTTCCACTGGAAGAGCCTGCAAGGCATCAAGAACCTCGATCCCAAGCAAGTTACCGAGGTGCAAGGGCGTGACTACAGCCACATGACCAATGACTTGGTTACCCACATCAATAAGGGCGACTTCCCCAAGTGGGACCTGTATGTGCAAGTGCTTAAACCCGAGGACTTGGCCAAGTTTGATTTCGACCCGCTGGACGCCACCAAGATCTGGCCGAACGTGCCGGAGCGTAAAGTCGGGCAGATGGTGTTGAACCGCAACCCGGCGAATGTCTTCCAGGAAACCGAGCAAGTGGCCATGGCCCCGGCCAACCTGGTCCCGGGCATCGAACCGTCGGAAGACCGCTTGCTGCAAGGCCGGGTGTTCTCCTACGCCGACACCCAGATGTACCGCCTGGGGCCGAACGCCCTGCAACTGCCGATCAACGCACCCCGCGTCACCGTCAACAACGGTAACCAGGACGGCGCGATGAACTTCGGCAAAACCACCACCGGCGTGAACTACCAGCCAAGCCGGCTGTTACCACGCGAAGAGCCGCAAACCGCGCGCTACAGCCAGTCGGCGCTGTCGGGTAGCACCCAGCAGGCGAAGATCCAGCGTGAGCAGAACTTCAAGCAGGCCGGTGACTTGTACCGCACCTACAGCAAGAAAGAGCGTCAGGACCTGATCGAAAACTTCGGCGGCTCGCTGGCGACGACTGATGATGAGAGCAAGCACATTATCCTGTCGTTCCTCTATAAAGCTGACCCGGAGTACGGCACGGGTGTGACCAAGGTCGCCAAAGGTGACCTGGCTCGCGTTAAAGCGCTGGCAGAAAAACTGACTGACTGACGTTGGTTCCGGTCGACGCCCAGATCAGGGTGTCGACCCCCTGTTAGGAGAAAACCCATGCGAATCTCTCTCGGTTTACTGATGGCAATGCTCGCCTTCGTCGCCCATGCCGAGGCCCCCGACCCGGTCGCGCTCAAGGCGCAGTTACAGGACTACTACTTCGACGCCGCCCGCCGTGGCGATGTCGATATGCTCAACACCTTCATCGAATCCGGCTACAGCCTCAATACCCAAGACGACAAGGGTTACACCGCGCTGATCCTTGCCGCCTACCACGGCCAGGGGTCTTTCGTGGAGCGCCTGCTCAACGCCGGCGCCGACGCCTGCGTGCAGGACAAACGCGGCAATACGGCGTTGATGGGGGCAATCTTCAAAGGCGAGTTGAAAATCGCCCAACGGCTGCTGGCCACCGACTGCAACCCCGACCAGCGCAACGGCGCCGGGCAGACCGCCGCCATGTACGCCGGGCTGTTCAAGCGCATCGAGCTGATGGATGAATTAAAAGCCAAGGGCGCCGACCTCAACGCCGAGGACCCGATCGGCAACAGTGCTTCACGATTAGCCAGTGGTGAAATCCGGACCCCGGCGCCGCGCTGAGCTATCATCGCGGTTTTTCGGTTGGAGGTTCTCAAATGGCAAAGGCCAAGCGCATGTACGGCTGCACGGAGTGCGGCGCGACCTTTCCCAAGTGGGCCGGCCAATGCACCGAGTGTGGCGCGTGGAACACCCTGACTGAAACCATGATCGAAAGCGGCGGCGCTGCGGCCCCTACCGGCCGAGCCGGCTGGACCGGGCAGCAGGCGCAGATCAAGACCTTGGCCGAAGTCAGTGTTGAAGAGATCCCGCGTTTCTCCACGGCTTCCGGTGAGCTGGACCGCGTGCTCGGCGGTGGCCTGGTGGACGGTTCGGTGGTGCTGATCGGTGGCGACCCCGGCATCGGTAAATCAACCATCCTGTTGCAAACCCTGTGCAGCATCGCCAGTCGCATGCCGGCGCTGTATGTCACCGGCGAAGAATCCCAGCAGCAAGTGGCCATGCGCGCCCGTCGCCTGGGCCTGCCCCAGGATCAACTGCGGGTAATGACCGAAACCTGCATCGAAAGCATCATCGCCACGGCCCGCATCGAAAAGCCCAAGGTCATGGTGATCGACTCGATCCAGACGATTTTCACCGAGCAGTTGCAGTCGGCACCTGGCGGCGTATCCCAGGTGCGTGAAAGCGCGGCGCTGCTGGTGCGGTATGCCAAGCAAAGCGGCACGGCGATCTTCCTGGTCGGCCATGTGACCAAAGAAGGCGCGCTGGCCGGGCCACGGGTGCTTGAGCATATGGTCGACACGGTGCTGTATTTCGAAGGCGAATCCGATGGCCGCTTGCGATTGCTGCGGGCGGTGAAGAACCGCTTTGGCGCAGTCAATGAGTTGGGCGTGTTCGCCATGACCGACCGAGGTTTGAAAGAAGTCTCTAACCCGTCGGCCATTTTTCTCACACGTGCTCAGGAAGAAGTTCCGGGAAGTGTGGTGATGGCGACGTGGGAAGGCACTCGGCCAATGCTGGTGGAAGTGCAGGCGCTGGTGGATGACAGCCACTTGGCCAACCCGCGCCGGGTCACGCTGGGTCTGGATCAGAACCGCCTGGCGATGTTGCTCGCTGTGCTACACCGTCACGGCGGCATTCCCACCCATGACCAGGACGTATTCCTCAACGTGGTTGGCGGGGTCAAGGTGCTGGAAACCGCCTCCGACCTGGCCTTGATGGCGGCGGTGATGTCCAGCCTGCGCAATCGGCCGCTGCCCCATGACTTGTTGGTGTTCGGTGAAGTCGGCCTGTCGGGCGAGGTGCGCCCGGTGCCGAGTGGCCAGGAACGCTTGAAAGAAGCGGCCAAGCACGGTTTCAAGCGCGCAATTGTGCCCAAGGGCAATGCGCCGAAAGAATCGCCGCCGGGCTTGCAGGTTATTGCGGTCACGCGCCTGGAGCAGGCGTTGGATGCACTTTTCGAATAAACGTGGAGCAATCAGGGATGAGCGCAATGCAACAGACCCATCGTTGGGGGGTATGTGCCCTGTTCGTGGCCTTGCTCGGGTTACCGGGCATTGCCTTGGCTGAGTCGGCCACACTGCCGCCCGGTTACCGCCTGGCCCAGAAGTTGGCGACGGAAGACGGCAGCGTGTTGCAGGTGCTGGAAGACCAGCGCATCAGCGCGCAGTTGCACAAGGACAGTTGGGGCAATGGCCTGGATGAGGACTCGTTTGACGAGCCCGGCGATCTGGTGGAGAACCCGTTGCTCAACGCTCAGGTACGCTTACTGTCGGCCTCCGGCACGATGCTGGCGCACGACGATCTTGGCTATCCCTTGGCCAAGGTCCAGAAGGCTCCGCTCAAAGGCCTGCCGGAACCGGTGTACTTTTTGATCATCGACCAGACGGCACCGATGGGCAGTTACAGCGGCCCGGCGACTCAACTGCTGCTGCCGGCCAAACAGCAACTCAAGCCGATGAGCTATAAGGGCGCCGACGGTAAGGTCGAGCCTCTGACCCTGGCCCAGACCGGCAAAGCCGCGTGGCAGATTGCTACGCCGGCCAGCGGTGGCGCGGATGAGCTACTGCAAGTGTCGTCCTTTATGGACGGTGACGGCGACGACGATTTCGCGACCCGCTATACGACCTATCGTTTTGTCGACGGGCAATGGCAGGCTGAGTCGAGTCAGAAGGCGGGCTACTGGGACGCAGAAAACGAATTCCCTGCGCGCACGGCGTTTCCCTGAATCGTCACACCTGCAGCAGCGCGCCGAGTTCCCGCTCAAGTTCTTCCTGATCGCCGAGGTTAAGTTCGATCAACCGCCGCAAATGGCTGATCGACTCCAAGTCGATGTGCTCGCACACAAACCCCAACTGGCCATCGTCGTCATGGGTCAGCCTGGCCTGCATCTTTATATGCGCCTGTGGGTCCAGGCGAATATCCACGTCGAACAGTTCTGCGCGATTACCCTGCCAGTCTTCGGGCCGTTGCACCAACAAACCTTTCAGCGACAAATCCACCAGTTGCACCGGCCAATTCCAGCCGTTTTGTGCAAGGGTCGTCCGCGCATCGAAGGCGATACGCCGGAAACGGCGTCGATCTGAGGGCTGCTCGCTCATGGTCAATTCCTCTGTGGGTAGAAAGATTGTAGCCCTGCGCCACCCTCGGGCTTTTATTTCTGATTTTTTTACCGTTTTTTTCCTTGGCAAGGCTCTAGACCAATGTAGGGGGCTGGTCTTTGAGGCCAGTAGCGCTAAACTCGGGCTGGCTGTCCTTTCTGTCCACCCTGGCTGGAATATAAAAATGAAAAATAATAATAGCCTGCTACGCCACCTACCCTGGCTGCTGCTGGCAATCGTAGGAGCGTGCGCCCTGGGCGTAGTGGCCTTGCGCCGCGGCGAGGCGATCAACGCCTTGTGGATTGTGGTCGCTGCAGTGGCCATCTATCTGGTTGCGTACCGTTACTACAGTCTGTTCATCGCTAACAATGTGATGCAACTTGATCCACTGCGGGCCACCCCGGCAGTGCTCAATAATGATGGTCTGGACTACGTGCCGACCAACAAACACATCCTATTCGGTCACCACTTTGCGGCGATTGCCGGTGCAGGCCCGTTGGTCGGCCCGGTACTGGCGGCGCAAATGGGCTACCTGCCAGGCACCCTGTGGCTGATTGCCGGGGTGGTGCTGGCCGGTGCGGTGCAAGACTTCATGGTCCTGTTCCTGTCCACCCGTCGCAACGGCCGTTCCCTGGGGGACATGGTTCGCGAAGAGATGGGCCGCATTCCCGGGACCATCGCGCTGTTTGGCTGTTTCCTGATCATGATCATCATCCTCGCGGTGCTGGCGCTGATCGTGGTCAAGGCCCTGGCCGAGAGCCCATGGGGCATCTTCACGGTGATGGCAACTATCCCGATCGCGATGTTCATGGGCGTGTACATGCGCTACATCCGCCCGGGCCGCATTGGTGAAATCTCGGTGATCGGCGTGCTGTTGCTGCTGGGTTCGATCTGGCTGGGCGGGCAGATTGCCGCTGACCCGGTCTGGGCCAAGGCCTTCTCCTTCACCGGAATCCAGATCACCTGGATGCTGATCTGCTACGGTTTCGTCGCGGCGGTACTGCCGGTGTGGCTGATCCTGGCACCACGCGACTACCTCTCCACCTTCCTCAAAATCGGCACCATCATCGCCCTGGCGATCGGCATCCTGGTCACCATGCCCGTGCTGAAAATGCCGGCCCTGACCCAATTCATCGACGGCACCGGCCCGGTGTGGAAGGGCGGCCTGTTCCCGTTCCTGTTCATCACCATTGCCTGTGGCGCGGTCTCGGGTTTCCACGCGCTGATTTCCTCGGGCACCACGCCCAAGCTGCTGGATAACGAAGTCAACGCCCGTTACATCGGCTACGGCGCGATGCTGATGGAGTCGTTCGTTGCCATCATGGCCATGGTTGCTGCTTCGGTGATCGAGCCAGGCGTGTACTTCGCCATGAACAGCCCGGCTGCCGTGGTGGGTGCGGATGTGGTGACTGTGGCACAAACCGTCAGCAGCTGGGGCTTTGCGATTACCCCGGAAGCCTTGACGGCGGTGGCGCATGACATAGGCGAAACCACCATCCTGGCGCGTGCAGGCGGTGCGCCGACGCTTGCGGTGGGTATCGCGCAGATCCTGCACAGTGTGCTGCCGGGTGAAAACACCATGGCATTCTGGTACCACTTTGCGATCCTGTTCGAAGCCTTGTTCATCCTGACGGCGGTGGATGCCGGTACACGTGCGGGTCGCTTCATGCTGCAAGACCTGCTCGGCTCCTTCGTGCCGTCCCTCAAGCGGACTGACTCCTGGCCGGCCAACCTGATTGCGACCGCTGGTTGCGTGGCGATGTGGGGTTACCTGCTGTACCAAGGCGTGATCGACCCGCTCGGTGGCATCAACACCTTGTGGCCGCTGTTCGGTATCTCCAACCAAATGCTGGCCGGTATCGCGCTGATGCTCGCCACCGTTGTGCTGATCAAAATGAAACGCCAACGCTACATCTGGGTGACCATGTTGCCGGCTGTCTGGCTGCTGATCTGCACCGTGACCGCAGGCTTCATCAAGCTGTTCGACGCTAACCCGGCGATCGGCTTCCTGTCGCTGGCCAAGAAGTACAGCGATGCCCTGGCCGGCGGCCAGATCCTCGCCCCGGCCAAGAACATCGACCAGATGCAGCACGTGATCTGGAACGCCTACACCAACGCAACGCTGACGGCGCTGTTCCTGTTCGTGGTGTTCAGCATCCTGTTCTATGCGCTCAAAGTCGGCGTCGCCGCTTGGGGCAACAAAGAGCGTACGGATAAAGAAGCCCCGTTCCAGGCCGTACCGGACGCGTAATCGAGGATTGCAACCATGTTCAATGACATCAGTCGCCTCGGTAAATACCTCGGTCAGGCCGCGCGCCTGATGGTCGGCATGCCCGACTACGATACGTACGTCGAGCATATGCAAACCAAGCACCCGGACAAACCGATGATGGACTACAAGGCGTTCTTCCGGGAACGCCAGGAAGCCCGTTACGGTGGCAAGGGTGGGCCTAAATGCTGCTAACCCGGTAAGTTGGGCTTGCAGTGATCCCATGTGGGAGCGGGCTTGCCTGCGAGAGCATCAGCTCGGTCTGACGGGAGGACCGAGTTGTCTGCATCGCAGGCAAGCCAGCTCCCACATAGGTCTGCTCCCACATTTGTTTTGTGTTCCTTCAGTTATCAGGAGAACTGTCTTTGTCCTCTCCCATCCCCGTCACCATCCTCAGCGGCTTCCTCGGCGCCGGCAAAACCACCTTGCTGCGCCACCTGCTTAAAGCCGAGCACGGCCTTAAAATCGCCGTGATCGAGAACGAATTCAGTGACGCCGGTATCGATACCCAGCTGCTGGGCGCCGAACCGGTGCAAGTCATGACCCTGTCCAACGGCTGTGTGTGCTGCACCATCCACACCGACCTGACCAAAGCCCTGTACCTGCTGCTTGAACGCCTGGACAGCGGCGAGATTGCCTTCGACCGGCTGGTGATCGAGTGCACCGGCCTGGCGGACCCCGCGCCCGTGGCCCAGACCTTCTTTATCGATGAAGAACTGCGCGAGCGCTACATCCTCGACGGCATCATCACCCTGGTGGATGCGGCGCACGCCGAGCATCACCTGACCCAGACCATCGCCCAGGCCCAGATCGGTTTCGCCGACCGCTTGCTGGTGAGCAAGCGCGACCTGGTGGATGAGGCGACCTTCGACGCCCTCAGCCAACGCTTGACCCGTATCAACCGCCGAGCGCCGATTCGGGTGGTCGACCACGGCGCCATCGACCTGGCTGAGTTGCTTGATGTTCGCGGCTTCAACCTCAACGCTGGCATGAGCCTGCGCCCGGTCAGCGCTGCGCCGTCCATCGACCGCATCTCAAGCCTGGTGCTGCGCACCGACCAGCCGCTGGATATCGACCGCCTCAGCGCGTTCATGAACGAGCTGCTGGAAGACCACGGCAAGCAACTGCTGCGCTACAAGGGCGTGCTGAATATTGCCTGGGAAGACCGGCGCATGGTGTTCCAGGGCGTGCTCAAACTCTACGGTTTCGATTGGGATACCGAATGGGCCGAGGGAGAGCAGCGCGAAAGTGTGATTGTGTTTATTGCTGACGAATTGCCGGAAGACAAGATTCGCGAGGGCTTTGCCCGGGTCTATCAACCCTGACTTGAAATGCGATCAAAAAATGTGGGAGCGGGCTTGCTCGCGAATACGGTGTATCAGTTACAAATAAGCTGGCAGGTCCACCGCTTTCGCGAGCAAGCCCGCTCCCACATGTGACTGTATTGCAGGTTGAGCAAGCAGGGTTTTCAGGCATAAAAAAGCCCGGCGCAAGGCCGGGCTTTTCATTCAAGCAACTGCAATCAAGCGCCGTATACCGGCAGCTTTTTGCAGATGGCCTTGACCTTCTCACGGACCGCGTCGATCACGGCTTCGTTGTTCAGGTCAGCCAGGATGTCGCAGATCCAGCCGGCCAGTTCCTTGCACTCTGCTTCCTTGAAGCCACGAGTGGTCACAGCCGGGGTGCCGAAGCGCAGGCCGGAAGTGACGAACGGCGAACGTGGGTCGTTCGGCACGGAGTTTTTGTTCACGGTGATGAAGGCTTTGCCCAGGGCGGCGTCAGCGTCTTTACCGGAGATGTCCTGCTTGATCAGCGACAGCAGGAACAGGTGGTTTTCAGTACCGCCGGAGACAACGTCGTAGCCGCGTTCGATGAACACACCGGCCATGGCCTTGGCGTTTTTCACGACTTGCTGCTGGTAAGTCTTGAACTCAGGCTGCAGGGCTTCTTTGAAGCAGATCGCTTTAGCCGCGATCACGTGCTCCAGCGGGCCACCTTGGGCGCCTGGGAATACCGCGGAGTTCAGCTTCTTCTCGATCTCGGCGTTGGCGCGAGCCAGGATCAGGCCGCCACGTGGACCGCGCAGGGTCTTGTGCGTGGTGGTGGTCACGACGTCAGCGAAAGGCACCGGGTTCGGGTAGACGCCTGCGGCGACCAGACCGGCTACGTGAGCCATGTCGACGAACAGGTAAGCGCCGACTTTGTCAGCGATTTCGCGGAAACGCGGGAAGTCCAGGATCTGCGAGTAGGCAGAGAAACCGGCCACGATCATTTTTGGCTTGTGTTCAACTGCCAGACGCTCGACTTCGTCGTAGTCGATCAGGCCGTTGGCATCGATACCGTATTGAACGGCGTTGTACAGCTTGCCGGAGGAGGAAACGCTGGCGCCGTGGGTCAGGTGACCGCCGTGGGCCAGGCTCATGCCCAGGATGGTGTCGCCGCCTTGCAGCAGGGCCAGGTACACGGCGCTGTTGGCTTGGGAGCCGGCGTGTGGCTGGACGTTGGCGTAATCGGCGCCGAACAGTTCCTTGGCGCGATCGATGGCCAGTTGCTCAACCACGTCGACGTACTCGCAACCGCCGTAGTAGCGCTTGCCTGGGTAGCCTTCGGCGTACTTGTTGGTCAGAACCGAACCTTGAGCCTCCATAACCGCAGGGCTGGTGTAGTTTTCCGAAGCGATCAGCTCAATGTGCTCTTCCTGGCGCACGGCTTCTTGCTCCATGGCGGCAAAGAGATCGGCGTCGTACTTGGCAATAGTCAAATCACGGCTGAACATGGCGGTCCTCAAGGATCGGGGGCAGAAAAGGAGGGCATTCTAACCCAAGCGCTTATTAGAAGGGATATGAAACATAGTCATGGCGATGAAGCGCCAGCTTCAAGTTGCAAGCCACAAGCCTCAAGTTGCAAGCCACAAGCCTCAAGTAAAAGCAGTTCCGCTCGTTCTTGCTGCTTGTAGCTTGCAACTTGCCGCTGCTCTTATTCAGTCGAACATGAACAGCGCATCATTGCTGAACTGCGCTTCAAACCGATTCGCCGGCATCGGCCGCCCGAATAAGTAGCCCTGCACTTCATCGCAGCCATGCTCACGCAGGAAGTCCAACTGCTCATGGGTTTCCACGCCCTCGGCGATCACCGCCAGGTTCAGGCTGTGGGCCATGGCGATAATGGCACGGGCGATCTGCGCGTCTTGCTCGCCAGAGGGCAGGCCGTCGACAAAGGTGCGGTCGATCTTCAGCACATCGATGGGGAATTGCTTGAGGTAGTTGAGCGACGAATAGCCGGTGCCGAAGTCGTCCACCGCAATGCTCAGGCCGAGGTTTTTCAGGCTGGCGAGGATCTGCATGGCTTCGTTGACTTCGCGCATCAGGATACTTTCGGTCAGCTCCAGCTCCAGGCACGCCGGGGGCAGGCCGGTGTCCTTGAGAATGGTGGCGATGCGTTCGCCCAGTTGGCCATCCGAGAATTGCCGCGCCGAGATGTTTACCGAGACTTTCGGCACGCGCACCTTGTTCTGGTGCCAGCTCTTGAGCTGGCGACACGCTTCGCTGATCACCCAGTCGCCCACGTCCACCACCAGCCCCAGCTCTTCCAGCACGGGAATGAAGTCCCCGGGCGGCACCAGGCCTCGGCGCGGGTGGCGCCAGCGCAGCAGGGCTTCGGCGCCGGTCAAACGTTTGCCGTCGCCGCTGAATTGCGGTTGGTAATACAGCACGAATTCGTTCTGTTCCAAGGCGTGGCGCAGGTCGCTTTCCAGTTCCAGGCGCTCCAGGGCACTGGCGTTCATATCAGCCTGGTAAAACTGGAAGTTGTTCTTGCCGCGCTCTTTGGCGTGATACATCGCAGTATCGGCGTTTTTCATCAGTTGGCTCAGCTCGTTGCCGTCCTGCGGGCTCAAGGCGATGCCAATACTGGCGGTTACAAAGAACTCGCGGCCTTCCAGTACAAACGGCTTCACCAGGCTCGCCAGAATCTGCTCGGCCACCGAGATCGCACGGTTCAGCGCCATCTCACGGCTGACTCGCGGTTGCAGGAGCAAGGTGAATTCGTCACCGCCCATGCGCGCCACGGTGTCGTCTTCGGCCACGCAGCCCAGCAGGCGGGTGGCCATCTCCTTGAGCATGCGGTCGCCGGCGGCGTGGCCGAGGGAATCGTTGATCGGCTTGAAGCGATCGAGGTCGAGGAACATCAGCACCACCCAGGACTTCTGTCGCTCAGCCGACTGCAGCGCCGTGTGCAGGCGGTCCTGGAACAGGGTGCGGTTGGGCAGGTGGGTCAAGGCGTCGTAATACGCCAGACGGTGGATGCGCTGTTCGCTGGCCTTGCGCTCGCTGATATCGCTGAAGAAACACACGTAGCTGGCCAGGTCGCCTTCATCGTCAAATACGGCGGTAATGCCCACCCAGGCCGGGTAATGCTCGCCATTGCGTCGTTTGAGCCAGACTTCACCTTCCCAGGTGCTGTGCTGGTGCAGTTGCTTGAGCACGTAGCGCAGGTGAGCTTCCTGTTGCTCATCGACAGTGAGCATGTTTGGCAACTGGTCGAGCACGTCTGCCACGGCATAGCCGCTGACCCGGCTGAACGCCTCGTTGGCCTGCACGATATAGCCCGCAGGGTCAGTGATCAAAATGGCTGAGGTTGAGTGTTCAAATACCGTGGCCGCCATGCGCAGGTCTTTCTCTGCGCGGCGTTGCTGGCTGATATCGCGGCCCACACCGAGGATGCCTTCAAACGCGCCGTGCTCATCCCACACCAGCACCAGGCGCAACTCGATTGGCACTTTGCGCCCATCGGCGCGCAGGCAGTCGAACAGGAACAACTGGGTCTGTACTTCATCGCGCAGCTTGTTCAACGCGGCCACGTCGCCCAGCGCGCGGCTGACGTGTTCCACCAGGCTGTAAATGCCGCTCAGTTGTTGGGGGTTGGCAATGATCGACTGCCAGCCGTTCTTGAATACCCAGTCCACGTCATAACCCAGTACGGCGCTGACTGACGGGCTGACGTAGTTGAGGGCCAGGTGGCTGTCGGTGGAGCAGATCACGTCGCTGATGCTTTCGGCCAGCATGCGGTAGCGTTGCTCGCTGTCGCGCAGGGATTCGCTGGCTTCGATCTGATCGGTAATGTCCTTGGCCACGCCGATGATCCGCGTGACCTGCGCAGATTTGTCACGGGCCAGGGCCTGCTCGCGGATATCGAAGCATCGCCATTGGTTATTGCGGTGACGAAAGCGCAGCTGACATTGCAATTGGGTGCTGTAGCCGACTTCACGTTGCCGCTGGCGCAAGTCGTGGTAATGCTCGGCGTCTTCGGGGTGCAGCAGGATTTCCCAGAAATACTCACCCATTTGCTGCAGTTCGACTTTGTTGTAGCCGAGTGTGTGGCCCAAGTGATGGTTGCTGAAAATCATGCGCTGGCTGATCACGTCCTGCACATACAGGTGATCGGGCACGGTACGCACCACGTCCGACCAGAAGCTTTCGCGCTCGACCAGCGACAGCTCGATCAACTTGCGGCTGGTGATGTCGCTGATGCTGAGGATCACCGCCTTGAAGTCGTCTTGCTGCTCCGGCAGGCGCATCACCAGCCACAGGTATTGGTCATTGCCGACGACGTCGTTGAGCTGGATTTCCAACTCCAGCTGTTTTTGCTGGGTCAGGACGGCCTCCAGCACCTGGTAACCGATGGCCGTGGCGTTGCGCGGGCAATCATCGATCAGCCGCTCCCACGCTTGCTCGCAAGAACTGACGTTCAGCAGGCGCACGGCCACCTGGTTGACCTCGGTGACGCGCAACTCCTTGAGCAGTTGTTGGCGCTCTTCGGCGTTGTTGCGCAACCAGGCCTGCAATTGTTCGCGGGTCTGCACTTTGGTCTTGTCGAAAAAAACCTTCAGGCCCGACAGGTCAAGTACGCACAGGGCCACGCCGGTGCCTTCGAAAATATCCTGATAACGTCTGCGGCCTTCATGCACCTGACGCTGACGGCGACGCATATTGAGCAACACAATCACCGGAATCAGCGAGAAGGCCAGGCCCAACAGGCATTTGCCGATAAACGCCGGCAGCAGTTGCTCCAGCACGGCGCCGCGGTCGAACAGCCCGCGCAATTGCCAGTCACTTTTGCTCAGGGGCGTGACCAACACGCTTTTATTCAGCTCATCCGGCGTCAGCGCAGACGCCCACTGTGCCGGCATGCCGGAATCGCGGCTGACCACGCGGTGGTTCAAGCGATTCTCGATGGCCCACATTGGGCGCTGGCCCTGGCCATCCTGGCGGGTGAGGTTGCTCAGGTAGCTGGGCGCCAGGCGCAGGGCCCAGTACATTTTCGAGCCGCCACTGGGCTGTTGCAGCAACAGATAAATGAGGGTGCCGTCGGCATTGTTGCTCAGGTAATAAGGTTGCGAGTGGCTGCGCTGTACCAGCTCTTCAAGCCAGGCGCGGTCCTGGCTGTCTTTGGCGCTGTCACTGATCAATGCGCCGCTTGGCGCCAGCAAGGCGAAACTGCGCAGCTCCGGCAGCGAGCGTTGCAAGGTGCGCATCAGCGCTTGCTGTTGTTCGTCGTTGCGCGGCGGCTCGACCATCGGTAACAGGTTCAGGGCGATTTTTGCGCTCAGGGCCATGTTCAGGCTGATCTGTTCAGCCAGGTCGGCGCTGTAGTCAATGGTGTATTGCTGCTGGTTTTTCTGGTTTTGCTGCAATTGGTCCAGCAGTTGCCAGAACAATAACGCGAGCAACATAAGGACAAGCGTCGCCAATGCGCCTTTCAGGGTACCGTGCAGGGGCGCTCCCGGCGCTATATGAGCGGCGCGCAGAGGAGTGGGCGGCGTGACTTTGGACAAGCTGTGATCCTGCGGTTTGGCTGGATTGGCGCGCGACGTGCACTATAAGCCGGACGCCCGGAGGGCGGCTAGCATGCCTTGAGTTGTGGCAAAGTGCCAGTCCCGCCTGGCTGGACTGCCCAAGCGCATTCAGGTAGCTTTGCCGGTTACGCGAGGGCGTTCCAGCCCCAGACTTCAGGCTTTTTTCGCACGCAGGCATTGATCACCATCAACGGCCCGCGCGGCGCATGGCCTGCACGGGCTTCGCCCGCTTAACTCATCAGTCACTGACGCTAGGTTCACCATGGCTCAATACGTCTTCACCATGCATCGGCTGGGAAAAGTTGTTCCGCCGAAGCGGGAAATCCTGAAAAACGTTTCGCTGTCCTTCTTCCCAGGCGCCAAGATCGGCGTGCTCGGCCTCAACGGTTCGGGTAAGTCCACACTGCTGAAAATCATGGCCGGCGTCGACACCGAGTTCGAAGGCGAAGCCCGCCCGATGCCCGAACTGAACATCGGCTACCTGCCGCAAGAGCCAATCCTGGACCCGACCAAAACCGTGCGCGAAGTGGTCGAGGAAGCGGTCAGCGTGATCAAGAACGCCCAGGCCCGCCTGGACGAGGTTTACGCCGCCTACGCCGAAGAAGATGCCGACTTCGACAAGCTGGCCGCCGAACAGGCCAAGCTCGAAGCCATCCTGCAGGCCGGCGACGGTCACAACCTGGAGCGCCAGCTGGAAGTCGCCGCCGATGCGCTGCGCCTGCCAGCGTGGGACGCCAAGGTCGAATTCCTGTCCGGTGGTGAAAAGCGTCGTGTGGCCCTGTGCCGCCTGCTGCTGTCGGCACCCGACATGCTGTTGCTCGACGAACCGACCAACCACTTGGACGCCGATTCTGTCGCCTGGCTGGAACACTTCCTTCACGACTTCCCGGGCACCGTGGTTGCGATCACGCACGACCGGTACTTCCTGGACAACGTCGCCGGCTGGATCCTCGAGCTCGACCGTGGCGCCGGTATTCCTTACGAGGGTAACTACTCCGGTTGGCTGGAAGCCAAGTCCGACCGTCTGGCCGCCGAATCCAAGCAGCAATCGGCTCACGAAAAAGCCATGAAGGAAGAACTGGAGTGGGTGCGCAAAGGCGCCAAGGCCCGCCAGTCCAAATCCAAGGCACGTCTGCAACGCTTTGAAGAAATGCAGTCGCAGGAATTCCAGAAGCGCAGCGAAACCAACGAGATCTACATCCCGGCGGGTCCGCGCCTGGGTGACAAGGTCATCGAGTTCAAGAACGTTTCCAAAGGCTATGGCGACCGCGTGTTGATCGATAACCTGTCGTTCTCGATGCCAAAAGGCGCGATCGTCGGCGTTATTGGTGGTAACGGTGCGGGTAAATCCACGCTGTTCCGCATGCTGATGGGCAAGGAAACCCCGGATTCTGGCACCATCGAAGTCGGCGAAACCGTGCAGTTGGCCTGTGTCGACCAGAGCCGCGATGACCTGGATGGCAGCAAGACCGTGTTCCAGCAGATCTCCGACGGCTCTGACCAGATCCGCATCGGCAACTATGAAATCCCGTCGCGCACCTACGTCGGCCGTTTCAACTTCAAGGGCGGCGACCAACAGAAGTTCGTCAAGGACCTGTCCGGTGGTGAGCGCGGTCGCTTGCACCTGGCCCTGACCCTGAAAGAGGGCGGCAACGTCCTGCTGCTCGACGAACCGTCCAACGACCTCGACGTTGAAACCCTGCGTTCCCTGGAAGAAGCCCTGCTCGACTTCCCGGGCGCCGCCATTGTGATCTCTCACGATCGGTGGTTCCTTGACCGCGTCGCGACCCACATCCTGGCGTACGAAGACGACTCCCAAGCAGTGTTCTTCGAAGGTAACTACACCGAGTACGAAGCGGACCGTAAAAAGCGTTTGGGCGAAGCTGCTGCCCAGCCGCACCGTGTACGGCACAAAAAACTGGCCTGAGTCGGGCTGGTTTGAAAAAAGCGGAGCCTTCGGGTTCCGCTTTTTTTTGCGCGCGTTATTCAGGTGGACCGCGTTGAATTCATTCGCGAGCAAGCCCGCTCCCACATTCGACCGCATTCCAAAGTGGGAACCCGATCAAATGTGGGAGCGGGCTTGCTCGCGAAGGCGCTTTAACGGTTGGTGCATGCCTTGAGTTGAAATCCCTCTCATGGTGCAAAAAAGCACAATAATTTATATCTAATGCACCATTTAAATTCACAAAAGCGACATTTTGCGCTTTTCAGGTGCAACATGAATTGCTAAGGTCCGGCTCAATCTCCTTTAAAAACAATCAATTTGCCGAGACATTTCCATGATCGAATCTGTCGAATCCTTCCTTGCCCGCCTCAAGAAACGCGACCCCGACCAGCCGGAATTCCACCAAGCCGTAGAGGAAGTCCTGCGCAGTTTGTGGCCGTTTCTTGAAGCCAACCCCCACTACCTGACCTCGGGCATCCTGGAGCGCATCTGCGAACCGGAACGTGCGATCACCTTTCGGGTGTCGTGGGTGGATGATCACGGCAAGGTTCAGGTCAATCGCGGGTTCCGCATCCAGATGAACAGCGCCATCGGTCCCTACAAAGGCGGCCTGCGCTTCCACCCGTCGGTGAACCTGGGCGTGCTCAAGTTCCTCGCTTTCGAACAGACCTTCAAAAACTCGCTGACTTCGTTGCCCATGGGCGGCGGCAAAGGCGGTTCGGACTTTGATCCCAAGGGCAAGAGCGACGCCGAAGTCATGCGTTTCTGCCAGGCGTTCATGAGCGAGTTGTACCGCCACATTGGTGCGGACGTGGACGTGCCGGCCGGTGATATCGGCGTGGGCGCCCGCGAAATCGGCTTCCTGTTTGGCCAGTACAAGCGCCTCAGCAACCAATTCACCTCCGTGCTGACCGGCAAAGGCATGACTTACGGCGGCAGCCTGATTCGCCCCGAAGCCACCGGTTTCGGCTGCGTGTACTTCGCCGAAGAAATGCTCAAGCGCAGTGGTCAGCGAGTTGAAGGCAAACGCGTGGCTGTGTCCGGCTCGGGTAACGTGGCGCAATACGCGGCACGCAAGGTCATGGACCTGGGCGGCAAGGTCATTTCTCTGTCCGACTCCGAAGGCACCCTGTACGCCGAAAGCGGTTTGACCGAGGAGCAATGGTCGGCCCTGCTGGCGTTGAAAAACGTGCAGCGCGGTCGCATCAGTGAATTAGCCGAGCGTTTTGGCCTGGAGTTCCGCAAAGGCAAAGCCCCTTGGGAGTTGGCCTGCGACATCGCCCTGCCGTGCGCCACCCAGAACGAACTGGACGCCGACGCCGCCCGCACGTTGCTACGCAACGGCTGCATCTGCGTGGCCGAAGGCGCCAATATGCCGACCACGCTTGAGGCTGTGGATATCTTTATCGAGGCGGCCATTCTGTTCGCGCCGGGCAAGGCATCCAATGCCGGCGGCGTGGCCGTCAGTGGCCTGGAAATGTCGCAGAACGCCATGCGCCTGCTGTGGACGGCAGGCGAGGTGGACAGCAAGCTGCACAGCATCATGCAGTCGATCCACCATGCCTGCGTGCATTACGGTGAAGAAAACGGTCGGGTCAATTATGTGAAGGGCGCGAACATCGCAGGCTTCGTGAAGGTGGCTGACGCGATGCTGGCGCAAGGTATCGTTTAAGTCTCGGGTTCGACCTGCAGCACTTCAATCATTTGATCGCCGACGGGGCGTTTCCACAGCACCTCGTCGCCCACCTGGGCGCCCAGCAATGCGCGGCCCAAAGGCGAGCCCCAATTGATGAGGTTAGCGTGGGCATCGGCCTGGTCTTCCCCCACCAATTGAATGCGCTGCTGCTCGTCCTGCTCGTTGGCGAAGGTGACCCAACTGCCGATCTGCACCTTATCGGTGGAGGTGGCCGGCGCCACGACTTGGGCGCTTTGCACGCGCTGGTTGAAGTAGCGCAAATCCCGCTCAAGATCCGCTTGGCGCTGCTTATCGGCTGTTTCGCCTTTGGCGGACTCCACGCTGTATTCCTGCTGTAACTGCGCGACCTTGGCCTGCAACTGCGCCAACCCTTTTGCGGTCAGGCGATTGGGTTGCTCACTGACCTGGCGCTCCACCGGCTGATCGGCCTGGGCGGCGGCGTTGTCCTCGTTAACAAAAGCTCGGCTCATGACATTCTCCCTCTATGGAGTTTGGGCCATAGTCGCCGGGCTTTAGTTTCGCTGGATGTCTGAAAGCGACCTATTGCGCGCGATAAGCCCTGCCTGCGTCGCGGTCTTTCTCTTGCTGCCAGGCACGCTCACGGTCATCCCAGTGGTTGTCCTTGTAGTCACGCAACTCTTCGTTCTCGCGCATGGCCTTGCACTGGCGAAAGCCATCTTCCCAGCCTTCGGCGTACTCGCGGTCCTTCAGATAGCGCGGAACGTTCTTGCGAAACTCCCCGCTGATCACCCCTGCGGCCTGGCGACCGCTGCTGCAACCGTCATCAAAGCCATCGGCAAAGGCCGGTGGATAACCTTTGGCCAGCAACTCCTGGTGGGTTGATTGGCAACCCGACAACCACACTACCGCGCACAGCATTACCGCAGACCGCCACATGGCGTACTCCCTGGCCGTTTCCCGGCTGATAGGGGAAGTCTAGTCAGGGATTTGTTGGGGCGGTGTGAAAGAGAGGTGAGAAAGGTGTTGGGCTAAAGGGCCATCAACGACGATTCTCTTTAAATTGCAGGACGTTTCCTAGAGAATCCCTGGCCTATTGTGCCTTAGGGTTTGGGTCACTAGTCTCCTGGCTTCGCTGTGAAAGCAGCGACCGGGTTTAGCGACCCGAATCACTAAGACTCATCCTCTTTACACACTTGGCAGGCGGTTTTTGTGCTTGTCGATATCGTGTTATGGCGGCTGTGCGCGGGAGATCTTCGGATCTGCCGGGTGTCTAGGTGACCGGTTCGCTAACCTGCGTACAGCTGCCACCCCTTTATGTTTAGCGACGTGTTGTGGTGGTCCTTTATCTCACTTAGTAGGTACACCATGTCTAAAGTCGTCCCTGATCCACCCCTGTCTTCAATTACCACCCTAGGCGTCGTCACCTTCGGCGACTACGGCGAAAACGCAAAACCGCTGTTCCGCGTCAATGCCGGCATGCCGATTGATGAAGCGCTGGAACACGCCTCCACTTTGCTTTTCTACTCCAAGAAACTCGCGATGGAAGCCGCCATGGATGTGCGCGGCGAACAATACGCCTGGGCTGCGCATTATCTGTGTGAGATGGGCAAGGCCGTCGTAGACGACCTGACCCAAGCGATGACGCCCGCCACCTAAAGGCTGGCACTGCCATTGTGGCGAGCAGGCTTGTCGAATCGCCACAGGGGTTATGTCGCCTGGTTGATCGCCAGTGCGGCATGCTCAGCCAATTCCTGCTGGATAAACGCTGCAATCATCGCGCGATACACCTGCTCAGTGACCTCAGGGTTCGCGCCCACGGTCTGCGATAAACCCCGGACCTTGGCGATCACCTGTTCAACCCGTTGCGGCGCCTTGACGCCGTCCGAGTCTTTTTTGAAGCGAGCGGCCTGGGAAACGTAGTGGCCGCGTTCAGCGAGCAGGGTGACGATTTGCTTGTCGAGGCGGTCGATGTTTGCGCGGACTTCTTCAAGGGTGGTGCAGTTAACGGCCATGTTGATGGAGCTCCTGACTGGGCGGGAAATGCAGTGCATCTGACTATACGCGAGCCAAATGTGGGAGCGGGCTTGCTCGCGAATGCGGTGGGTCAATCAATACATCATTGCCTGAACCGCCGCCATCGCGGGCAAGCCCGGCTCCCACCTTTGAATTGCGGCGGGCGCAGAATTCAGGCCAGGCACAAAACAAGTGTGGGAGCTGGCTTGCCTGCGATGGCGGTGGGTCAGTCAGACTATCCGGTGCTGATACACCGAATTCGCGAGCAAGCCCGGCTCCCAAATTTTTGAACTGCGGCGGGCACAGAATTCAGGCCAGGCACAAAACAAGTGTGGGAGCTGGCTTGCCTGCGATGGCGGTGGGTCAGTCAGCCTGGCCGTTACTGATACACCGCATTCGCGGGCAAGCCCGGCTCCCACATTTTTGAATTGCGGCGGGCACAGAATTCAGGCCAGGCACAAAACAAGTGTGGGAGCTGGCTTGCCTGCGATGGCGGTGGGTCAGTCAGCCTGGCCGTTACTGATGCACCGCCTTCGCGAGCAAGCCCGGCTCCCACATTTTTGAACTGCGGCGGGCACAGAATTCAGGCCAGGCACAAAACCAGTGTGGGAGCTGGCTTGCCTGCGATGGCGGTGGGTCAGTCAGACTATTCGCGCTGATACACCGCCTTCGCGGGCAAGCCCGCTCCCACATTGGGTCATCGCCGGGGCTTACAGATCAGTAGTGGTACCACTTCACTTCAAGCATCACTTCATTCACGGGTGTCGACAAGTGGCTGTATTCGCGCTGGGCGCTAAGGCGCAGGCCGAGGTTGCGCGACAATTCCCACTGCTGGTTCAGGCTCACACTACGGCGCACTTCACCATTGGTGAAGAAATCCCCTTTGGCTTCCAGGCTCAAATTCCCCAGCGGATTTTTCCACAGCAGGCCCGTGTTGAAACCGGCAGCAGGGGAGATGGCCTCGCTGAAATCGTTGTTGTGTTCCACGCGCACGGTGCCGAGGGCGAAGCCGAGCATGTCGTCGCTCAGTTGCCAGGTGCCGCCGGCGCCGCCGTTGACGTGAGAGACCAGGGTTTGGTCGTCGTGTTTACCCGGCACGCGCTCCAGGCCACCGGTGACTTGCCATGACCAAGGCTGCAACAGGGCGTTGCGTGGGGTCAGGGAGCGGATGGTGGCCAGGTCCAGTTGTTGCAGTTGCCAGTGATTGCCTTCGTACTGGCGCAGTTTCATTTGCAGGATTTCAATCTGCGCGCCCAAGGGGAAACCTTCGGCGTTGTCGTTAAGGTCGTGGTAGGCCATGCGCAGGCCGTATTCGCCGAAAGTTTTGTTACCACGAGTGCCGACGCCGGCTTGCCAGGTGCGTGATTCATGGCCATCTTCGGGCAGGCCCGGGCGCTCAATTTTGAGGTCGGGCGCGGGGTTCTGGTTGATCGCACGCAGCAGCTCGAAGCTGCGTTGGGAGCGTTCGGTGTCGCGCTCCAGGCCGTTGGCGCGGTAGCGGCCCAGGCGATAGGCGGCGTCGATGATCAGTGCCTGGCGATCGCGGGGCAGGGCTTTGAAGGCCGGCGCCTGCAATTGTTTCTGGTCGTCGCTGACTTTCAGCACCCATTGTTGCTCGTCGCCATCCAGCGGTTTGGCGCGTTCCAGCAGCTCACGTTCACGCGACGGGCGGTAATCAATTTTCTCGACTAAACCCGCTTCTTTTACCGCCTTTACGGTATCGGTCGGAATTGCCGTCAGTGGGAATTGCTCGGTCAGGCGCAGGCTCGGGCGCGCCACTTGCAGCAGTTCCAGCAGGCGGTAGGAGCAGTTTTCGTCGAAGAAGAAGTAGTCGAACTGGATCTGCTTGAGCTCCCACACGTGCCTGACCATGCGCTCGGTCTCGAGCTGGGTCAGGTTGAGGCGGTATTCCCACAGGTCGCGGTTCTCGAGGCTACGGTATTCCGAGAGCTTTTCTTGGTACGGCACCAGGGCGAACAGGCCGGGATAGCCGCCCATCAGGCCTTTCCAGGCATAGAGAATGCTGTTGTCGGAGCCTTCGATATAGGCGCCGAAGTTGATCGCGTAGCTGAGCAGGGCGGTGTTGTTGCTTTGTACGTCAGCCTGGTCGATGCGCAGCAGCGTGTGGCCGAACATCGACGACGGGCTGTTGAGGTAGGCCGCCGGGAAGATCATCACCGCGCTGTGGGGCGCGACGTCCTTGAACCATTGGGTGAATTCTTTGCACTCCAGGGCAGGCAGATCGGTCAGGTGCAACTGTTCCTTCAGCCAGCGGGTGCGTGCAGGGTAAACGCATTGGGCATGTTTTTCACCCAGGCTTGCCGGAGCATACAGCGCTTCAACGGTGGCCTTGAGCTCGGCGTCCGGGTGGTGGGCGCCATCGGGAGCGAGGAAGAATTTCTTGTCGCTGACATAGCTGCGCCAGCCTTTGAGCTTGCCGGCTTCGTAATGGCCCAAAGACAGCCAGAATGGATCGTTGGCCAATTGCTGCAAACGTTGATCATCAATATGCGGGGCCGCGTATAGCGGGGCGCAGGCGAAGAGTGCCAACCAGGCAAAGCGTTTGAGCATAGGGGCAACTTAAGTCGGAAATAGTGAGACCCAAAGGGGAGGCGGGCCCAAAAGTAAAACCCGCGCCTCGTAAGGCGCGGGCGGGTCGAGCTTAAGCCTGGGTAGCGTATTTCGCCAGGCGGGTATCGCTTTTCAGTACAGCCAGGGTGTTGTTGTGCACGTCGTCAGCGGTCACGTCAGCCTTGCTGAAGATTTGCTGGAAGTGCTCGTGGGTCACGGCAGCAAAGTGCTCGCGATCTTCCGGTGCAACGCCCAGTACCACGGCATAGGTGGTCAGCGCTTCGCCGTTGCCCTTGGCCATGTCTTCGGACAGCTCGTTCATCATGCCATTCATGGCAATCCAGGACTTGCCGCCGTAGGTCAGGGCGCTGTTGGTGCTGCAACCGTTGGTGCCCGAGGTCATGCCGAAGGTGGCGTTACCCGAGGTGCCGTTGGTGGTGGAAGCGAGGAAGTGAGCTGGCGTACCGCGCTGGCCTTCGAACAACATGTTGCCCCAACCGCAGTTCGGGCCACCTGGTGATTCAGCCATTGCATTGAGGGAGACAACGGTGAAGAGAGTACCAAGAAGGATCCGTTTCATAGCTTTGTTCTCTTTGTGTGCAAACCAATGGACAAGGGTTCAGGCGCGTCGCAGCGCCCTAGGGGCCAGTTATTAGTCCAACCCGCGCAGTTTGGAGTTTAGGCACGTTCCTGGGGTTCCGTTATTTTTTATAAAACAAACCGAGTTGTCGCGTTTTTTTTGTAGGAGGCCTCCCGTGTCTATGCTTTCCCAAAGGCGCGCCTTGCCAGAGCGCGTAACCGAGAGCCAGAATGCCGTCATCTGCCCCGCCTGATGTAAGGAAGCCCGATGCCTGATCCTGTTGCTGCCAGCCTGCGTCTAGCGCCTGAAGCGCTGACTCGCCCTTTCTCCGCTGAACAGTTCAGCTTCTCGACCACTAATGATTTGGAGCCCTTTCGCGGTGTGCTTGGCCAGGAACGTGCGGTTGAAGCCTTGCAGTTCGGCGTGGCCATGCCACGCCCCGGTTACAACGTGTTTGTCATGGGCGAGCCGGGTACCGGCCGCTTTTCGTTCGTCAAACGCTACCTGAAGGCCGAAGGCAAACGCCTGCAGACCCCGGCGGACTGGGTCTATGTGAATAATTTCGATGAGCCGCGCGAACCGCGCGCCCTGGAATTGCCCGGCGGTGCTGCTGCGGCTTTCATTGCCGACATCAATGGGTTGGTCGACAACCTGGTCGCTACGTTCCCCGCTGTTTTCGAACACCCGACCTATCAACAGCGCAAAAGCGCCATCGACCGCGCCTTCAACCAGCGTTACGACAAGGCGTTGGACGTGATCGAACGCCTGGCCCTGGAAAAGGACGTTGCGCTGTACCGCGACAGCTCCAACATCGCCTTCACCCCGATGCTCGACGGCAAAGCGCTGGACGAAGCGGAGTTCTCGCAACTGCCAGAGGCTGATCGCGAGCGTTTCCACACGGATATTTCCGAACTGGAAGAACGCCTTAACGAAGAACTGGCGAGCCTGCCGCAGTGGAAGCGTGAATCCAACAACCAACTGCGTCAGTTCAACGAAGAAACCATCACCCTGGCCCTGCAACCTTTGCTGGCGCCGCTGTCGGAAAAGTACGCGGAAAACGCGGGTGTTTGCGGTTACCTGCAAGCCATGCAGGTGTACCTGCTCAAAACCGTGGTCGAGCAACTGGTGGACGACGCCAAGACCGACGCCCAGGCCCGCAAGCTGCTCGAAGAGCAATATTGCCCGAGCCTGGTGGTCGGCCACCCGGTCAACGGCGGTGCGCCGGTAGTGTTTGAGCCGCACCCGACCTACGACAACCTGTTCGGCCGTATCGAATACAGCACCGACCAGGGCGCGCTCTACACCACGTATCGCCAGCTGCGTCCGGGCGCTTTGCACCGTGCCAATGGCGGTTTCCTGATTCTGGAAGCCGAAAAAATGCTCAGCGAGCCGTTTGTGTGGGACGCCCTCAAGCGTTCCCTGCAGTCGCGCAAACTGAAGATGGAATCGCCACTGGGCGAGCTCGGCCGCCTGGCCACCGTGACCCTCAACCCGCAAATGATTCCGTTGCAGGTCAAGGTCATCATTATCGGTTCGCGCCAGTTGTACTACGCGTTGCAGGATGCCGATCCGGACTTCCAGGAGATGTTCCGCGTACTGGTGGATTTCGACGAAGACATCCCGATGGTGGACGAGAGCCTGGAGCAGTTCGCCCAGTTGCTCAAAACCCGCACCTCGGAAGAAGGCATGGCGCCGCTGACGTCGGACGCAGTGGCGCGTCTGGCGACCTACAGCGCACGCCTGGCGGAACACCAGGGGCGTTTGTCGGCGCGTATCGGCGATTTGTTCCAGCTGGTGAGCGAGGCGGATTTCATTCGCCATCTGGCGGGCGATGAGATGACCGATGCCGGGCATATCGAACGCGCGCTCAAGGCCAAGGCCACGCGTACCGGGCGTGTGTCGGCGCGGATTCTCGACGACATGCTCGCCGGGGTCATCCTGATCGATACCGCCGGTGCGGCCGTGGGCAAATGCAACGGGCTGACGGTGCTGGAAGTCGGCGACTCGGCCTTCGGCGTACCGGCGCGGATTTCCGCCACGGTGTACCCGGGCGGCAGTGGCATTGTCGACATCGAGCGCGAGGTTAACCTTGGCCAGCCGATTCACTCCAAAGGCGTGATGATCCTTACCGGTTACCTGGGCAGCCGTTATGCCCAGGAATTCCCGCTGGCGATCTCGGCGAGTATCGCGCTGGAGCAGTCCTACGGTTATGTGGACGGCGACAGTGCCTCCCTGGGCGAGGCGTGCACCCTGATTTCGGCGTTATCGAAGACGCCGCTCAAGCAGTGCTTTGCCATCACCGGCTCGATCAACCAGTTTGGCGAAGTGCAGGCGGTGGGTGGGGTCAACGAGAAGATCGAAGGCTTCTTCCGCCTGTGCGAAGCGCGCGGGTTGACCGGCGAGCAGGGTGCGATCATTCCGCAAGCCAACGTCGCTACGTTGATGCTCGACGAGAAGGTGCTGCAGGCCGTGCGCGACGGGCAGTTCCACATCTACGCCGTGCGTCAGGCGGATGAGGCGTTGAGCTTGTTGGTCGGTGAGCCGGCCGGTGAGCCGGACGAAGAGGGGCAATTCCCGGAAGGCACGGTGAATGCGCGCGTGGTGGAGCGTTTGCGCGCAATTGCCGAGATGATCAGCGAGGACGACTTGAAGGAAGCGGAGAAGGAGCTGGCGCAGCAGGCGTTGGCGGAAGCCAAGCCGAGCTGATTTTTTGTGGCAGCTCGGTAAGTGTGGGAGCTGGCTTGCCTGCGATAGCGGTGTGTCAGTCAGTAGAAATGTTGGCTGTAAGTCAGTCATCGCAGGCAAGCCAGCTCCCACATTGGAACAGTGGTGTATTCGGAAAATTGTTAAAAACGCCACATTTTTGACTCGCCTCTCAGGGACCAACGCCCGTTGGTCCCTACAGCCTTGGTTTGTACTGGTTTTATTCTATTCTGAGCTTAAGGGATATCTACAGGAGTCGCTGGACAGAGACAGCTTCGCCACGCGCGAGGTTGAACACCGATCTACCGAGGGTCGCCGCCATGCCGCGCAACCTTTGCCTTACCCGCCAATGTTTGGGCCTGGTTACCCGTATCGAATGCTCCATTCGCCCTCTCGCGGGGGATAACGGGATGTGGACGTTGTTGTTTGCCGCTGGAATGACCGGCGAACAGCCTTCCACCATCAAGTCCCAAGGCCCGTTTCATGGGCCCTTCGTGGCAGAAACCATCCTGCAATCGATTGTTGAAAGCCTGACCCTGCACGGGTATGCGCTGGCCGATGACCCGCAGATCTGGTGCCTGCACTTGCAGGCACATCTGCGACAACTCAATGGTGGGCGAGCCCAGACGGTCAGTGATACCCATCACTGAGCATTATTTGCTTTCGGGTTTGTCCAGCTTCACTTCAAAACCGTATTGCACGGTGCCGAGGTCGGTGCGCTGGTAGCTTTCCAGCGTCGTCGGCTGGCCGTAGAAATAAAACACGTCAAACAGCGCCGTGCCGTACTCCTCGGCGCGGTGGCTCACACCGAGAATTTCCTTGAGATAGTTGCCGCTCGCGTCCTTGGCGTAGAAACGCCAGCTGTCGGCGGGGAACTCTTTTTGATCGACAATCAGCGCGTTGTCCTTCAGCGACAGGCCTTTAGGCAGCTTGCCCACGTCAATCGTGGCTTTTTCGATCGTGGCCAGGAACAGCGGTACCGAGCCCACCACAAAGGCCGGGTTTTCCGGGAAGAGGTTGAGGTCGTAAGTGAGCGTGCCGCTGCCTGCGTTCAACTCGAAGGCTTCGGTCGGCAACTCGATGGGCTCGCCGCGTTCGCCTTTGTCGTCCGCTGTGAAGAAGGTAATGGGCGACTCGCCGCTGTTGCGATCAGCGCCGACCAGATCGTCATTGAACGTGAAAGGGTGGTCAAACACGATTTTCGCGGCACTGGCGTCTTCGGTCGACTGGCTGATCGTCACGCTTTTTTTCAGCTGGTCCTCGGTCATCGCGGCGTCTTTGAGCCAACTGGCGGCGCCGTCGTCATACACCGTGACCGGCATCGGCAGGGCTTGCACGGTCTTCTGCAGGCTGTTCTTGTCGAAGCGCATCACCGGCAGGTCGAGGTCCTTGCGGGTGAGCGTGGCCTTGGAGAAGTCCAGTACATCGACCTGCAGGGTGTCGATCAGGCCATTGAAATACACCTTGGCGTAGTGGCTGCCTTGTTTATGTTCGAAGGCTTTTTGCTCGTCCGTCAGTTGCTTTTCAAAGGCATCCGACCAGGTCGTCTGTTTTTGCATCTCGGCCAGTTGTTTCTCGTAGAACGCCACTTGCGCAGCATTCTCGTTGATCGAGCCCGAGCGGGTGAGAAATTGCCCGGTACTGTCACGTGCCTGTACCAGTAAGGGGTTCGGTGATTCGTCGCCGACCTCCGGTGCGAGCGGCTCGCTGTTGGTCAGTTCGATCTCGGCGTAGTTTTTCTCAAGCAGCAGCAGGTTGAGGGTGATATTGCCCTCGGTGCGTTTGTGGCCCACGTCTTTTTTCGACAAGTCGAACGTCAGCACCTTGCCTGGCGCGACCACTTCAACCGCGCCCTTGAGGCTGACGGGCTGCGGCTGGCTCTTGTTGTCGGTCTCGATACCCTCGATGAACGGGTAAGTCACGGTCAGGTCATCGGGGTTGGTCAGGTTGGAACTGCTCGGGCTCAGTTGGATGCCTGGATCGGTTTCCGACCATTCCGGCTGAAAGGGGATGACTTTATTGTTGCTCAAGGTCACCGACTGCCATTCCAGGCCGTGGGGGAAGGGGAACTGGTCCGGGGTGTTGAAGTTGAACGGGAACACCGGCTGCAAATCCGTCAGGTAGTCGGAGTGTGACGCTTTGCGCAGCACGAACAGGCCATTGATGTAGGTGTCCACCAAGGCTTGGGGCGTGGGGTAGTGCTTGAGCAGGGCGAGGGTGTCTTCGCCGTATTCGGCTTCGATGGGCTTGTTGGCGAGTTTGACGCGCGCCCGCTCCAGCAACAGCAGCGAGCCGCCGAGGTCGGCGATGGCATCTCTGAGTTTGGGGTCTTGAATGGTGTCCAGTGACTGTTCGAATTTCGCGGTTTTTTCTTCGAGGGTGACCTGCTTCTGCTCTTCTTTGGGAGAGCAGCCGCCGGCCATCAGCAACGCCGCACACAGGCCGATTGTGGCCAAAGGGGATCGCACATCCATCATCTGAATCTTCCTGTCCGACATCATCGAGCCGAGTTAATGGACTCGACACTAGCAGAAAAATTCTCTTACAGATGCCGCCCAGGTCAGTTTTCTCGCGGTTACAGGTGTTTGGTAGCGGCTGGTATACTCGCCGCCATTTTTAGCCACGCTGTGTGAGATCCGATGGAACGCTTTATTGAAAATGCTATGTACGCCTCGCGTTGGCTGCTGGCCCCGATCTATTTCGGCCTGTCCCTGGGGTTGCTGGCGCTGGCGCTGAAATTTTTCCAGGAAGTGATTCACCTGCTGCCGAGCGTGTTCTCGATGGCCGAGTCGGAACTGATCCTGGTGCTGCTGTCGTTGATCGATATGGCGCTGGTCGGTGGCTTGTTGGTGATGGTGATGATCTCCGGCTACGAGAACTTTGTCTCGCAGCTGGATATCGATGAGGATAAGGAAAAGCTCAACTGGCTGGGCACCATGGACTCCTCGTCACTGAAGATGAAGGTGGCAGCCTCCATCGTGGCGATTTCGTCCATTCACCTGCTGCGCATCTTCATGGACGCCAAGAACGTCGATCCGCAGCATTTGATGTGGTACGTGATCATCCACATGACCTTCGTGATCTCGGCGTTCGCCATGGGTTACCTGGACAAAGTCACCAAGCACTGATGCCCGGCGCCGGCCTTACTGCTCGACGAAGTAGTAAGGCTGGCGACCGATTGCCATCTGCTTGATCACGCTGACCTTCTCAGCCAGTTGCTCGGGGCGGTCCAGCAGCGCCATGTTGCCGGGCTTGGCTGCAAGAAAACTACGCAGCTCAGCTTCGGTTTGCAGGATCGGCAAATAGCCCTGCAGATAGAACACGCTGGCCCCGGCGATGCGTTCGTTGGGCTGGAACAGCACCACCTCCTTGCCTTCGGTTTGATAAGCCTTGGCCTGACTGACCACCGGTACGAAGGACTCGCGCAAGTCAGCTTTTGGTGCAAACCAGAAGGCGGCCGTCATGTAACTGACGATCAACAGCGTGAACACACCGCTGATCACGCCGCGGTGATAACGGTACAGCGCCGGTTTATGCGCTTTGAGCCATTCCAACAGCACCCCTGCATATTCCGCTGCAAGTACGGCGGCTGCCGGTGTCAGTGCCATCAGGTAAACCACGCGCTTGCTGGACGCCAGGGTCAGCAGGGTGAATTGCGCCACCAGCCACACGCTGAAAAACAGGCGGTAGCGGTTACGTACCAGGCTTTTGCGGAAATGCCACAGGCCCAGGTACACCAGAATGTTCCAGGGCAGGAAGGCCTCGGGCAGTTTTGCAATGTAGTAATAGAACGGTTCGTAGTGCCCGGCTTCGACAAACGAGCCGCTGAAACGCCCGACGCTGTTGGTCCACAACACTTCGGCCACGGCCTGCATGCCGCCACGCTGGAACAGAAAGCCCAGCCAGATCAGCAGCGGCACCAGCGCCAGCAGCGTGAATAGCCCAGGCTTGAGCCAGTCGCCGATGCGCAGGCGCTTGTCCATTACGCTGGTGCTGAGCAGGTACACAAAAATCACAATGCCCGGCATCGCCAGGCCGAGCACGCCTTTGCTCAACGTCGCGATGGCCATCCCGACGGTAAACAACGCCCACGCCCAAACACTGGAACCTTGACGCTCGGGCCGCACGGCCTGGTAGAACGCCAGCAACGCAGTGGTCACACCGAGGCTGAGCAATGAATCCTCACCCACGCCGCGCACGTTGCCCCAGTAACTGGCCATGGTTGCGAGGATCAGCGCCGCGCAGAACGCCATAGTCTGTGGCCGCCCGAACTTGCGCAGCATTGCGTAAAACAGCATCACGCTGAACAGCCCGGCAAACGCTGACGCCAAGCGCACCGCCCACGTTGTGCCACCGAACAGGCGAATCGCTCCGGCATCCAACCAAAGGCTCAGGGGTGGTTTTTCAAGGAACGGCTCACGAAACAGGCGTGGGATAACCCAGTCATTGTCCAGGTGCATGGCCATGGCGATCCCGGCAACGCGGGCTTCGGTGGAGCCTTGCAGCTCATGACTGCCAAGGGCGAAGAAGAACAACACACCAACGAGAAGGAGCAGCAGAGAAACGGGACGCGTCATAGGTTCTGGCTACCGGGGCAAGGGGCCGTTCGGGGGAACGGCCGTGGCGATCGGCTAGTATATGTAACGGATTCTTAATATTTCGTGAATGAATGTGGGGTTTTTGTAAGGCTCGCTGAGCCGGGTATTCACGGCCGTTTTAAGCTTGGCAGCGCCGCTTTGCCTGGCTCGGTCAGCACCGGTTCCAATTGCGCCCAGGTGAAACTCAACGCGTTGTCGCAGCCGTCGCCGGTGGCGGGCGTTGAAAGTTGCAGGCCTTGGGTGTTGAAGCTCAGGTCGAAGGTGGAGTAGCTGGTCACCGCCGGGCAGCCTTCGTCGGTGGTGGTTTGCTTGGCCAGCCAGTCGCTGAATGGGGTGGGCAATTTCACCTGGCCGGAGTAGGCGTCGTACCATTCCTGCTGCCCGCCGAGCCACGTCCACGGGTCGACGCTGTCGCCGGTTTGCAGGTTCCAGCTGTGCAGGCCCCAACTGATACCGCCGCGTCCATAACCTGCCGTCCAGCGGTAGAACCGCACCGTGATCCATTGCGAGGACCAGTAAAACGGCTCCACCGTAATCTCACTGGTGGTCGTGCCGCCGCTCTGGTCCAGTGCATTGCGCCGCTCACGATAGAAGTCGGCCTGGCCGTCCGGGCTAACCGCTAACCGCGCGAGGTCGCGGTTGATCTTCTCGATAGCCGGCCCTTCGCCTTCGAGCTTCAAGGTGACCTGCCCACCTTGGGTGTGCACTTGGTAGGCGTGCTCGCCAAAGGACTTCTTCTCGACCGTCACCTTCGGCGGCACCGCCTCGAGTGGCGTGTTATAGGCGTCGCTGGCGCAGCTTTCCGTATCCGCCCGTTTCAGCAGCAATGCCAGGTCTTTGCCCCCCGGGTTTTTGCTCCAGGTTCCCGTCAGCGTGTCACCTTGGGGCTCATCCAGCTGCCAGAAACCCGTGTTGCCTTCTTCGGCCCACGGTTCACTGGCGTTGGCCTGAGTCAGTTGGATGGGGGTGAGGATGCGCTGGTAGTAATAACTGCCGTTGGCGCCATGGGCACCATTAAAACAGGCCGTAACGGCGGATTTACCCAAGGTGCCTTTCCACACACCTGCCAGGTCGGCAGCGTGGGTGAGCAAGGGCGCGCAGGCGAGGGCGATGACAGCGAAGGGCTTGAGCACGGGTATCGGACTTCCGGTTGTCTGATAAAGGCGGTCAGGGTAATGGGAAGTGTGAGGGGATTCCAGCGGGCGAGGCGTTGTGAGGCGTCTCGCCCTGCTGATCGAAACAGGGTGGCAACTGTACGCGGGTTAGCAGACCAGGAATCAAGGAACCCAGTGCATCCGAAAGTGCCTCACGCACAGCCGCCGTAACGCGGTCCAGCAGGTGCTGAGCGGATGTGGGTGTTGCAGGCCGTGATATTGCCGAGTGGCTAAACCCGGCGGCAGGTTTTACGTCGACTGGGGGAGGTAGCCGCGTGGGTGGAGGGGAGCTGGTTCACTGACAGCGGGACATCTTGAAGGAAAAATCCGAAGGCCCGCCGGTTGGGCTTTCCATCCTCGAGAAACAACAAAACCCGCACTAGGCGGGTTTTGTCGATGCTTCGAATTGGTGGAGCCGGGGGGATTTGAACCCCCGTCCGCCAGTACTCCGCTGTCGGTACTACATGCGTAGCCGTTTCTATTAAGTTAACCCTCAGCGACCCGAAGGGCAGGGTGCTTTGGGCGAGTTGTGTAAGTTTTAGCCGCTTCGTCCACAACGTACTGCACGGCGATTCTGTTCTATATGACAATCACTTTGGGTTTACAGACATCCCCTGGTGATTGCTGGACCCGAAGGTACCAGAAGCTCAGGGCTAAGGCTGCTTACGCAGCGAGAGCGAATTCCTGGCCGTAGTTTTCGTCATTGGCAACTATAAGAAGTTGCAACAGTGGATTTACGAGTTCTGTTACCAACTCGGCATGCACCTAAAGTTTCGCGACCGGCGTCGAATCCTAAACGGCCCCGTGCTTGTAACTCGTTGTTTCTTGTTGAGTGACAAGCCTGTGCAGTGTACGCCAAACGCTCGCAGAAGGCCAACCCGAAGGTTGGCCGCGACCGAGTGAAGCGCTTATTGGCCGCCTTTTTCGCTGTTCTGCATATCCTGCAGTGCTTTGGACGTGATCTCGATGCACTTCTTGTCATCACCGGCTGCGTGGGCTGCCTTGGCTTGGGAGACGGCGGTGTCGATTTCGCCGCTTTTGCCGCTGGTGTCGGTGGCTAGCAATGCTTTGCCGTTGTTGATTTTGTCCAGATTGATTCTGCACAGGTCAGGCTCACCTGCAGCGAAAACAGGGGAGGCCATGATCGCAGCGGTAACGAACAAACCAGCAAGAGCGGAACGCTTCATAGGGTATCTCCTTGCGAAAAAGGGCTCGAGGCTGCTGGCGTTCAACGGCTGCCAGCGACATCACTGATGAGCCTCGTTCGCCGAGGCCTATGCAGATGACTACGCCGGCGCGCAGGGGTTCTGTTTTTTTGCAGGTTTAATGTGCGCGGGCCTGGGTGACCCGGTCCACGAGATACACCAACCCGTGGTAATCGATGCCGCCATGCTGGCTCAAGCCTATCTCGCAGGTTCGGCTGGTGGAGATGCCCTCGCTGCAATATTGCACCGCGTCCTTGAGTGATCGCAGTGAGTGGGCGTTGAGTTCCGGCGTGGTGAAGCCTTTGTCGCCGGCAAATCCGCAGCAGTGGATGCCTTCCGGAATCACCACGGTTTTGGCGCAGCGCCGCGCGAGATCAATCAATGCCTGGCTCTCGCCCAGGTGTTGAGTGCTACAAGTGACGTGCACAGCAATAGGGGCTTCCTGAGGCGTGAAGTCGAGGCGGTCCATCAGGTGGGTGCGGATAAAGCGCACCGGGTCGTAGAGGTCCAGGCGCGTTTCGCCGAGGTCTTGTACCAGCCTCAGGGTGCAGGGGCTGGTGTCGCAATAGATCGGGTCGAGGCCGCCACGGCTGGCATGGAGCAGGGCACCGATCAGTTCCTGGCGCTTGTGCTCGGCCTGTTCGGCGTAGCCTTTGGAGGCAAAGGGTTGGCCGCAGCACAGGCTGTCCTGGTTGTCGGGGAAGACCACTTGGTAACCGGCTTTTTCCAGTAGACCCCGGGTTTTGTCGTACAGCGACATCTGCTCTTTATCACCCGCTGCCGGGCCCATGGCGCGTGAGACACAGGCCGCCAGGTAGACCACGCGCGGGCGCGGGTCTGTCACGGCCGGACTGAAGCGAATGGCTTTTTCCGGCTGCGGCATGGCGTTGCTCCACTGCGGGATCTGCCCTTTGGACAGTCTGGTCAGTGTGGCCGACAGCTTGGCCAGGCGTGGCGCGCCCAAGAGCATCCGTGCACCGTTGGCGACGTGCAGGGTGAAGCGCGCACCTTGCATGGCCGTGGCGAAATGGCTGGCGAGCCAATCGGCGGTCTTCGTACGGTCGGCATCGCGTGCGCGGAGTTTTTTCACCAGGTCGCCGGTATTGATGCCTACAGGGCAGCGTTGGGCGCATAACCCGGTGGCGGCGCAGGTGTCGATGCCTTGATAGTGATAGGCCGCTTCCAGTTCGGTGGTATCGACGCCCGCACGTTTCTTCGCCTGAATGTCACGCCAGATCACAATGCGCTGGCGTGGGCTCAACGTCAGACCTTTCGATGGGCAGACCGGCTCGCAGAAACCACATTCGATGCACTTATCCACAAGCTCGTCGGCAGCGGGCAATGGTTTGAGGTGCTTGAGGTGGATTTGCGGGTCTTCGCTGAGCACCACGTCGGGGTTGAGAATGCCGTTAGGGTCGAGCAGGCGTTTGAGCTGCCACATCAGCTGATAGGCATCACTGCCCCATTCCAGCTCAACGAACGGTGCCATGTTGCGGCCGGTGCCGTGTTCGGCTTTCAGCGAGCCGCCAAATTCCACCGCCACCAGTTGCGCGACATCGTCCATGAACGCTTGATAGCGTGCGACTTCTTCGCTGCTATTGAAGCCTTGAGTGAATACAAAGTGCAGATTGCCTTCCAGGGCATGTCCGAAAAGGATGGCTTCGTCGTAGTGATGTTTGTCGAACAGCGCGATCAAGCGGTTTACACCGGTGGCCAGTTGCTCGACCGGGAAGGTCACGTCTTCGATGATGACCGTGGTGCCGGTTTTACGCACCGCGCCAACGGCCGGGAAGGTGTCTTTGCGGATAGCCCACAGGCGGGCGTTTTCTACGGGGTCTTCGGTGAAGTCGACTTGTTTTTCCACAGGGAATGCAGCCAGGGACGCCATGATCAGCCCCAGTTGCTCATGCAGCAACGCCGGCGACGCGGCGCGGGATTCAATCAGCAGTGCGCAGGCATTTTCCGATAGCTGCTGTACGAAAGCGGGCATGCCCGGTTTGTCCTGTACCGAGCGCATGCTGCGCCGGTCCAGCAACTCGACGGCCGACACCGGTTGAGTTTTGAGCACCGTTACCGCGTTGCAGCAGGTCTCGACATCCGGGAACACAATCAGCGCCGATGCTTTGTTCGGGTGATCAATGACGGTGTCGTAAGTCACTGCGCTGATAAAACCGAGGGTGCCTTCGGAACCCACCAGCAGATGGCTGAGGATATCCAGTGGCTCGTCGAAATCCACCAGAGCATTGAGTGACAGGCCTGTGGTGTTTTTCAGACGGTATTTGTGGCGGATTTTTGCAGCCAGTGCAGCGTTTGCCCGCGTTTCGCGACCCAGATTCGCCAGGCGCTCCAGCAGTGCGCCGTGCTCTTCGCGAAATGCAGCAACGCTGGCTGCATCTTCGGTATCCAGACGGCTGCCGTCCGCCAGTACCAGGCGGATACCTGCCAGGGTGTGATAGGTGTTTTGCGCGGTGCCGCAGCACATGCCGCTGGCATTGTTGGCAACAATGCCGCCAATTTTGCAGGCATTGATCGACGCCGGGTCCGGCCCGATCTTGCGCCCGAACGGTGCCAGCCAGGCATTGGCTTGCGCGCCGATCACGCCGGGTTGCAGGCGGATCTGCGTGCCTTGCCCGCGAATCTCGCGGCCATTCCAATTGTCACCCAGCACGATCAGCACCGAGTCGCTGATGGCTTGGCCGGACAAGCTGGTGCCCGCCGCGCGGAAGGTCACGGGGACGCGGTCACGCTGGGCGAGTTGCAGCAGCGCCACGACTTCCTCTTCCGATTCCACGCGAATCACCAGCTGTGGGATCAGTCGGTAAAAACTGGCGTCGGTGCCGAAGGCGAGGGTGGAAAGTGGGTCGTCGAAGCGGCGATTTTTTGGAATCAGTTGTGCGGCGTCGCTCAGAAAAGCAGCAGGCAGGCTCATCGGTCCTCCAGAAATAGCAGACGCCGGAACCGTGTTCCGGCGTCGATTCTTACCCTATTGCGCGCAGGTCTCAGTGCACCAGCATACCGGTGAACCAGTAGGCCTGCGCCAGGGTGATCAGCCCGACGATGGTGGCGAAAAACAGGCTGTGCTTGAGGGTAAAGCGGAACAGATCGGATTCCTTGCCTACCAGGCCGGTCGCGGCGCACGCCACGGCGATCGATTGCGGCGAGATCATTTTGCCGGTCACGCCGCCGCTGGTATTGGCGGCGACCAGCAGCACGTCATTAACGCCAATCTGGTGCGCGGTGGTGGCTTGCAGCGAGCTGAACAGGGCGTTGGACGAAGTGTCGGAGCCTGTCAGGAAAACCCCCAGCCAGCCAAGGAAAGGCGAAAAGAACGGGAAGGCTGCACCCGTGGCTGCCAGCACAAGCGCCATGGTCGAGGACATGCCCGAGTAGTTAGTGACGAAGGCGAAGGCCAGCACCATGCCGATGGACAGGATGGGCCAGCGCAATTCGTAGAAGGTTTCTTTTAAGGTGGTCAGACCAGTTTTTACATCGATCTTGAGCACCAGCATCGAGATCAGCGCGGAGAAGAAAATCGCGGTGCCCGTTGCAGAGATCGGGTCCAGTTTGAACACCGCCGGAATCGCCGTCGGGTTAGCGACAATCGGGGCGACCTTGACGACCAGTTGATCCAGGTGCGGGATCGCGAAGTTGAAGACCCAGCTGTACATCGCGCCACCTGCAGCGAACATCGCTTTGAATGGCTTGAGGGTCCAAATGGTGACCAGTACGGTCAGTATCAGGAACGGCGACCAGGCCTTGAATATCTGCCCCAGGCCGTAGGGCGAAGCGACCGTTTGGCGCGGCTGACCGAAGCCGCCGATGCTGGCGGTGACCGCAGCCCCGGAGGTGGCCCCCGCAATCTGTGCGCCCGCGGCACGCTTGGGTTGCCAGACTTTCAAAAACAGGGTCAGGGCTACCAGGCTGACAAGGGCCGAGGTGATATCCGGCAGCTCCGGGCCGATGAAGTTGGACGTGAAATATTGGGTGACGGCAAAGCTCAAGCCCGCCACCAGCGCCGCCGGCCAGGTTTCGCGAACGCCGCGCAGGCCGTCCATCATGAACACCAGCCAGAACGGTACAAACAGCGACAGCAACGGCAGTTGGCGGCCGGCCATGGCGCCGATTTTGAAGGAATCAATGCCGGTTACTTGGCCGGCGACGATGATCGGAATGCCCAGCGCGCCAAAGGCTACAGGCGCGGTGTTGGCGATCAGGCACAAGCCGGCGGCATACAGCGGGTTGAAACCCAGGCCGACCAGCAGTGCGGCAGTAATCGCCACGGGGGCGCCGAAACCGGCCGCACCTTCGAGGAACGCGCCGAAGCAGAAACCGATCAACAGCACCTGAAGGCGCTGGTCGTCGGTGATCGACAGGACCGAGCTGCGGATGATTTCAAATTGGCCGCTCTTGACGGTTAGTTTGTAGAGGAAAACGGCGGCGACGATGATCCATGCGATGGGCCACAGGCCGTAGGCAAAACCATAACCGGCGGCGGCCAGCGCCATGTCGACCGGCATCTTGAAGGCGAAGATTGCCACCAGGATCGACAATGCCAGCGTAATACTCCCGGCGACGTGGCCTTTGAGGCGAAACACGGCCAGGGCGAGGAAGAAGAATACGATCGGAATGACGGCGGCCAGTGCGGACAGGCCGAGGCTGCCGAGCGGGCTGTAGAGCTGTTGCCAGGTTTGCATGTGGGGTGGCCCCTAATTGTTGTTGGTCAGGCACTGTTTAGTCAGCTTGGATAATTGGTAAGACCAATTTGCAGCCGCTGTTGGCTAGAGTAAAAGTGTTGGCGTGGCTGTGTCAATTTGCCGCTGACGAAACTTTGGTCGTAGCGACGTAGCCGAGGTGTCCTGCTCGGGTCTATCGAAGGCGTTCTGATAGGTGCCGCAAGCGCGGCGATAGGCCAGAATAGAGGCCCCGGCGAGTGGTCGGGATTGTGGAGAGTGAGTTATGGGGTTTGATCAGGTGCGTCAGCGCCGTTTGTCTGACGATATTGTCGAGCAGCTCGAGGGCATGATCCTCGAGGGCACGCTGAAGTCGGGCGAGCGCTTGCCGGCCGAGCGCGCTTTGGCTGAGCAGTTTGGCGTGTCGCGCCCTTCGTTGCGTGAGGCGATTCAGAAGCTGGCGGCCAAGGGGCTGTTGGTCAGTCGTCAGGGTGGCGGTAACTATGTGGCGGATTCTCTGGGGTCTACCTTCAGTGATCCGCTGCTGCACCTGCTGGAAAATAACCCGGAGGCTCAGCGTGATTTGCTCGAGTTTCGTCAGACTCTAGAAGCGTCCTGTGCCTATTACGCGGCGTTGCGGGCTACCGAGGTCGACCGTGAGCGGCTGACGTCGGCTTTTGAAGCGTTACAGGATTGCTATACGCGTGTTGATGAGGTCAGCCGGGTGGAAGAGGGCGCGGCGGATGCGCGGTTTCACTTGGCCATCGCTGAGGCCAGTCATAACGCGGTGTTGCTGCACACCATTCGCGGACTGTTTGATCTGCTCAAGCGGAACGTGGTGACCAACATCGGCGGCATGTACCAGCAGCGTACGGAGACCCGTGACATGCTGATCAGTCAGCACCGAGATTTGTACCTGGCAATTATCGAGGGGCGTGCCGAGCAGGCGCGGGAAGTCTCAACGCGTCACCTGTTGTATGTGCAGGAAGTGTTGGAAGAGGTGCGTCAGGAAGTTCAGCGCGTGGCGCGGGCGGAGCGGCGTAAAGGCATGTAGCCCGGGGTGAGTCACCCGAGGCTACAGTGTCACAAGGATTACTCTTCCTTGCCCTTGTTGCGCACGGCACGGTGCAGTTCACGATTGGAGTCGCGTTCGCGCTCGGTGTCGCGCTTGTCGTATTCCTTTTTGCCCTTGCCGAGCGCGATCTCGCACTTGACCAGGTGCTTGCTCCAGTACCAGGACAGGCAGATGCAGGCATAGCCTTTCTGCTGTACGGCGGCAGCGAGCTTTTCCAGTTCGCGGGCGTTGAGCAATAGCTTGCGCGTGCGCACCGGGTCGGCGATTACGTGGGTGCTCGCGGTCGTCAGCGGGGTGATATGACTGCCCAGCAGCCATGCCTCGCCATCCTTGAGCAATACGTAGCTGTCGACCAGTTGCAGCTTGCTGGCACGCAGACTCTTTACTTCCCAGCCGGCCAGGACCAGACCAGCCTCGAACCGATGTTCGATGAAGTAATCGTGTCGCGCCTTTTTATTTTGCGCGATGGTCCCTGTAGGGTGTTTCTTTTGTTTAGCCATAGGGGCGGCATTATAGGGAGTTGCGAGCGTGTCGGCTACGGTCAACCTGCGTGCTTGAGCGTGTTGGACGAATCCCGGACAATACGGGCAGTTCTTAGGTTTTTTTCTCTCGCGGATCGGGCTGTTCTTTCGCGATGTTTGCTTCAGCAGTGGAAATAACGCTCACATGACGACGCATATTCAACGTTCGGCCTTACTGCCTTATCCGGCGCAGGCGCTCTATGACCTGGTCAACGACGTTGCGCGTTACCCGGAATTCCTGCCTTGGTGCTCCACTGCCGAGGTACTGGAAGGCAGTGATGAGCACATGGTTGCCAGTGTTGGGGTGGCCAAGGGCGGTCTTAGCCAGCACTTTGTTACGCGCAATGTGCTGGTGCCTGGGAAATCCATTGAAATGAATCTGCAGGAAGGGCCATTCACCCAGTTGCATGGGGTGTGGGTGTTCAAGGCACTGACCGACAAGGCCTGCAAGATCAGCCTCGACCTGTCATTTGATTATGCGGGCCCAATTGTGCGCGCGACGTTGGGGCCATTGTTTAACCAGGCGGCTAATACGCTGGTCGATGCATTCTGTCAGCGGGCCAAGCAACTGCATGGTTGAGATTGAAGTGGTGTATGCCGCCGAGGATCGCCAGGTCTTGTTGGCGGTGACGGTGCCTGCGGGCACAAGCCTGAGGGTGGCGGTGCAGGCATCGGGCATTGCAGTGCAATTTCCGGGGCTGGTATTGGCTGATTGCCCTTTGGGGATTTTTGGCAAGGTGGTTGCGGACGCGGATGTGCGTGCTGTGCAGTCGGGTGATCGAATTGAGATTTACCGGCCGTTGCTGGCAGACCCCAAGGAAGTGCGCAGGCTGCGCGCGGCCAAGGCCGCGATGGCCAGGCAACAACCTTCATAACGTTGCCAATCGACAGGCAACAAAAAGCCCGGCATGCCGGGCTTTTTGTTGCGCGCCGCAAAATTATTGCGGGGCGGTGTCCAGAGGCTGTGGCGTCGGGACCGGAACGGTTTGCACGCCATCCACGTCCTTCTGGATCTGATCCAGCAACGAGCCTGGCTTGGCCGGTACCTCGGACTTCGGCTTCTCTGCTTCCTGCGCGGGCGCAGTCACATTGGTGCCGTTGTCCTTGCCCAGCAAGGCTTCATCACGGCTTACACCGGGCATGAAGTCACCGGACAGGCTGACAAGCTGGTCATTGCCATTGAAGATGACGCTGACGCGTTCCTGCTGGCGCTCACCGCCACCTGGCTGGATGCTGTAGAGATAATCCCAGCGATCGGCATGAAAAGTGTCGGTCAGCAGGGGGTTGCCCATGATAAACCGTACTTGCCGTCGGGTCATTCCCGGACGTAACTGGTCTATCATGTCCTGCGTGACGACATTGCCCTGCTGGATGTCGATTTTGTAAACCCCGGGGAATGAACAACCGGCGAGTGCGAGCAGTCCCACAAGGGTGAAACTGGTTAGCAAGAGCTTGGTGTTTTGCATCGGTGGGCGACTTCCACTATCTTGGCTGGGACAACGTAAACGCCGATCATACCCGTATTAAGAGAAGCTGCGAAGCAGCATCCGCGAGAAAGCTAACCATGGTTGAAAATAGCGAACTACGCAAAGCCGGTCTTAAAGTGACTCTGCCACGAGTCAAGATTCTACAAATGCTCGATTCTGCTGAGCAGCGCCACATGAGTGCCGAAGATGTTTACAAGGCGCTGATGGAGTCTAACGAGGACGTTGGCCTGGCCACGGTTTACCGTGTGCTGACCCAGTTTGAAGCCGCAGGGCTGGTGGTTCGTCATAATTTCGACGGCGGTCATGCAGTGTTCGAATTGGCTGACGGCGGTCATCACGACCACATGGTTGACCTGGATACCAATGAGGTTATCGAGTTCACCAGTCCGGAAATCGAGAAGCTCCAGCACACTATCGCTGAGCAGCATGGGTTCGATTTGGTGGACCATAATCTGGTGCTGTACATCCGTAAGAAAAAGTAAAAATCGACGCAGATTTGCTCTGCGAAACGATAGAAGGCGACCCTAGGGTCGCCTTCGTGCTTTCTATAGTAGAGAAAAGAGAGCGAAAAATGCTCGGTTCAGGCCTTGGTAGCCACGACCATTTTCTTCGCGTGGGCCAGGGACTCCTTGGTCAGGTCGATACCGCCCAGCATCCGCGCCACTTCTTCTACGCGTTCCGACTTGTTCAGCTTGGACACGGCCGTGTGCGTCGCATCGCTGCCTCTTACTTTATGCACAAACAAATGCTGATGCCCTTGAGCCGCCACTTGCGGTAAGTGAGTCACCGTCAGTACCTGGCCACGATCCCCTAGTCGGCGCAACAATTGGCCAACAATCTCTGCGGTCGGCCCGCCAATACCAACGTCCACTTCATCGAATACCAGCGTGGGTACCCGTGATGTCTGGGCGGTAATCACCTGAATTGCCAGGCTGATCCGCGACAGTTCGCCACCGGACGCCACTTTCGCCAGTGCCTTGAGCGGCTGCCCAGGGTTGGCACTCACCAGCAGTTCCACCTGTTCCAGGCCGTGAGGTTGTAGTTCATTGCTGGTGTTGGTGCGCAGTTCGATGGTAAAGCGCCCGCCAGGCATGCCAAGGCGCTGAATTTCCTGCTCTACGGCGCTGGCCAGGCTTGTGGCTGCTTGCTGGCGCAGGTCGCTCAGCTCGCGGGCCTTTTCTTGGTAATGTCGGGCGAAAGAGGCGAGTTCATCGCCCAGTCGCTCAATGGATTCGTCGTTGGCGTTAAGGGTTTCGATTTCATCCAGCAGCTTTTGCTGCATCGTCGCCACTTCGGTCGGCTGAATGCGATGTTTGCGTGCCAGGGTGTAGATGGTATCCAGGCGTTCCTCTATTTCCTGCAGGCGGGCTGGGTCGGCATCGAAGTGGTCGAGAAAGCGGTTGAGCTCTCCCACGGCTTCTTCAACCTGGATCTGTGCGCTGGTCAGTAACGTTGTGGCTTCGTTCAGCGAGCCGGATGCATTGTTCACGCTGGATAGGCGATTGAGGCTGGCGGTCAGTGCATTGAGCACGTTGCCGGAATCGCTTTCGCTGCATTGCTCCACCACTTGCCGGCAGATACCCAGCAGGGTTTCGGCGTTGGTCAGGTTCTTGTGTTCCTGTTCCAACTGCTCCAGCTCGGTTTCTCCCAGGCCCAGGCTTTCGAGCTCTTCGAGCTGATAGCTGAGCAGCTGGTGACGAGCGCGTTGTTCGTCGCCGGAGTTGGAGAGCCGCTCCAGCTCCTGGCGTGTCTGTCTCCAGCGCTGGGCGGCAAGTTGTACTTGTCGGGCCAGATCGGTGGCACCGGCGTACTCATCGAGCAAACGGCGATGGGTATCGGTTTTCAGCAGGGATTGGTGTTCATGCTGGCTGTGGATATCGATCAGCAATTCGCCGAGGGCTTTCAAGTCGCCAAGGGGGCAAGGCGTGCCGTTGATGTAGCCGCGTGAGCGTCCTTCTGCGGTGATGACTCGGCGCAGGATGCATGGGCCTTCATTATTAAGGTCGCGCTCGGCCAGCCAGGCTTCGGCTTCGGGAATATCTGCCAGGTCAAAGGTGGCCAGTATATCGGCCTTGTCCGCGCCTGGGCGCACCACGCCGCTATCGGCACGGTCGCCAAGGGTCAGGCCCAAGGCGTCGAGCATGATCGATTTACCGGCGCCGGTTTCGCCTGTGATTACGCTCATCCCGCGATCCAGTTCGAGATCCAGATGTTCAACGATGGCGTAGTTATGTACAGACAGGTGCACGAGCATGACGGCCGCTCCCAGGCGTTAGGTCTGGTTATTTATACAGTGTTTTGTTTAGGGCTGACAATCCTGGCGCTTAGCTCAATTTGCTTGATCGAATGACTTTATTAGCGCAATTGGGAATGACTGCTCAGAAATTGATCTGGCGCAAGTGAAAGGCTTATGGAAGCGCCTGCGCCCTTGAACCTGGAAATTGTGGCCCCATATACCGGAACAGAAGCGCGAGTTTAGTTCGCGCATGATTTTGAAAGGAGAAATCTATGGCTGACGAACAGACGCAGGATACGCAAACTCCAGACGCCAATTCGGCTGCCGGTGATGAACTGGCAACTCGTGTGCAAGTGCTCGAAGAGCAATTGGCCGCTGCGCAGGATCAGTCTTTGCGTGTTGCTGCCGATCTGCAGAACGTCCGCCGCCGCGCCGAGCAGGATGTCGAAAAGGCTCACAAATTCGCGTTGGAAAAATTCGCCAATGACCTGCTGCCGATTATCGACAGCCTGGAACGTGGCCTTGAATTGTCCAACCCGGCCGACGAAAACATTCGCCCGATGCGCGAAGGGATCGAGCTGACCCTGAAAATGTTCCAGGACACCCTGAAGCGTTATCAGTTGGAGGCCATCGATCCGCAAGGCGGCGAGCCGTTCAATGCAGAGCATCACCAGGCTATGGCCATGCAGGAAAGCCATGACCTTGAGCCGAACAGCGTATTGAAAGTGTTCCAGAAGGGTTATCAGCTCAACGGTCGCTTGCTGCGCCCGGCAATGGTGGTGGTGAGCAAGGCTCCTGCACCTGTTGCACCTTCTATTGATGAGCAGGCTTGAAATCCGCCGCAAGGCCCCCATTTATAAGTCAAGCGTTTAAGTGCTACCGCAGTTAGCCACCACTGCTGCGGCAACCAAATTCATGTTTCGGGAGAGTAAATCATGGGCAAAATTATCGGTATCGACCTGGGGACTACCAACTCCTGCGTCTCCGTGCTGGAAAACGGCGTTGCAAAAGTTATCGAAAACGCCGAAGGCGCGCGTACCACGCCGTCGATCATTGCTTACGCCAACGACGGTGAAATCCTCGTCGGTCAGTCGGCCAAGCGTCAGGCTGTGACCAATCCGCACAACACCCTGTATGCGGTGAAGCGTCTGATCGGTCGTAAGTTCGACGAAGAAGTCGTACAGAAAGACATCAAGATGGTCCCTTACAAAATCGCCAAGGCTGACAACGGTGACGCGTGGGTTGAAGTAAACGGCCAGAAAATGTCGCCGCCGCAAATCTCGGCTGAAATCTTGAAAAAGATGAAGAAAACTGCGGAAGACTACCTCGGTGAAGCAGTGACTGAGGCGGTGATTACCGTTCCGGCCTACTTCAACGACAGCCAGCGCCAGGCGACCAAAGACGCCGGCCGCATCGCGGGTCTGGACGTTAAACGTATCATCAACGAACCGACCGCAGCTGCTCTGGCTTACGGTATGGACAAGGCCAAGGGCGACCACACCGTGATCGTTTACGACCTGGGTGGCGGTACGTTTGACGTCTCCGTGATCGAGATCGCTGAAGTTGATGGCGAGCACCAGTTCGAAGTGTTGGCCACCAACGGTGACACTTTCCTGGGTGGTGAAGACTTTGACATTCGTCTGATCGACTACCTCGTTGACGAATTCAAGAAAGAAAGCGGCATGAACCTCAAGGGTGACCCGCTGGCGATGCAGCGCCTGAAAGAAGCTGCCGAGAAAGCCAAGATCGAGCTGTCTTCCGCTCAGTCGACCGACGTGAACCTGCCGTACATCACTGCAGACGCTACCGGTCCTAAGCACTTGAACGTGAAGATCTCGCGCTCCAAGCTGGAAGCGCTGGTTGAAGACCTGGTTCAACGCACCATCGAGCCTTGCCGCATCGCGCTGAAAGACTCGGGTATCGACGTTGGTTCGATCAACGACGTGATCCTGGTAGGCGGTCAGACCCGTATGCCACTGGTTCAGAAGCTGGTCACCGAGTTCTTCGGTAAAGAAGCACGTAAAGACGTGAACCCGGACGAAGCCGTTGCCATGGGTGCTGCTATCCAGGGTGCGGTACTGGCCGGCGACGTGAAAGACGTGCTGCTGCTGGACGTCAGCCCGCTGACCCTGGGTATCGAAACCATGGGTGGCGTGATGACCGCGCTGATCGAGAAAAACACCACGATTCCTACCAAGAAATCGCAAGTGTTCTCGACTGCCGACGACAACCAGGGCGCCGTGACCATTCACGTACTGCAAGGTGAGCGTAAGCAAGCCGCTCAGAACAAGTCCTTGGGCAAGTTCGACCTGGCTGAGATTCCACCAGCACCACGTGGCGTGCCACAAATTGAAGTGACCTTCGACATCGACGCCAACGGCATCTTGCACGTAGGTGCTAAAGACAAGGCCACTGGCAAAGAGCAGAAGATCACCATCAAGGCCAACTCCGGTCTGTCTGATGAAGAAATTCAACAGATGATTCGTGATGCTGAAACCAATGCCGAGGCTGACAAGAAGTTTGAAGAGCTGGCCGGTGCCCGTAACCAAGGTGATGCATTGGTTCACTCGACGCGCAAAATGATCGCTGAAGCTGGCGATAAAGTGACTGCCGAAGAGAAAACTGCAATCGAAGCCGCTTTGGTTGCCCTGGAAGCCGCTGTTAAAGGCGACGACAAGGCTGCCATCGAAGCCAAGGTTGAGGAGCTGTCGAAGGTCTCCGCGCCAGTTGCTCAGAAAATGTACGCCGAGCAAGGCCAGCCGGCAGAGGGTGCTGCACAACACGCAGAGCCTGAAGCCAAGCACGACGACGTTGTCGATGCCGAGTTCGAAGAAGTCAAAGACCACAAGTAAGTTGGTCGCCCGGTTGACCGCTATCAAGCGGTGACTGGTAGGATGTCGCCGCGCGGGAGCTTGCTCCCGCGTTGGCGTGTCTGGGGTATGTGAATTTTTACAACATGCGACAAGGGTCGGATGTTGGCGGTGTGACTGGGAATGCTCCTGCTTTCCGGGCGAAAGTCACCGCGTTTTTGGCCGGGTCCCTGGCTAAAAGCAGTAATGACCAGGATCGTTGAATTGACGTGAGTTGGGTCCGGGCCTGTATTGGGGCTCAACGAGTTTGGCAAGGCTCAGGAGGGTCTGGCCGAACGTCCTTAAGAGTGCAAAGACTTATGGCAAAGCGTGACTATTACGAAGTATTGGGTGTTGAGCGCGGTTCCAGCGAGGCGGACCTGAAAAAGGCTTACCGTCGCCTGGCGATGAAGCACCACCCGGACCGTAATCCGGATAGCAAAGAATCCGAAGAGATGTTCAAAGAGGCCAACGAGGCCTACGAATGCCTGTCTGATCCCAACAAGCGTGCGGCCTACGACCAGTATGGTCATGCCGGTGTCGACCCAAGTATGGGTGGCGGCGGTGCCGGTTTTGGTGGTCAGAACTTTTCCGATATTTTCGGTGATGTATTCAGCGACTTCTTCGGTGGTGGCCGTGGCGGCCAACGCGGCGGTGCCCAGCGTGGCAGCGACTTGCGTTACACCCTGGAGCTGAATCTGGAGGAGGCCGTACGCGGCACCACCGTCAATATCCGTGTGCCGACGCTGGTCAATTGCAAGCCATGCGACGGTTCGGGCGCCAAGAAAGGCTCCTCTCCGATCACTTGCCCAACCTGCGGCGGTATCGGCCAGGTGCGTATGCAGCAGGGCTTCTTCTCGGTGCAGCAGACCTGCCCGCGTTGCCATGGCCAGGGCAAGATCATTTCCGATCCGTGCGATTCCTGCCACGGCGAAGGCCGTGTCGAAGAGTACAAGACCCTCTCGGTGAAAGTGCCGGCGGGTGTGGACACAGGTGATCGCATTCGTCTGTCGGGCGAAGGCGAGGCGGGGACTCAGGGTGGTCCTACAGGCGACCTGTATGTGGTGATCAATGTGCGCGAGCACTCGATTTTCCAGCGCGATGGCAAGCACCTGTTCTGCGAAGTGCCGATCAGCTTTGTCGATGCTGCATTGGGTGGTGAGCTGGAGATCCCGACGCTTGATGGTCGAGTCAAGCTCAAGATTCCTGAGGGGACGCAGACCGGCAAGCAGTTCCGTATCCGTGGCAAAGGCGTTGCGCCGGTGCGCGGTGGCGGTGCTGGTGACCTGATGTGCCGTGTAGCGGTGGAGACTCCGGTTAATCTGGGCCGTCGTCAGCGTGAATTGCTTGAAGAGTTCCGCAGCTCGTTGGAAGGTGATGACTCCCATTCGCCGAAAACCACGGGCTTTTTCGATGGCGTGAAGCGCTTCTTCGGCGACCTGTAAGGAAGTGAATATGCGACGTATAGCCGTAATGGGCGCTGCCGGGCGCATGGGCAAGACGCTGGTCGAGGCGGTGCAGCAGCGCTCACCGGCTTGCGGGTTGACCGCGGCGATTGTTCGTCCCGGCAGCACGTTGACGGGGGCGGATGCCGGTGAGTTGGCCTCGTTAGGGCGCATTGGCGTTTCGTTGTCGGGCAATCTGGAGAAGGTGGCTGACGATTTCGACGTGCTCATCGACTTCACTCTGCCAGAGGTAATGCTGAAAAACCTGGCGTTCTGCCGCAAGGCGGGTAAGGCCATGGTAATCGGCACTACGGGCCTGAGTGCCGAGCAGAAGCAGTTGTTGGTCGAGGCGGGCAAAGATATCCCGGTGGTCTTCGCTGCCAACTTCAGTGTCGGTGTGAACCTGTCGCTCAAGCTGCTCGATATGGCGGCTCGTGTGCTCGGTGAGGATGCGGATATCGAGATTATCGAGACGCATCACCGCCACAAGATCGATGCGCCGTCTGGCACCGCGCTGCGCATGGGCGAGGCTATCGCCGATGCGCTGGGGCGTGACCTGTCGAAAGTTGCTGTTTACGGGCGTGAAGGCCATACCGGTGCGCGTGCGCGTGACACCATTGGCTTTGCCACCGTTCGCGGTGGCGATGTGGTTGGCGATCACACCGTACTGTTCGCTACCGAAGGCGAGCGCTTGGAGATTACACACAAAGCGTCCAGTCGCATGACGTTTGCCAAGGGCGCGGTACGTGCCGCGCTCTGGTTGGAAGGCCGCGAGCCTGGTCTGTATGACATGCGCGATGTGCTGGATCTGCACTAATCAGTAGCTAAAACGGGGCCTCAGGATTATCCTGAGGCCCCGTTTTTAACCGCTAAGCGACGTCCTGTCGCATTCCCCTGCCTTTAAGGCTCATTAGCGGTGGACCAAAAAAGCCTTTTTCTGTAAGCTACAGCTTTAGTGTGTCCACTAAAAGCGCGCAGAATAATTCAGTGAAGAAGCGGGGTGACGTGTCCATACGTCACTCCGCTTTTTTACAACCTGCGATCGCCCTTTCAGGCTTTATTTACGGGAGGTCTTCTTGACTAAGCCAGCCATACTCGCCCTTGCTGATGGCAGCATTTTTCGCGGCGAAGCCATTGGAGCCGACGGTCAAACCGTTGGAGAGGTGGTGTTTAACACTGCCATGACCGGCTATCAGGAAATCCTTACCGATCCTTCCTACGCCCAACAGATCGTTACCCTGACCTATCCGCACATCGGCAACACCGGTACTACACCGGAAGACGTCGAGTCTGATCGTGTCTGGTCGGCCGGTCTGGTGATTCGTGACCTGCCACTGGTTGCGAGCAACTGGCGTAACACGATGTCGCTGTCCGATTACCTGAAAGCCAATAACGTTGTGGCAATCGCCGGTATCGATACGCGCCGCCTGACACGCATCTTGCGTGAAAAAGGCTCGCAGAACGGCTGCATCATGGCGGGTGACAATATTTCCGAAGCGGCGGCGATCGCTGCAGCGCAAGGCTTCCCTGGCCTGAAAGGCATGGACCTGGCGAAAGAAGTCAGCACCAAAAAGCAGTACGAGTGGCGCTCCACTGTCTGGGACTTGAAGACCGACAGCCACGAGACCATCGCTGCTGCTGACCTGCAATACCACGTAGTCGCCTACGACTACGGCATCAAGTACAACATCCTGCGCATGCTGGTCGAGCGCGGTTGCCGCGTAACCGTGGTGCCGGCGCAAACCCCGGCCAGCGACGTGCTGGCCCTGCAGCCGGACGGTGTGTTTCTATCCAACGGCCCGGGTGACCCTGAGCCTTGCGACTACGCCATCAAGGCGATCAAGGAAGTGCTGGAAACCGAGATTCCGGTGTTCGGTATCTGCCTCGGTCACCAACTGCTGGCCCTGGCCTCCGGCGCCAAGACCCTCAAAATGGGTCACGGCCACCACGGTGCCAACCACCCTGTGCAAGACCTGGACACTGGCGTTGTAATGATCACCAGCCAGAACCACGGCTTTGCGGTGGATGAAGCGACCTTGCCGGGCAATGTCCGTGCGATTCACAAGTCGCTGTTCGACGGCTCTCTCCAAGGCATCGAGCGCACCGACAAGAGCGCGTTCAGCTTCCAGGGCCACCCTGAAGCAAGCCCGGGCCCGAACGACGTAGCGCCGCTGTTCGACCGTTTCATCAATGAAATGGCTAAGCGACGCTGACGGACTGGCTTGCGGGCGGCCCCGAACCTCGGTGGCCCCCGCAGGCTCTTCAAAGAGTGTTCAAGACGGCTTGCCGACTGACCTGCGGATTTGAGTGACAAACCCATGCCAAAACGTACAGACATAAAAAGCATCCTGATTCTCGGCGCTGGCCCGATCGTGATCGGCCAGGCCTGTGAATTCGACTACTCTGGTGCCCAGGCCTGTAAAGCCCTGCGCGAAGAGGGCTACCGCGTCATCCTGGTGAACTCCAACCCGGCCACCATCATGACCGACCCGGACATGGCCGACGCCACCTACATCGAGCCGATCAAGTGGCAGACCGTTGCCAAGATCATCGAAAAAGAGCGTCCAGATGCACTGCTGCCAACCATGGGCGGCCAGACTGCACTGAACTGCGCCCTGGACCTGGAGCGCGAAGGCGTCCTGGAAAAGTTCGGCGTAGAGATGATCGGCGCGAATGCCGACACCATCGACAAGGCTGAAGACCGCTCGCGTTTCGACAAGGCCATGAAGTCCATCGGCCTTGACTGCCCGCGTTCCGGTATCGCCCACAGCATGGAAGAGGCCAACGCGGTACTCGAAAAGCTGGGCTTCCCGTGCATCATTCGTCCATCTTTCACCATGGGCGGCACCGGTGGCGGTATTGCTTACAACCGTGAAGAGTTCGAAGAAATCTGCGCGCGTGGCCTGGACCTGTCGCCGACTAAAGAGCTGCTGATCGACGAATCCCTGATCGGCTGGAAAGAGTACGAAATGGAGGTTGTCCGCGATAAGAAGGACAACTGCATCATCGTCTGCTCCATCGAAAACTTCGACCCGATGGGCGTGCACACGGGTGACTCGATCACCGTTGCTCCAGCACAGACCCTGACGGACAAGGAATACCAGATCATGCGTAACGCCTCGTTGGCGGTATTGCGTGAGATCGGCGTTGAAACCGGCGGTTCCAACGTTCAGTTCGGTATCTGCCCGGACACCGGTCGTATGGTTGTGATCGAGATGAACCCGCGTGTATCGCGTTCTTCGGCGCTGGCATCGAAAGCTACCGGCTTCCCGATTGCGCGTATCGCTGCCAAATTGGCGATCGGTTACACCTTGGACGAGCTGCAAAACGAAATCACTGGCGGCGCTACACCGGCGTCCTTTGAGCCGTCCATCGACTACGTTGTGACCAAGCTGCCGCGCTTTGCATTCGAGAAATTCCCGAAAGCCGACGCACGGCTGACCACTCAGATGAAGTCGGTTGGTGAAGTCATGGCCATCGGCCGGACCCTCCAGGAATCCCTGCAGAAAGCCCTGCGTGGCCTGGAAGTAGGCGTTTGCGGCCTGGACGAGAAGCTCGACCTGAGCAATCCTGAAAGCATGAGCGTGCTCAAGCGCGAGCTGACCGTACCTGGCGCTGAGCGCATCTGGTACGTCGCTGACGCATTCCGTGCCGGCATGACCGTCGAAGATATCTTCGGCATGAACATGATCGACCCGTGGTTCCTGGTACAGATCGAAGATCTGATCAAGGAAGAAGAGAAGGTCAAGACCCTCGGTCTGTCCTCTATCGACCGCGACCTGATGTTCCGCCTCAAGCGCAAAGGTTTCTCCGACCAGCGTTTGGCCAAGCTGCTGGGTGTGACCGAGAAGAACCTGCGCACGCATCGCCACAAGCTGGACATCTTCCCGGTCTACAAGCGCGTTGACACCTGCGCGGCCGAGTTCGCAACCGACACCGCCTACCTGTACTCCACCTATGAGGAAGAGTGCGAGGCTGCGCCGTCGGGGCGTGACAAGATCATTATCCTGGGTGGCGGTCCAAACCGTATCGGCCAGGGCATCGAGTTCGACTATTGCTGCGTACACGCCGCCCTCGCCCTGCGCGAAGACGGGTACGAGACCATCATGGTCAACTGCAATCCGGAAACTGTTTCCACTGACTACGACACCTCCGACCGTCTGTACTTTGAGCCGGTAACGCTGGAAGACGTGCTGGAAATCTGCCGCGTCGAGAAGCCAAAAGGTGTGATCGTTCAGTACGGCGGCCAAACTCCGCTGAAACTGGCTCGCGCCCTGGAAGCTGCCGGCGTGCCGATCATCGGCACCAGCCCTGACGCCATCGACCGTGCCGAAGACCGTGAGCGCTTCCAGCAAATGGTTGAGCGCCTGAACCTGCGTCAGCCGCCTAACGCTACCGTGCGCAGCGAAGACGAAGCCATCCGTGCAGCCAGCAAGATCGGTTACCCGCTGGTGGTGCGTCCGTCCTACGTATTGGGCGGCCGTGCGATGGAAATCGTTTACGAAGAAGAAGAACTCAAGCGTTACCTGCGTGATGCGGTGAAAGTGTCCAACGACAGCCCGGTGCTGCTGGACCACTTCCTCAACTGCGCCATCGAAATGGACGTGGATGCGGTTTGCGATGGCACCGACGTAGTGATCGGCGCGATCATGCAGCACATCGAACAGGCGGGCGTTCACTCCGGTGACTCCGCATGCTCGCTGCCGCCGTACTCGCTGCCGGCGCACATCCAGGACGAGATGCGTGAACAGGTCAAGAAAATGGCCCTGGAACTGGGCGTTGTCGGCCTGATGAACGTTCAGTTGGCGCTGCAAGGCGAAGACATCTACGTCATCGAAGTCAACCCGCGTGCTTCGCGTACCGTGCCATTTGTATCCAAGTGCATCGGTGTGTCCCTCGCCATGATCGCTGCCCGCGTGATGGCGGGTAAGACCCTGAAGGAAATCGGCTTCACCAAGGAAATCATTCCTAACTTCTACAGCGTGAAAGAGGCGGTGTTCCCATTCGCCAAATTCCCTGGTGTGGACCCGATCCTGGGCCCAGAGATGAAGTCCACCGGTGAAGTGATGGGTGTGGGTGACACTTTCGGTGAAGCATTCGCCAAGGCCCAGATGGGTGCCAGTGAAGTGCTGCCGACCGGTGGTACTGCATTCATCAGTGTGCGTGACGACGACAAGCCGCTGGTTGCAGGCGTGGCCCGTGATCTGATCAACTTGGGCTTTGAAGTCGTGGCCACCGCCGGGACCGCCAAGCTGATCGAAGCTGCCGGCCTGAAAGTGCGTCGCGTGAACAAGGTGACGGAAGGCCGTCCGCATGTGGTCGACATGATCAAGAATGACGAAGTCACCCTGATCATCAACACCACCGAAGGTCGCCAGTCGATCGCGGATTCCTACTCCATTCGTCGTAATGCCTTGCAGCACAAGATCTACTGCACCACCACCATTGCTGCAGGCGAAGCTATCTGCGAAGCGCTCAAGTTCGGTCCGGAAAAGACCGTGCGTCGCTTGCAGGATCTACACGCAGGATTGAAGGCATGATCAAATACCCTATGACCGTCCAGGGCGCCAAGGCCCTGGAAGAGGAACACGCCCACCTGACCAAGGTCGTACGTCCAAAGCTGAGCCAGGACATCGGTACGGCCCGCGAGCTGGGCGACTTGAAGGAAAACGCTGAATACCATGCTGCTCGTGAGCAGCAAGGTATGGTCGAGGCGCGGATCCGTGACATCGAAGGCCGTATGCAGAATGCGGTGATCATCGACGTCACGACCATCCCGCACACCGGCAAAGTGATTTTCGGCACCACCGTCGAAATCGCCAACGTCGAGACGGATGAGCGCGTCGTTTACCACATCGTGGGTGAGGACGAGGCTGACTTTAAACTCGGCAAGATTTCCGTCGGGTCACCACTCGCGCGTGCCTTGATTGCCAAGGAAGAGGGTGACGTGGTGTCCGTCAAGACGCCTGGTGGCGTGATCGAGTACGAGATTGTCGAAGTTCGTCACGTCTGAAAGGCGGCGCCCGCTTCGTGCGGGCGCCATGCTTTGGCAGCTCGCCCAGATGCTTTGGGTGGGTGGCCTGTGGCTATTGCACATTGGTGTACTGCCGGTGTTGGGCATGATTGGCCTGGCGCCGTTGCTGATCGATGAGCTCGATGGATTGCTCAGTGCGTTGCTGGTGGGTTTTGCAGCGGCGTGCGTGACGCTCCAGGTGCTGGTGCTGATCAAGGCCGAAGGCTTGGGGAGTTTGTGGCGGGATATTCGCGGCCAACTGCTGTTGATGGCGCTGTATGCATGTGCAATGTTTTGCGTGGTGCATGTGTGGCTGCCGGAAGCGTTGCGCTGGCAGCTATTCAGCTATCTTGTGCTAGGGTTCTCCGGCCTGGTGCTGGTAATACAGCCTGCGCCGGGATGGAGTGGCAGGGCGCGCGAAGCACGCCCGTGACCCTTGTTGTCATTTGAAAGCTATTTGAAGCGGTGTACGTTTGACAGTTGCTTGTTGACGCTGAAGTTCTTGCGATACAGCAGCGCCATCTTGCCGATGACCTGAACCAGATCCGCTTTGCCGACCTTGCACAGTTCTGCAATGGCGGCCAAACGCGCTTCGCGGTCAAGGATGTTGACCTTGATCTTGATCAGTTCGTGATCGCCCAATGCGCGTTCAAGTTCGGCTAACACACCTTCAGTCAAACCGTTGTCTGCCACAATCAGAACTGGTTTCAGATGGTGGCCAATGGATTTGTACTGTTTCTTCTGCTCTTGAGTGAGCGGCATAATCTGACCCCTGCGTCTGATCTTGTAAAAAGCGGCGGCCAGTTTACCCGAGCGAGTCCGGGACCGCCCAGTTAATCACGACCCGTTTTATTTTCGAGGTGGCCCGTGGCCCGTTCCAAAACTAGTCTTAAGTGGCTGCAAGAGCATTTCAACGACCCTTACGTCAAAAAGGCGCAAAAGGACGGCTACCGTTCCCGGGCCAGCTACAAGCTGCTGGAGATCCAGGACAAGGACAAATTGATTCGTCCAGGCATGAGCGTTATCGATCTTGGCGCAGCCCCTGGTGGCTGGTCCCAGGTGACCAGTCGTCTGATTGGTGGGCAAGGCCGCTTGATCGCTTCCGATATCCTGGAAATGGACAGCATCCCGGATGTGACCTTTGTTCATGGTGATTTCACCCAGGACACGGTGCTCGCACAGATCCTTGAAGCTGTGGGAAATTCGCAGGTAGACCTTGTGATTTCCGACATGGCCCCCAATATGAGTGGATTACCGGCTGTTGATATGCCGCGCGCGATGTTCCTTTGTGAGCTGGCGCTGGATTTGGCAGGTCGGGTTTTGCGTCCTGGTGGTGATTTTCTGGTGAAGGTCTTCCAGGGCGAAGGTTTTGACGAGTACCACAAGAACATCCGCAAGTTGTTCGACAAGGTGCAAACGCGCAAGCCTGACTCTTCCCGGGACAGGTCTCGTGAGCAATACCTGCTGTGCCGCGGCTTCCGCGGTGTTGAAGGTGCGGCGAGTGAAGAGCGTTTTTGAGGAATTCGAGGAAGGCGATAGGTTTTTTTATATCGCTTTCGTCATGAAGCTTTACGAATATTGTGTAGTCAAAGTTTCACAAAGGGTTACAGACGGCGCCTGCCAGAGTTGTAGGTAATGTAGTAAGTTAGGCCGGTGAATATCATGCGAAGCGCGCGCCAGTAGCGGAGCTTGCTTCAGAGGGTAGTTAATTGAACGATATGGCAAAGAATCTGATCCTGTGGTTGATCATCGCGGCTGTCCTGGTGACGGTGATGAACAACTTCTCCAGCCCTAACGAGCCGCAGACCCTCAACTATTCCGACTTCATCCAGCAAGTTAAGGATGGCAAGGTCGAGCGCGTAGCGGTTGATGGCTACGTGATTACCGGCAAACGCAACGATGGCGACAGCTTCAAGACCATTCGTCCGGCAATTCAGGACAACGGTCTGATCGGCGACCTGGTGGATAACCATGTAGTCGTTGAAGGCAAGCAGCCTGAGCAGCAGAGCATCTGGACCCAACTCCTGGTGGCCAGCTTCCCGATCCTGGTGATTATCGCCGTGTTCATGTTCTTCATGCGCCAGATGCAGGGTGGTGCGGGAGGCAAGGGCGGGCCGATGAGCTTCGGCAAGAGCAAGGCACGCCTGCTCTCCGAGGATCAGGTGAAGACCACCCTCGCGGATGTCGCGGGTTGTGATGAAGCGAAGGAAGAAGTTGGCGAGCTGGTCGAGTTCCTGCGTGACCCGGGCAAGTTCCAGCGTCTGGGCGGCCGCATTCCTCGCGGGGTGCTGATGGTGGGTCCTCCGGGTACCGGTAAAACCTTGCTGGCCAAGGCGATTGCCGGCGAAGCCAAGGTGCCGTTCTTCACCATTTCTGGTTCTGACTTCGTCGAGATGTTTGTCGGTGTCGGTGCCAGCCGTGTTCGCGATATGTTCGAACAGGCCAAGAAACACGCCCCATGCATCATTTTCATCGACGAAATCGACGCTGTTGGTCGCCATCGTGGTGCGGGCATGGGCGGTGGTCACGATGAGCGTGAGCAGACTCTCAACCAGTTGCTGGTGGAGATGGACGGCTTTGAAATGAATGACGGCATTATCGTCATCGCCGCAACCAACCGTCCGGACGTACTGGACCCTGCGCTGCTGCGTCCAGGCCGTTTCGACCGCCAGGTGGTAGTGGGTCTGCCGGACATCCGTGGTCGCGAACAGATTTTGAAAGTGCACATGCGCAAAGTGCCGATGGGCGACGACGTGGCTCCGGCCGTCATTGCCCGTGGTACTCCAGGCTTCTCCGGTGCTGACTTGGCCAACCTGGTGAACGAGGCCTCGCTGTTCGCTGCCCGTACCGGCAAGCGCATCGTTGAAATGAAAGAGTTCGAACTGGCAAAAGACAAGATCATGATGGGCGCTGAGCGCAAATCCATGGTTATGTCCGAGAAAGAGAAGCAGAACACCGCTTATCACGAAGCCGGTCACGCCATTGTTGGTCGTGTCGTGCCTGAGCATGACCCGGTTTACAAGGTGTCGATCATTCCTCGTGGTCGGGCGTTGGGTGTCACCATGTTCCTGCCTGAAGAGGATCGTTACAGCCTCTCCAAGCGTGCGCTGATCAGTCAGATCTGCTCACTGTATGGTGGCCGAATTGCTGAAGAGATGACCCTTGGCTTCGATGGCGTAACCACCGGTGCCTCCAACGACATCATGCGTGCCAGCCAGATTGCACGGAACATGGTGACCAAGTGGGGCTTGTCTGAAAAACTCGGGCCTTTGATGTATGCCGAAGAAGAAGGTGAAGTGTTCCTGGGTCGTGGCGGTGGCGGTCAAGCTGCCAGCTTCTCGGGTGAAACGGCCAAGCTGATCGACTCCGAAGTGCGCAGCATCATTGACCAGTGCTACGGCACGGCCAAACAGATCCTGACCGACAATCGCGACAAGCTGGATGCAATGGCTGATGCGTTGATGAAGTACGAGACCATTGATGCCGACCAGATCGACGACATCATGGCGGGTCGCACGCCTCGTGAGCCTCGCGATTGGGAAGGTGGTTCGGGCACTTCTGGCACTCCGCCAGTAGTTCAGAGCGAGCGCCCTGAAGCCCCGATCGGCGGTCCGGCAGCTGACCACTAAGGTTTGAAATGACTTCTGCGTTGTCCTCAACCCGGTTGCCTTGCGGCAACCGGGTTCTTGATTTGGCCCATACACATGTCATGGGCATTCTTAATGTAACCCCCGATTCCTTTTCCGACGGCGGCCGCTTCAGTCAACTCGATGCGGCATTGCGTCATGCCGAGGCGATGGTGGCGGCGGGCGCGACCTTGATTGATGTCGGTGGTGAGTCGACTCGCCCTGGTGCTCGCGTTGTTTCTCCTCTCGAGGAGTTGGAGCGAGTGGCGCCTATCGTCGAGCGCATTGCTCGTGAGTTGGACGTGATCATCTCGGTGGATACATCGACTCCGGCCGTGATGCGCGAGACGGCGCGCCTGGGTGCGGGGCTCATCAACGATGTGCGCTCCCTCCAGCGAGACGGTGCCCTGGATGCGGCAGCGGCAACCGGTCTGCCTGTATGCCTGATGCATATGCTGGGAGAGCCCGGCAATATGCAAGACAGTCCACACTACGACGATCTCGTTGGTGAAGTGAGTGGGTTTCTTGCTGAAAGGATCGCTCAGTGCGCCAAGGTTGGAATTGCTGCCGAAAAAATCATCCTTGATCCTGGGTTTGGCTTTGCCAAAACCCTTCAGCACAATTTAAGTCTGTTCAAACATATGCAGGCCTTGCATGCGCTTGGTCGGCCCCTGTTGGTCGGTGTTTCGCGCAAGAGCATGATAGGGCTCGCATTGAGTCGACCGGTGGGTGAGCGGTTGTACGGTGGCCTTGCTCTGGCAGCGCTCGCGGTTACCAAGGGCGCGCGTATCTTGCGTGTGCATGACGTCGCCGAGACGGTCGATGTGGTGCGTATGCTTGCCGCCGTAGAATCAGCCGAATAAGAACGATGGAGCACTTATGACTAAAAAATATTTTGGCACCGACGGTATCCGTGGTCGGGTCGGCGAATTTCCGATTACGCCTGATTTCATGCTCAAGCTGGGTTGGGCGGCAGGTATGGCGTTCCGCAGCATGGGCGCTTGCCGCATTCTGGTGGGCAAGGACACCCGTATTTCCGGTTACATGTTTGAGTCCGCGCTGGAGGCTGGTTTGTCCGCCGCCGGTGCCGACGTAATGCTGCTGGGGCCAATGCCGACGCCGGCGATCGCTTACCTGACGCGTACCTTCCACGCTGAAGCCGGTATCGTGATCAGTGCCTCGCACAACCCTCATGATGACAATGGCATCAAGTTTTTCTCTGGCCAGGGCACCAAGTTGCCGGACGCGATCGAGCTGATGATCGAAGAGCTGCTGGATGCACCGATGACGGTGGTCGAGTCCAGCAAGCTGGGCAAGGTCTCGCGCATCAACGACGCGTCTGGCCGCTACATCGAATTTTGCAAGAGCAGCGTGCCGACCAGTACCAATTTTGCCGGGCTGAAGATTGTTGTCGATTGCGCTCATGGTGCGACCTACAAAGTGGCTCCGAGTGTATTCAAGGAGCTGGGCGCCGATGTGACCGTGCTGTCGGCTCAGCCGAATGGTTTGAACATCAACGAAAACTGCGGCTCCACCCATATGGAGCAACTGCAGGCGGCCGTCCTGGCTGAGCATGCTGATCTCGGTATTGCTTTTGACGGGGATGGTGATCGTGTCCTGATGGTGGATCACACTGGGGCTGTCGTGGATGGTGATGATTTGTTGTTCATCATTGCTCGCGACCTGCATGAGCGTGACAAGTTGCAGGGCGGCGTCGTTGGCACTCTGATGAGTAACCTGGGCCTGGAACTGGCCTTGGCAGATCTTGGAATTCCCTTCGTTCGCGCCAATGTCGGTGACCGCTATGTAATCGCCGAGCTGCTGGAGCGTAACTGGCAGGTGGGCGGTGAGAACTCGGGGCATGTGGTTTGCTTCCAGCACACGACGACTGGCGATGCAATTATTGCCGCGTTGCAGGTGTTGCTGTCCTTGCGTCGTCGTGAGGAGAGCCTCGCTCAGGCGCGACAGGCTCTGCGTAAGTGCCCGCAGGTTTTGCTCAATGTGCGTTTCGCCGGTGGCGAAAACCCGATCGAACACCCTGCGGTCAAAGACGCCTGCGAGCGCGTGACCCTGGCAATGGCGGGGCGTGGGCGGGTGTTGCTGCGCAAGTCCGGCACGGAGCCTCTGGTGCGCGTCATGGTCGAAGGTGAGGACGAAACACAGGTTCGCGGCCATGCCGAAGACCTGGCAAAACTGGTAACTGAAATTTGCGCCTGAATTCGGCTTGCCAGTGATGATGTGGTTGGGTAACATCTGCGCCCACTTTGACCGACGGGGTACAGCATGCGTCGCACTATGGTAGCTGGTAACTGGAAGATGCACGGTACCCGCGCCAGTGTCGCTGAGCTGATCAATGGCCTTCGTCACTTGGCCTTGCCTAGCGGTGTTGATATTGCGGTTTTCCCGCCTTGCTTGCATATCAACCAGGTGGTTGATGGCTTGAAAGGTAAGTCGATCCAGGTCGGCGCGCAGAATTCTGCGGTGGAGCCCATGCAAGGTGCTTTGACCGGTGAGATTTCGCCGAGTCAGTTGGTAGATGCGGGTTGTTCCTATGTGCTTGTCGGGCACTCCGAGCGCCGTCAGATGATGGGCGAACGTGATGGGACACTCAATCGCAAGTTTGCAGCGGCACAGGCTTGTGGCTTGATTCCGGTGTTGTGCATAGGGGAGACCCTTGAGCAACGCGAATCGGGCAAGACTCTTGAAGTTGTCTCGCGTCAGCTGGGCAGCATTATCGAGGAGCTGGGTGTTGGTGCGTTTGCAAAGGCAGTAATTGCTTACGAGCCGGTCTGGGCCATTGGCACCGGGCTGACTGCTACACCGCAACAGGCGCAGGATGTGCACGCAGCCATTCGCGCACAGTTGGCGGCAGAGAATTCTGAGGTCGCACAAGGTGTGCGGCTTCTATACGGCGGCAGCGTGAAGGCGGCCAATGCGGTCGAACTGTTCGGCATGCCGGATATCGATGGGGGGCTCATTGGTGGAGCTTCCCTGAATGCAGATGAGTTCGGTGCGATTTGTCGCGCCGCGGGAAACTGAAAAAATGCTGGAAACAGTCGTAGTCGTTTTTCATCTGTTGGCTGCCCTGGGCGTAGTTGCCCTGGTTTTGTTGCAACAGGGTAAAGGTGCGGATGCTGGTGCGTCTTTCGGTGCAGGTGCTTCAAATACTGTGTTCGGAAGCCAAGGTTCCTCTACCTTTCTTAGTAAGTTTACTGCTATACTTGCCGCCGGTTTCTTCATAACCAGCTTAGGGTTAGGTTACTTTGCTAAAGAGAAGGCTCATGTGCTGACTCAAGTAGGTTTGCCAAACCCAGCAGTGTTGGAAGTACCAAAAGCAAAACCGGCTTCTGATGATGTCCCGGTGCTTCAAGAGCAAAAGTCGGCTACTCCAGCGACTGACGTACCTCCAGCTCAAGAGCAAAAGTAATAAGGGTTGTAAACGCTGTATTGCCGAGGTGGTGGAATTGGTAGACACGCAACCTTGAGGTGGTTGTGCCCATAGGGTGTAGGGGTTCGAGTCCCCTTCTCGGTACCAATTATCAGGAGAGCCCGCTGTTGCGGGCTTTCTTGTAGGTGGAAGGTTACATTGACCCTGTAAGGGATCGGTCGTATACTTCCGCCCCAGCTTTGTCGCGGGGTGGAGCAGTCTGGTAGCTCGTCGGGCTCATAACCCGAAGGTCGTCGGTTCAAATCCGGCCCCCGCAACCAGTTTTAGCGGAGCCCCTTTTAAGGGGCTTTTTGTTAGCTGGACACTTTCAACGCCGCTATTCGACGGCGTTTCAAGGATGGGCGTTTCGCCCATTTTTTTATTTTGCACAGCATGCACATACATGCACGAGGGGGTTCAGGTGTCGAGCAAGCTAGAAGAGTTGCAGGCCTTGTTGGCCCCGGTGATCGTGGCCCTAGGCTATGAATGCTGGGGTATTGAGTTTTCGGCTCAAGGTCGCCACTCAATGTTGCGCGTTTATATCGATAAAGAGGGCGGTGTGCTGGTGGACGATTGTGCCATTGTCAGCCGTCAGATCAGCGGTGTCCTGGATGTTGAAGATCCAATCTCCGTTGAATATACCCTCGAAGTTTCCTCGCCAGGCATGGAACGCCCACTGTTCACTATTGATCAGTTTGCAAAATTTGCCGGTGAACAAGTGAAGATCAAGCTGCGTTCCCCGTTCGAAGGGCGACGCAACTTTCAGGGCCTTCTGCGCGGTGTAGAAGAACAGGATGTCGTGGTGCAGGTAGAAGACCATGAATTCCTGTTGCCGATCGATATGATCGACAAGGCCAACATTATTCCCAGTTTTGACTGAGACGCGGATCCCGCGGATCCAATGGCTTGCGAAAGGCGAGGCGTACGATGAGCAAAGAAGTACTGCTGGTTGTTGAGTCGGTATCCAATGAAAAGGGCGTACCGGCAAACGTGATTTTTGAAGCGCTGGAGCTGGCCCTGGCCACTGCTACCAAAAAGCGTTTTGAAGACGAAGTGGATCTGCGTGTGGAAATCAACCGCCACACCGGTGCCTATGAGACTTTCCGTCGCTGGACGGTCGTCGAAGAAGCCGACCTTGATGATCCGGCCATCGAAACCTGGCCAAGCAAGGTTGCCGAAACGCACCCTGGGGCTCAGGTCGGTGATGTCGTCGAAGAAAAGATCGAATCGATCGAATTCGGCCGTATTGCTGCACAGACCGCCAAGCAGGTCATCGTGCAGAAGGTTCGCGAAGCCGAGCGCGCTCAAGTCGTTGACGCTTATCGCGAGCGCCTGGGTGAAATCATCTCCGGCACCGTGAAAAAAGTCACCCGCGACAACGTGATCGTCGACCTGGGCAACAACGCAGAAGCGTTGCTGGCCCGCGAAGACATCATCTCTCGCGAAACCTTCCGTGTTGGCGTGCGTTTGCGTGCGCTGCTCAAGGAAATCCGCACCGAGAACCGCGGCCCTCAGTTGATCCTGTCGCGTACCGCGCCGGAAATGCTGATCGAGCTGTTCCGTATCGAAGTGCCGGAGATCGCCGAAGGCCTGATCGAAGTCATGGCTGCGTCCCGCGACCCGGGTTCGCGCGCCAAGATCGCGGTCCGTTCCAAGGACAAACGCATCGACCCGCAGGGCGCTTGCATTGGTATGCGTGGTTCACGCGTCCAGGCAGTGTCGGGCGAATTGGGTGGTGAGCGTGTGGATATTGTGCTGTGGGACGATAACCCGGCGCAGTTTGTGATCAACGCCATGTCGCCAGCTGAAGTGGCGGCAATTATCGTTGACGAAGATGCCCATGCAATGGACATCGCCGTTGGCGCAGACAATCTGGCTCAGGCCATTGGTCGTGGTGGTCAGAACGTGCGTCTGGCCAGCCAACTGACCGGTTGGACCCTGAACGTGATGACCGAATCGGACATCCAGGCTAAGCAGCAAGCTGAAACCGGCGACATCCTGCGCAACTTCATCGACGAGCTGGAAGTCGACGAAGACCTGGCACAGGTGCTGGTAGATGAAGGCTTCACCAGCCTGGAAGAGATTGCCTACGTACCGTTGGAAGAAATGCTCAACATCGACGGCTTTGACGAAGACACCGTCAACGAGCTTCGCGCTCGGGCCAAGGATCGTTTGTTGACTAAAGCCATCGCTACTGAGGAAAAGCTGGCAGACGCCCATCCGGCCGAAGACCTGCTCTCGCTTGAGGGTATGGACAAGGATTTGGCGATGGAACTGGCGGTGCGCGGCGTAATTACCCGCGAAGACCTGGCCGAGCAGTCTATTGACGATCTGCTCGACATCGACGGCATTGACGATGATCGTGCCGGCAAGTTGATCATGGCCGCCCGAGCCCATTGGTTCGAGTAACTAGGCGCGGCCTGAGGAGAGAAGTGCATGACGCAAGTCACGGTGAAACAACTGGCCGATGAGGTCAAAACACCGGTAGAGCGCCTGTTGCAGCAGATGCGTGAGGCAGGTCTGCCGCACACCGCCGCCGATGAAGGTGTGAGCGACAGTGAGAAGCAGTCTTTGCTGACTCACTTGAAGAGCAGCCACAAGGCGAAAGTGGAAGAACCGCGCAAGATTACATTGCAGCGCAAAACCACCAGCACACTGCGTGTTGCTGGTAGCAAGAGCATCAGCGTTGAAGTACGCAAGAAGAAAGTCTTCGTACAGCGCAGCCCGGAAGAAATCGAAGCCGAGCGCAAACGCGAACTGGAAGAACGTCGCGCAGTAGAAAATGCTGCTCGTCAGAAGGCTGAAGAAGAGTCCAAGCGTCGCGCCGAAGAAGAAGCGCGTCGCCAGCCTGCTGCTGCGCAACCTGCTGGTACTGAAGCGGTCGCCGCGCCTAGCGCACCTGTTGAAGCTGTGCGTGAGGCCGCTCCGGTTGCCGCCGCACCTGCTCCAGCAGCAGACGCTCGCAAGCGCGACGAACCTCGTCGTCCGGACAAGCCACGTGCCGACGATAACAATCGTCGCGGTGGTGGTGGCGATGGCGAGCGTAAAAACGCTCCACATCGTGCCTCGGTCAAAGAGAAAGCGCCCGCTCCACGCGTTGCCCCACGTACTACCGACGAAGAAAGCGATAGCTTCCGTCGCGGTGGTCGCGGCAAGGCCAAGCTGAAAAAACGCAACGCCCACGGTTTCCAGAGCCCAACAGGCCCTGTCGTGCGTGATGTGCAGATCGGCGAGACCATTTCTGTTGGCGATCTCGCCAATCAGATGTCGGTCAAGGCTGCTGAAATCATCAAGTTCATGTTCAAACTGGGTACCCCAGCGACCATCAACCAGGTGCTTGATCAGGAAACTGCTCAGCTGGTAGCCGAAGAACTGGGCCACAAAGTGACCCTGGTCAGCGATACCGCTCTGGAAGACTCCCTGGCCGAGTCCTTGAAGTTTGAAGGTGAGACGTTCTCCCGTGCGCCAGTCGTGACCGTAATGGGCCACGTTGACCATGGTAAGACGTCGCTGCTCGACTACATTCGTCGTGCCAAGGTAGCTGCTGGCGAAGCCGGCGGTATTACTCAGCACATTGGCGCGTACCACGTTGAAACCGAACGCGGCATGGTCACTTTCCTCGACACCCCAGGTCACGCCGCGTTTACCGCAATGCGTGCCCGTGGTGCCAAGGCAACTGACATCGTGATCCTGGTCGTTGCAGCAGACGATGGCGTGATGCCGCAGACCATTGAAGCTGTCCAGCACGCCAAGGCTGCTGGTGTTCCACTGGTTGTTGCAGTGAACAAAATCGACAAGCCGGGCGCCGACCTTGATCGCATCCGTAGCGAACTGTCGGTTCACGGCGTGACTTCCGAAGAGTGGGGCGGTGATACGCCATTCGTCTCGGTCTCGGCGAAAGTCGGTACCGGTGTAGACGAACTGCTCGAAGCGGTCCTGCTGCAAGCTGAAGTACTCGAACTGAAAGCAACGCCATCGGCCCCGGGTCGCGGTGTTGTGGTTGAATCGCGTCTCGACAAAGGTCGTGGCCCGGTTGCAACCGTACTGGTTCAAGACGGTACCCTGCGCCAAGGCGACATGGTGCTGGTCGGTTCGAACTATGGCCGTGTACGTGCCATGCTCGACGAGAACGGCAAGCCAATCAAAGAAGCCGGTCCTTCCATCCCTGTCGAGATCCTCGGCCTGGACGGTACTCCGGACGCTGGCGACGAGATGAGCGTAGTTGCCGACGAGAAGAAAGCCCGTGAAGTGGCTCTGTTCCGTCAAGGCAAGTTCCGCGAAGTCAAACTGGCCCGTGCTCACGCCGGTAAGCTGGAGAACATCTTCGAGAACATGGGCCAGGCAGAGAAGAAGACGCTTAACATCGTCCTCAAATCTGACGTCCGTGGTTCCCTCGAAGCGTTGAACGGCGCCTTGAACGGCCTGGGTAACGACGAAGTGCAAGTGCGTGTTGTCGGTGGCGGTGTCGGTGGTATCACCGAGTCCGACGCCAACCTGGCACTGGCTTCCAACGCTGTACTGTTTGGCTTCAACGTGCGTGCCGATGCTGGCGCTCGCAAGATCGTCGAGCAGGAAGGCCTGGACATGCGTTACTACAACGTCATCTACGACATCATCGAAGACGTCAAGAAAGCCCTTACCGGCATGCTTGGCAGTGACGTCCGGGAGAACATCCTGGGTGTTGCCGAGGTGCGTGACGTGTTCCGTTCGCCGAAATTCGGTGCGATTGCCGGCTGTATGGTTATCGAAGGCACTGTGCACCGTAACCGTCCAATCCGTGTATTGCGTGAAGACATCGTTATCTTCGAAGGCGAGCTGGAATCCCTGCGCCGCTTCAAGGATGACGCTTCTGAAGTACGTGCCGGCATGGAATGCGGTATCGGCGTCAAGAGCTACAACGACGTCAAAGCTGGTGACAAGATCGAAGTCTACGAGAAGGTTCAGGTTGCTCGCAGCCTCTAACTCGCGCACTTCAGGAGCCACACAGCGTGTGGGCATGCAAATGTCCCGCGCCGTGTCCGGACTCTAAACGCAACGCCCGGTCTGGCTTTTGTCAGGCCGGGCGTTTGCCGCTTTCAGACCCCACGGGTTTCACCGTGTGGCAGTAACAGGTAACAAGACATGGCAAAAGAATACAGCCGTACCCAGCGAATCGGCGATCAGATGCAGCGCGAGTTGGCCCAACTGATCCGTCGCGAAGTCAAAGACCCACGCGTTGGCCTGGTCACCATCACCGCTGTTGAAGTGAGCCGTGACGTAGGTCACGCCAAGATTTTCATCACTGTGATGGGCCAGGACAGCAGCGAAGAAATCGCGCAAAGCATCAAGGTGCTCAACTCCGCCGCAGGCTTCCTGCGCATGCAGTTGGCCCGTGAAATGAAGCTGCGCAGCGTGCCCCAGTTGCACTTCCACTACGACGAAAGCGTCGTGCGTGGTGCGCACCTGTCGGCACTGATCGAGCGCGCCGTGGCGGAAGACAGCCAGCACCCGTCCACACCTGAAGACGCCAAGGAGTAAGCGGTGGCTCAGGTCAAACGTATCCGTCGCAACGTCAGCGGCATCATTCTGCTCGACAAGCCCATTGGTTTTACCTCCAATGCCGCATTGCAGAAGGTTCGCTGGTTGCTGAACGCCGAGAAGGCCGGGCATACCGGCAGCCTCGATCCCTTGGCCACCGGCGTATTGCCGTTGTGCTTTGGTGAGGCCACCAAGTTCTCGCAATACCTGCTCGATTCCGACAAGGGTTACGAAACCCTGATGCAACTGGGCAAGACCACCACCACGGCCGATGCCGAGGGTGATGTTTTGCAGGTTCGCGACGTGACCGTTGGTCGTGCTGATATTGAAGCTGCTTTACCCGGTTTTCGTGGGGAAATCAGTCAGATACCACCGATGTACTCGGCGCTCAAGCGTGATGGGCAGCCTCTTTACAAGCTGGCACGTGCGGGCGAAGTAGTGGAGCGCGAACCGCGTTCTGTTACTATTGCGCGCTTGGAATTGCTCGCCTGCGAGGGCGACACTGCCCGCTTGGCCGTGGACTGCAGCAAAGGCACCTATATCCGTACCCTGGTGGAAGATATTGGTGAAAAGCTCGGTTGCGGCGCGTACGTTGCAGAGCTGCGACGCACGCAGGCAGGGCCTTTCAGCCTTGCCCAGACGGTCTCGCTGGAAGAGTTGGAAGCAGTACATGCCGAAGGCGGCAATGAAGCAGTTGATCGCTTCCTGATGCCATCGGACAGCGGTTTGCTGGACTGGCCGTTGCTGCACTTCTCGGAGCACAGCGCGTTCTATTGGCTAAACGGCCAGCCGGTACGCGCTCCGGACGCTCCGAAGTTCGGTATGGTGCGGGTACAGGATCATAACGGTCGCTTTATCGGTATCGGTGAAGTGAGCGAAGACGGGCGCATCGCGCCGCGTCGACTGATTCGGTCAGAATGACCGGACGAGTGTGGCTGTTAACAGGCACGGTCAACACTCATTTTTAGATACAGGGATTTGTCCCTGGCCTGTTGAAACTGCCCTTTGGGTGGTTTCCTGAAAAAAGGATTGCCTCATGGCTCTCGACGTTCAAGAAAAAGCACAAATCGTTGCTGACTATCAGCAAGCTGTTGGTGACACTGGTTCGCCAGAAGTGCAAGTTGCACTGCTGACCCACAACATCAACAAGCTGCAAGGTCACTTCAAGGCCAACGGTAAAGATCACCACTCCCGTCGTGGTCTGATCCGCATGGTAAACCAGCGCCGTAAGCTGCTGGACTACCTGAAAGGCAAGGATCTGGGTCGTTATCAGGCTCTGATCGGTCGCCTGGGTCTGCGTCGCTAATAAGCGATTGCGCTAGAGGTTGGTTGTCTGCCGTGTGTCAGTGGGATTCCCGCTGGCCCATGGCAGGCTCCCAGCCTCAAGTTTTATCTGGATACACGTTTTACCCTGGACCAGGCTCGGGCCGATTCCCGACATTGCCCAAGAATTTCGCAAGAAGACAAGTTCCCCAAGAGCCACAAAGAAGGTAGGACACCGTGAACCCGGTTATCAAAAAATTCCAGTTCGGTCAGTCGACCGTTACCCTCGAGACAGGCCGTATCGCCCGTCAAGCTTCCGGCGCAGTGCTGGTCACCGTTGACGACGACGTCACCGTATTGGTGACTGTTGTTGGCGCCAAGCACGCGGACCCAAGCAAGGGCTTCTTCCCTCTGTCCGTTCACTACCAGGAAAAGACTTACGCTGCCGGTAAGATCCCTGGCGGTTTCTTCAAGCGCGAAGGCCGTCCTTCCGAGAAAGAAACCCTGACTTCCCGACTGATCGACCGTCCGATCCGTCCGCTGTTCCCAGAAGGCTTCATGAACGAAGTGCAGGTTGTCTGCACCGTCGTTTCCACCAGCAAGAAGACCGATCCGGACATCGCTGCGATGATCGGTACCTCGGCTGCCCTGGCCATCTCCGGTATTCCTTTCGATGGTCCAATCGGCGCTGCCCGTGTTGCGTTCCACGAAAGCACCGGCTACCTGCTGAACCCGACTTACGAACAACAGAAAGCTTCGAGCCTGGACATGGTCGTTGCCGGTACTTCGGAAGCCGTGTTGATGGTTGAATCGGAAGCCAAAGAGCTGACCGAAGACCAGATGCTGGGCGCGGTACTGTTTGCTCACGACGAGTTCCAGGTTGTGATCAACGCTGTTAAAGAACTGGCTGCCGAAGCTGCCAAGCCAACGTGGACCTGGGCTCCACAAGCTGAAGCGACTGAACTGCTGGGCGCTATTCGCTCCGAGTTCGGCGCAGCGATCTCCGATGCCTACACCATCACCGTCAAGGCCGACCGTTACGCTCGCCTGGGCGAGTTGAAGGATCAGGTTGTGGCCAAGCTGTCCGGTGAAGAAGGCCAGCCTTCTTCCAGCGACGTCAAAGCTGCATTCGGTGAAATCGAATACCGCACCGTTCGCGAAAACATCGTTAACGGCAAGCCACGTATCGACGGCCGCGACACTCGCACCGTACGTCCGCTGAACATCGAAGTGGGTGTTCTGCCGAAGACTCACGGTTCGGCGCTCTTCACCCGCGGTGAAACTCAGGCTCTGGTAGTTGCGACCCTGGGTACTGCGCGTGACGCACAGTTGCTGGACACCCTGGAAGGCGAGAAAAAAGACCCGTTCATGCTGCACTACAACTTCCCTCCGTTCTCGGTAGGTGAGTGTGGTCGCATGGGTGGCGCTGGCCGTCGCGAAATCGGTCACGGCCGTTTGGCTCGTCGTTCGATTGCAGCCATGCTGCCGGCTGCTGACGTGTTCCCGTACACCATCCGTGTTGTGTCGGAAATCACCGAGTCCAACGGTTCCAGCTCCATGGCTTCGGTCTGCGGTGCTTCCCTGGCGCTGATGGATGCTGGTGTACCGATGAAGGCACCGGTTGCCGGTATCGCCATGGGCCTGGTTAAAGAAGGCGAGAAGTTCGCCATCCTGACTGACATCCTGGGCGACGAAGACCACCTGGGCGACATGGACTTCAAAGTAGCCGGTACCGCTAAAGGTGTTACCGCGCTGCAGATGGACATCAAGATCAAGGGCATCACCGAAGAGATCATGGAAATCGCTCTGGGCCAAGCCCTGGAAGCGCGCCTGAACATCCTCGGTCAGATGAACCAGATCATTGGTCAGTCCCGTACCGAACTGTCGGAAAATGCTCCGACCATGATTGCGATGAAAATCGACACCGACAAAATCCGTGATGTTATCGGTAAAGGCGGCGCGACCATTCGTGCAATCTGTGAAGAGACCAAGGCTTCGATTGACATCGAAGACGACGGCTCGATCAAGATCTTCGGCGAAACCAAGGAAGCTGCAGAAGCTGCACGTCAGCGCGTTCTGGGTATCACCGCTGAGGCCGAGATCGGCAAGATCTACGTCGGTAAAGTTGAGCGCATCGTCGACTTCGGCGCGTTCGTCAACATCCTGCCAGGCAAAGACGGTCTGGTTCACATCTCTATGCTGAGCGACGCTCGTGTTGAGAAAGTGACCGACATTCTGAAAGAAGGCCAGGAAGTGGAAGTGCTGGTACTGGACGTGGATAACCGCGGCCGTATCAAGCTGTCCATCAAGGACGTAGCAGCAGCCAAGGCTTCGGGCGTTTAATTACCCCTTCGCTTTAAGCTGAAAAAGGACTCTTCGGAGTCCTTTTTTTATGCGCGGAGGAAAATGTCGGGAAATCAGTCGCTTAGTTAATTCAAAAAGCCGCAACTTGCACGCAGGCACGATCAGTTTCATGCAACTTGCACGATTCCGAGATTTGGATGTTTTTGTAAGTTGCTGTTTTATAAGGGGAATATTCGAATTCAGAACTTGGCACAGTGCCTGCAATAACCCTGTTAACGCTGCAGCATCAAGGTTCACACACTGCAGACTTTCAATAAAACAGGAGTTACTCGTATGAAGAAGTTCGCTCTCGCTACTGCTACCGCTTTGACCCTGGCCATGGGTGCTAACGTGGCCTTTGCTCAGACTTCCCAAGCGCCAATGACCCTGGCCGCTGGCGAAATGACCAAAGCCAAAGAGTCCACTTCCGACACTTGGATCACCACCAAAGTCAAAGCTGACCTGCTGACTGAAAAAGGTATTCCTGGCTCGGACATCAAGGTTGAAACCAACAAAGGCGTGGTTTCCCTGTCGTCGACTGTAGCTATCTCGGACTCGCAGAAAGCGACTGCTGTAGCGATCACCAAGAAAATCAAAGGTGTTACCGCTGTATCCGCTGATGGCCTGATGGCTGGCGGTGCGATGAAAGCTGACAACATCGACAAATCCAAAGACGCCACTTCGGACACTTGGATCACTACCAAAGTGAAGGCTGACCTGGTTACCGAGAAAGGTATTCCTGGCACCGACATCAAAGTTGAAACCAACAAAGGTGTTGTTTCCCTGTCCTCTTCTGTCGCAGTGACCGAAGCTCAGAAAACCACTGCTGTTGCGATTGCCAAGAAAATCAAAGGCGTTAAAGCTGTTTCGGCCGATGGCCTGAAGGCAGAGTAACGCTCAACTATTCGTCTGAACTGGACGGCGGCGGCTTAGGGTGAGTTAGATTTCCACCCGCTGCACCTCTTGAGTTCATGCGACCGACCACACGGATGTGGTCATTACAGGCCCCGGCACTTGTGTCGGGGCCTGTTCTATTGTGGGCCGGAACAAAACTTCAAGGCCGACATACATCAAAGTGGGAGCTGGCTTGCCTGCGATGCAGGCACCTCGGTCGTTCAGTTGAACCGAGGTGATGCCATCGCAGCGGTTCGGCGGTCCGACAAGCCAGCTCCCACATTTGTATCAGGCCAGCTCCCACATTTGGATGATGTCGTTCAGGCGTTACTCGGCATCCAGATGCATCGGCGTCACTACTCGACCATCCTTTTCAGCCTGCCCCAGGTTGGCGTCAATGAAGTAAACCCGGTCATCTTCCAGTTTTCCCTTGTCCACCAAGTAGTCCTTGATGGTGCTGGCGCGGTCTTGGCCCAACTGGCGCAGCAGCACGTCACTGGCGCTCCAGAACTTGATCAAACCATCCTTCAGCTTCGCGGTGCGATCATCGCTGCTCAGGTCTTTCCATTCAGCCGGTGGTTGTTGTTTCAGGCGAGTGCGGTAGATGCCTTCGAGCAACGGCGCCTTTTCCTTCTCCGGTACAACCAGCAGCGATGCCTGGGCTGGAACCTTGTCACCACGGCGCTGGAGGATCTTGTAGTAGTTGTATTGGTATTCGCGCTCCAGACGCTCTGCGGCCAGGAATGGCCCATCACTGCTGGCAGCCGCCGTACCTTCGATTTCCAGGCGCAGGGTAGGGCGCTCTTTCAGCGCCTTGGCCAGGGTGTTCAGGGCGCCTTCGGCGTCTTTGTTCAACTCACTGGAGCCTGCGGCGAAAGACACATTACCGAGGTCTTCCGAGCCCCCACCGCTTACCAGCCCGCCGATAAACTTGAACGGCGCCGTTGCCGCGCGTACGACCAGGTTGCGCAGGGTCTGCCACACAATCGGCATCACGCTGAATTGCGGGTTATTCAGGTCGCCGGTCACCGGCAGTTCGATGGAGATCTTGCCGTCAGAGTCCTTGAGCAGGGCGATTGCCAGGCGAATCGGCAAGTCCACGGCGTCGGCACTGTCGACCTTCTCACCCAATTGCAGCTGTTCGACCACAACTTTGTTTTCGGCCTTCAACTGGCCTTTGGTGATGACATAGTGCAGATCGAGGTTGAGACGGCCCTTGCGGATACGAAAGCCCGCGAACTTGCCGGAGTACGGCGTCAATGTGGTGAGTTCGACGCGTTTGAAACTGGTGGCGATATCCAGCGCCGCCATCGGATCAAATGGGTTCACGCTGCCCTTGATGGTTACGGGGGCGTAGCGATCCACCTTACCGTTGATGTCGACGCTCGCCGGTTTGGCCTGGCGGCTGTCAATGGTGCCAATCTGCCCGTTGAGTTGTTGGATGGCGGTGGCGAAGTTGGGCGTGAGGCTGAAGTCGGCGAAGTTGGCCGAACCGTCATTGATCGCAATCTGCCCGATATGAATGCCCAACGGCTTCTCTTTACTGGTCGCAGGCTTGGCCGCCGTCTTGTTGCCACTGTCGGCTGGTTGCGGGATCAGCAAGTCATCGATGTTGGTGGTGCGATCATCGTTGATCATGAAACGTGCATAAGGCTGCAGCAGGTTGACCTTGTCGATCGACAGGCTATTGCCGTGCTGATAGTTCACGCCCTCCAGCATCAGGCGTTGCCATTTGAGGAAGTCGCGGTTCTTGAGAGTGTCCAGGGTGTGTAATTGATCGACCTGAGCGCTGCCGGTGACCTGAAGGGCCAGTGGGTCCGTGCTTTTCAGGTTCACATCCAGATTGCTGCCCAGCATGCCGCTGCGCAATTCCAGGCGAATAAAGGGGTTGATATAGGATTGAGCGACCCGCAGGTCGATATCCTGAGTATTCACTTTCAGTCTGGCGCTGACCGGGTTGAGGTTGACCTCACCGGCCGCCTGGATCTTGCCTTGCTTGCCCAGCCCGGAGTCGACTTTCAGGCTAAAGGGCTTCTGGTTGAGGCTGTCGAAGTTCTGCACATCGACATTCAACGGGCCCAGTTCCAGTGCGACAGCGGGTTTGGCCTGACGGTCAGCCAGGTGTACCTGGTAATTACGCAGTTGCACGTCCTTGAGCAGCACTTGCCAGGGTTTGCTGGGCGCTGCCGGTTGAGCTTTTGGCGAGTCGGCGGTGGCTGGCGCAGTGGCGGGTTCCGGCGCCTTGGCCGGTTTGCTCGGTTGGCCGGCAAACAGTTTTTGCCAATCCAGTTGCCCATCGGCCTCGCGGGCGGCCCAGGTTTCCAGCTTGTTACTGCGAATCTTGCCGACAACAACTTGCTGCTTGGCCAGGTCTACAGTGGTTTCGCTGACATCCAGGCGTTCCAGCCGCACCAATGGCCGGCCATCCGGTGCCTTGATGGCAAAGGGCGCGATGCTCGCAGCCGTGTTGGTCAGGTTAAGCTCGGTTTCTTTGGCCAGGCTGAACTTGTAGTCGGTGCTGAAATTCAACACACCGTCCTCAAGTACCAACGGCACGGCGTCTCGTACGTACGGCCACCATGCTTTCATCTTGCCGTCGGTGACTTTCAGCGTGCCTTCGGAAGTGATCGGCACCAGGCTGAAATTGCCTTTCCAGTCGATCTGCCCACCTTCAGGACCGGCAGCCACCAGCGTCATGTCGGCGTTGTCTTCCGGCAAGGTGCTGAGGTTTTTCAACTCAAAGTCGAGTTTGTTGTAGAGGAATTCGATCGGCTCGCTCGGGCGCAGATCCTTGAAGTGCACATAACCGCCGGCCAGCTTGATGCTGTCGATACGCAGCGGGAAGGGTTTGGCATTCGGGTCGGCCGGCGTCGGCTCGCTCGGCGGCAGCTTGAACAGTTGCGCCAGATTCAGTTGGCCGGATTTATCGAACAGCAATTCGGTCTTGGGCTGGTCCAGTTGCACATCCGCCAGGTGCAGGGCGCGCGTCCAGAGACTGTCGATCTGCAGGTTGGCGTAAAGACGCTCGAAGCCAACCTGTTCCTTGCCAGGTTCACCGATCTTCAGGCCCCACAGTGTCAGCTCCAGGCTGAACGGGTTGAGCTCGATCCGTTCGATCCGCGCCGGCACCGTGGCGTAATTGGCCAGTTGCTGGTTGGCTATACGAAGGGCGATGCCCGGCAGAATCAAAAAGCCCAGCAAGCTGTACAAAGCAAGGGCAGTCAACAAGGCGCCTATGGCGCGAATCAATCCTTTGGGCATGGGTGACGCCATCTATGTCGAACGAGAGTGCCTTGGAGTATGGCACGGGATTTCGGTTCCGAAGAAGCGGGTCTGTTGAGACAAGTCTTACAGTTGCAGCATCAGTGTTTTCAGGGGGGGCTGCTGGTCCTGGGAAGGAAAGTCCGCCCCCGGCGTGATGATTTGCCAGTCGCGTACCGGGCGACCGGCTTTTTCGGCGCAACGCAGCACCTGTTCACGCCAGTCATCCATGCTGACTTTTGCGAGGTTGTTGCAGCAGATCAGCACGCCATTGTCGGCCGTCGCCAGCAACGCGGGTTTGAGCAGGCTCTGGTAGTCGCGCAACAGGTCAACGGTGCCGAAAGCGCTCTTGGCCCAGGCCGGGGGGTCGAGCAACACCAAGTCATATTGACGTTGCTCAAGGCGTGGATAGCTCGGCAGCTTTTGGCCGCGCCGCTGGGTGATCGGCAAGCCCGCCAGTTGGCGAATCGCCGGGAAGTAGTCGGACTGCACAAAATCCATGGTCGGCAAGTGCGGGTTGAGCAGGCCGTTTTCGCGACCGACTGCCAGGTTGCCCTCAGCGAAGTCCAGGTTGCACACCTCACTTGCGCCACCGGCTGCCGCGCTCAAGCCTACGCCACAGGTGTAGGCGAACAGGTTCAGTACGCTTTTGCCGGCGCTGTGGTCCTTGACCCAGCCGCGGGTGTTGCGCAGATCCAGGAACAGCAGGGGGTCCTGCCCGGCATGGCGCCCACGTACACGGTAATTGAGTCCCCATTCGTGGCCGACCTTGTCTTCCAGGGCCACGGGTTCGGCGCGATACACCGTGTCTTCACGGTCGATTCGCGAGTTGCCACGGGAACGGTCGTTGTACACCAGCAGCAATTCCAGGCCCATGAACTGATTGACCTGTTGGTGCAGGTCCAGCAGTTCCTCGGTGTGCAGGGACTGATGGAAGCTTTGCACCAGCAGTTGCGGGCCATAACGGTCGATGGTCAGGCCACCGGCGCCTTCCTGGCTGCCATGGAACAGCCGGTAGCAGTCGGTGCCTTGGGCATGCAGCTCGTTGATCAGGTCTTGGCGGTGGTCGAGGGCGGCGCGCAGCGCCTGATTCAAGGGAGTCATGGAGCGCGCCTTGCTGTAAATGGGGGCGCGGAGTTTAACAGCTATAGGCGCTGGCCTACATCAACCCCATCCGCCGATGGGCGCGCTGTACCGAACCATTGCGCATCGCCCAACGCAGTAACGGCGCGCTACGCTTGACCCCGGCGCGGATCATCTGGCGTTGCAGCGGGCTCTGGTGCTGTTCGAGCATCGTGCTGGCCCAGTCCGGCAGCAGGTCGATCCCTGCTTGCATCATCAAGCTGCCAAAGGGTTTAGCCAGTGTGCTGGGGGCGGGCGCATTGACCAACAGGCGCAGCACTTCGCGGCTGCGCTCGTCGCACAGCAATTGCGGACGAATGCGCGCCAGATAATCCGAAATTTCCTGCCGTGAGCGCGGAACATGTCGCGCGCCAAGCCTTTCGGCTACCAGCGCGATTTCGCTGTAGTAACGATCCTGGTCCCGCCCGCTGAGGTGCGGGTTTCGATAACGCAGGTGCGCTGCGAGAAAGTTGCTGACTTCCGCCACATGCACCCAGGTCAGCAGCTCCGGGTCGCTGGCCGCGTAGGCTCGCCCGTCCGGGGCGTGTCCGACCACTTGCAGGTGGATGGTGCGGACTTTTTCAATCAGCCATTCGGCGTCCTTGCGCGAACCGAACGTGGTGCCGGAAATAAACTGCGAGGTCCGCCGTAAGCGTCCGAGCATGTCCTGGCGAAAGTTGGAGTGGTCCCACACACCGGCCAGGGCCAGCGGATGCAAGGCTTGCAGCATCAACGCGCTGATGCCCCCGATGAGCATGCTGCTGAAGTCGCCATGGACTTGCCAACTGACCGAGTCCGGTCCGAACAGGCCTGGGTCGCCCTTGGGGTTTTCCAGGTCCAACTGGCCCAGTGACAGACCGGTGAGGCTCATCAGCTGGGTTTCGATACGGCTGCGGATAAATTCCATGGCGACTCGGGGGGTCCTATCGATTCAGGCGTTTGTCGATCAGGCCGTCGACGACACTGGGGTCAGCCAGGGTTGAGGTGTCGCCGAGGCTGTCCAGTTCGTTGCAGGCAATCTTGCGCAAGATCCGTCGCATGATCTTGCCGGAACGGGTTTTCGGCAAGGCGGGTGCCCATTGGATCAGTTCCGGCTTGGCAAAGCTGCCGATTTCCTTACTGACCAGGTCAAGCAGGTGCTTTTTCAGCTCGTCATTGGGCTCGACCCCATTCATGGGTGTGACAAAGGCATAAATCCCTTGGCCTTTAACGTCGTGGGGATAGCCGACCACGGCCGCTTCGGCCACTTGGTCATGCAGCACCAGCGCGCTTTCCACTTCGGCGGTGCCGATACGGTGGCCGGACACGTTAATAACGTCATCGATGCGCCCGGTGATCCAGTAGTCGCCGTCGTCATCGCGCCGCGCGCCGTCGCCGGTGAAGTAGTAGCCGGGGTAGGGTTTGAAATAGGTGTCGAGCATGCGCTGCGGGTCGCCGTAGATGCTGCGGATTTGCCCAGGCCAGCTGGCTTTGATGGCGAGTACGCCACTGCCGGCGCCGCTCAACTCCTTGCCTTGTTCGTCGAGCAATACAGGCTGTACGCCAAACATGGGCTGGGTTGCGCACCCCGGTTTGATCCGTTGGGCGCTGACCAGCGGGCTGAGCATGATGCCGCCGGTTTCGGTCTGCCACCAGGTATCGACGATCGGGCAACGCTGCTCGCCCACGGCGTTGAAATACCAGTCCCAGGCTTCCGGGTTTATCGGCTCGCCGACGCTGCCCAACAGGCGCAGGCTGGCGCGGGAGGTGCTCTCCAGTGGGCCGTGGCCCTCACGCATCAAGGCGCGTAATGCGGTGGGCGCGGTGTAGAAGATATTCACATTGTGTTTGTCGATCACCTGCCAGAAACGCGAGCTGTTCGGGTAGCTCGGCACACCTTCGAATATCAGCGAAGTGGCGCCATTGGCCAGCGGGCCGTACACGATGTAGCTGTGGCCGGTAACCCAGCCCACATCGGCGGTGCACCAGAACACTTCGCCGTCGCGGTAATCGAGCACGTACTTGAAGGTCATCGCCGCTTGCAGCAGGTAGCCACCCGTGGTGTGCAACACGCCCTTGGGTTTGCCGGTGCTGCCGGAGGTGTAGAGGATGAACAGCGGGTCTTCGGCGTCCATCGGCTCGGGCGGGCAGTCGTCGCTGGCGGCCTCCAGAGCCTGTTGATACTTGAGGTCGCGGCCTTCTACCCAGGCAAGGTCCGCACCGGTGCGTTCCACCACCACTACCGTGCTGACGTTCGGGCAGCTGGCCAGGGCCTTGTCGACATTTTTTTTCAGGGCCACCGGCTTGCCACCGCGTACGCCTTCGTCAGCGGTGATGACCGTGCGGCAGTCGGCATCGAGAATGCGATCGCGCAAGGCGTCCGGCGAGAACCCGCCAAACACCACCGAATGCACTGCGCCAATGCGCGTGCAGGCCAGCATCGCGTAGGCGGCTTCCGGGATCATCGGCATGTAGATGCACACCCGGTCGCCTTTCTTCACGCCACGACTTTTCAGCACATTGGCCAAGCGGCTGACGTTTTGGTGGAGTTGGCGGTAGGTGATTTTGGAAGACGTTGCAGGGTCGTCGCCTTCCCAGATGAAAGCGGGCTGGTCAGCGCGTTGCGCCAGATGACGGTCGATGCAGTTGTAGCTGACGTTCAGTTGGCCGCCGGCAAACCATTGGGCCGCGCCGGTGTTGATGTCCGAGTGTTGAACGGTATGCCACGGAGTAATCCAGTGGAGAAAGCGCTTGGCCTGTTCGGCCCAGAAGATGTCGGGTTGCTCAATCGATTGGCGATAGAGGCGCTGGTAGTCTTCTTGACTAAGCTGCGCCGCCCGGCGCACGGCATCGGCGGTGGGAAATGTGCTGATATCGAACATGAGCGGTCCTTATTCTTGTTTTCGGAACAAGCCATAAAGATGCGCGCACTGGGGGGAGGGTTCAAGGCCGACGTCCAAACGGACGTTGGCCTTGCGATACCTGGATCAGCCGCGGTGACGACCGCGGAAGTAGTTGATCAGGCCCTGGGTCGAAGCATCCTCGGCCGAGGTTTCTTCGGCGCCGGTCAGACGGTTGTACACGCCTTTGCCCAGCTCTTTACCCAGCTCCACGCCCCATTGGTCGAAGGCGTTGATGCCCCAGATCACGCTCTGCACGAACACTTTGTGTTCATACATGGCCACCAGTGCGCCGAGGCGACGCGGGCTGATGCGCTCGACCACGAGGGTGTTGCTCGGGCGGTTGCCCGGGATCACCTTGTGCGGGGCCAGCTTCTGCACGTCGGCTTCCGGCATGCCCTTCTCGCGCAGTTCGGCTTCGGCTTCGCTGCGTGTCTTGCCGAGCATCAGTGCCTGGCTTTGCGACAGGCAGTTGGCGAACAGCCACTGATGGTGGTCGGACACAGGGTTGAAGCTGACGATCGGCACGATAAAGTCGGCCGGAATCAGTTGGGTCCCTTGGTGCAGCAACTGGTGGTAAGCGTGCTGACCGTTGCAACCTACGCCGCCCCAGATAACCGGGCCGGTATCGGTGGACACTGGCGAACCATCCTGGCGCACGCTCTTGCCGTTGGATTCCATGTCCAGCTGTTGCAAGTGCTTGGTGATGTTACGCAGGTAGTGATCGTACGGCAGGATCGCGTGGCTGCGCGCACCCCAGAAGTTGCCGTACCACACGCCCAACAGACCCAGCAGCACCGGCATGTTGGCTTCGAACGGAGCATTCTGGAAATGCTGGTCCATGGTGTAGGCCCCGGACAGCAGCTCCTTGAAGTTGGACATGCCGATGGCCAGGGCAATTGGCAAACCGATGGCGGACCACAACGAATAACGGCCACCGACCCAGTCCCACATCGGGAAGATGTTTTCTTCGCGGATACCGAAAGCTACCGCCGCCGCGTTGTTACTCGATACGGCGATGAAGTGGCGGTACAGCTCGGCTTCCGAACCACCCTGGGCCAGGTACCAGGCGCGTGCAGCCTGGGCGTTTTTCAGGGTTTCCAGGGTGTTGAAGGACTTCGACGAGACGATAAACAGCGTGGTCTCGGCGCGTAGCTTCTGGGTCAGCTCGTGGAATTCGCTGCCGTCGATGTTCGCCAGGTAATGGCAACGCACGCCTTTGTGGGCGTACGACAACAGCGCCTCGGAGACCAACTCCGGGCCAAGGAACGAACCACCGATGCCGATGTTGACCACGTCAGTGATCGGCTTTTCGGTGTAGCCACGCCACAGGCCATCGTGGATACGGCCCACGAGGTCGGTGATCTGGTTCAGCACCTTGTGCACATCCGGCATGATGTTGACGCCGTTGACCGACAGCTTGTCGCCCACTGGGCGGCGCAGGGCGGTGTGCAGGGCCGGGCGGCCTTCGGAGGAGTTCACCGGTTCGCCGGCATACAGCGCTTCGATCGCGCCTTTAAGGTCGACTTCCTTGGCCAGCGCCACCAGCAGGTCACGGGTTTCGCTGGTGATCAGGTTTTTCGAGTAATCGAGGAACAGCCCGCAGCTGCTCAGGGTGAATTGGGAGAAGCGCTGGGGATCGGCATCAAACGCTTCGCGCATGCTGAAATCCTGCATGGCGTGGCGGTGTTGATTGAGCGCTTGCCAAGCGGGCAGAGCGGTAACGTCATGAGGGGTGCGGTAGTACGCCATCGCTGCGGGTTTCCTTTTTATTACGGGGACTTGCCTTTAGGACACTTCTAAATCCGGAACGTCCAGTCTTTCATCAGGCGTTGGGTTCCGGTCAGCGCCAATAATGGCGCAGGGCGATTACATTAAACCTAGCGTGTCGATATGTCTTGGCTTTGTCTGCGCTGTAGCCGGTACTTTTTTATACCGGCGCAGCAGGGAGGGCAACTGTTTAGCGGTTTTTAAGGGGGAAAGGCCGGGTGGGTCAGGCCAGATTCAAGTGCAAGTTATCGATCAGGCGCGTAGCGCCCAAATACGCGGCCACCAGGATAACGACATCACGGTCTTCAGTCGTGGCCGGACGCAGGTGCACGCCTTGGCGCACTTCCAGGTAATCCATGCGCAAGCCGGCCGCTTCGATGTGCTGGATCTGTTCGGCGCGCAGCTTGGCGAAATCGTGGTCACCCGCTTTGATGGCGGCAGCGATCTGGCTGAGGCTGCGGTACAGCACGGGGGCGATGGCGCGTTGTTCTTCGGTGAGGTAACCGTTGCGCGATGACAGCGCGAGGCCGTCGGCGGCACGTACGGTCGGTTCGCCGATGATCTGGATCGGCATGTTCAGGTCATGGACCATGGCGCGAATAACCGCCAGTTGCTGGTAGTCCTTCTGGCCAAACACGGCCATGTCCGGCTGGACCATATTGAACAGCTTGCTGACTACCGTGGCCACACCTTCGAAATGCCCTGGGCGACTGGCGCCGCAGAGGCCTTCGGACAGCTGCGGGACACTCACGCGGGTCTGGCCGGTCATGCCGCCGGGGTACATTTCTTCGACGGTCGGCGCGAACAGCAGGTTGCAACCGGCTTGCAGCAGCTTTTCCTGGTCGGCAGCCAGTGTGCGGGGATATTTGTCCAGGTCTTCGCCTGCACCGAACTGCAGCGGGTTGACGAAAATGCTCGCCACCACGAAGTCCGATTGCTGCGCGGCCTTGGTCACCAGGGTGGCGTGACCGCTGTGCAGATTGCCCATGGTGGGCACAAAGCCGATGCGCTTGCCGGCACTGCGCGCGTGAGCGACGGCGGCTCGCAGTTCTCGTACGGTTTTAACGGTGTTCATGCAGAGAATCCGTGTTCGGCACCTGGGAAAGTAACGGCTTTGACTTCGTCCACGTAAGCGCTCAACGCCGCCTGGATGCTGTCCTGGCCGGCCATGAAGTTCTTCACGAACTTTGGCGCACGGCCGGTCAGCGACAGGCCGAGCATGTCGTGCATCACCAGGACCTGGCCGTCGGTGGCGGAACCTGCGCCAATGCCGATCACCGGCACTTTGACAGCCTGCGTGATTTCCGCCGCCAGTTCGCTCGGCACGCATTCCAGCAGAATCATCGCCGCACCTGCTTGTTCCAGGGCGATGGCGTCCGCACGCATCTGGCGCGCCTGGGCTTCATTGCGACCTTGTACTTTGTAGCCGCCGAGGAGGTTGACCGACTGCGGTGTCAGGCCCATGTGCACACACACGGGTACGCCGCGCTCAGCCAGCAGTCGGATCGACTCGGCGAGCCATACGGCGCCTTCCACTTTGATCATGTGCGCACCGGCTTGCATCAGTTTGCCGGCGTTTTGAAAGGTCTGTTCGACCGTGGCGTAACCCATGAACGGCAGGTCGGCGATGATGAAGGCGCCGTCGTTACCGCGTTTAACGCTGGCGGTGTGGTAGGCGAGTTCATCGGTGGTGACGGGCAGGGTGCTGTCATTCCCTTGAAGAACCATGCCCAGGGAGTCACCCACCAGTAGCACCTCGACTCCGGCCTGGCAGCAGGCCTGGGCGAAGGTGGCGTCATAGCAGGTCAGCATGGTGATTTTTTCACCTTTGAGCTTCAGGCTCTGCAAGGTGGTCAGGGTAATGTCTGGCATGAAAAGGGTCCTCGTTCAGGCGCTTGGAAACAGCGAGTAACGCGCGCGAGTCTTCGTTTATACAGGCGCACTGTCTTGAGAGCAGTGCTTATAAGGCCTGGATTGCGCCCTTTAGCGCCGGGTCGGCGGCAGCGGGACGCCTATAGTCGTGATGAGGACACGGGAAGTCAATTGGATGTGTTACCGCATTGTTACGAGTGGGGTGTTACCGCTGTTACTGACGCGATTCAGCAGGTTGACCGCCGCTTTGAGTCACGCCAGAGATCAAGTGTGGGCGCTGGCTTGCCGGCGATGCAGGCGACTCGGTACATCCGTCACCCCGAGTTGACGCTATCGCAGGCAAGCCAGCTTCCAACGGGATCGCATCAAGCTTCCGGGAGGCGTTCCAGGCCGACAAACGGGCAAGCTGCCAGCAGTTCGCTGAGCGTTTGGCCGTTTGGCAGTTGCTGGTTGGCGGGTGCCAGCTCGGCCAGCGGGTACAACACGAACGCGCGCAGGTGCATCTGGTAATGGGGCACCTTGAGGCGCGGTTCATCGATCAGGCGATCGCCGAACAGCAGGATATCCAGGTCCAGGGTGCGTGGGCCCCAGCGCTCAAGGCGCTCGCGGCCCTGGTCGTTCTCGATGGCTTGCAACGCATCAAGCAACGCCAGTGGCGCGAGACTACTCTCCAGGGCGGCGACCGCATTGGTATAGCGCGGTTGGCCCGGGAGCAGGGAGTCACTTTGATAAAACGCCGACACGCCGGCGACGGTGGTGCCTGGCAATAACGCTAACGCCTCGACGGCGCTGCGCAATTGTTGGTCCGGGGCAGCGAGATTGCTGCCCATGCCGATGTAGATACGGTCCACGTTTATTCGCCTGTGGCGCCCGAGGCATCGGTGGAGCTGCGTTTGCGCTTGCCGCCACTGCGGCGACGCTTCTTCGGCCCTTCGCCGGCGCCATCGCCTTTGCTGCCGAGGTCACGAATCATGTCGCGACGCTGGCTGTCATTGGCGTCCTGGTAGTCAGTCCACCATTCGCCCAGGCCGTCGGTCTGCTCACCCGCGCTTTCGCGCAGCAACAGGAAGTCATAGCCGGCGCGGAAACGCGGATTGTCCAGCAGCAGGTCGGCGCGTTTGCCGCTGCGGCGCGGCAGGCGCTCCTGCATGTCCCAGATCTCGCGGATCGGCATGGTAAAGCGTTTCGGGATAGCAATACGCTGGCACTGCTCGGCGATCAGCTCGTGCGCGGCTTCCTGCATGGCCGGGATCGGCGGCATGCCACGGTCTTGCAGACGCAGGACGCGTTTGGGCAGGGCTGGCCACAACAAGGCGGCAAACAGGAACGCCGGGGTCACCGGTTTGTTCTGCTTGATGCGCAGGTCGGTGTTGATCAACGCTTCGCTGATCAAGGTGTGGGTGTACGTCGGGTTGTATTCCAGAGCCTCGGCGCTCGCCGGGAACAACGGATCGAACAACTGCAGGTCGACGAGCATTTCGAACGTGTCGGCGGCATAGCCCGACAGGAACAACTTGAGCACTTCTTCGAACAGGCGCGCGGAAGGAATCTCACGCAACATCGGCGCCAGCTCACGAATGGGCGCGGCGGTGTGTTTTTCGATGCCGAAGTTCAGCTTGGCGGCAAACCGCACGGCGCGCAGCATGCGCACCGGGTCTTCCTGGTAGCGCTGAGTCGGGTCGCCGATCAAGCGGATCAGGTTGTTGCGAATGTCGTGTACGCCATTGGCGTAATCGAGGATGCGCTCGCTGACCGGGTCGTAATACAGCGCGTTGATGGTGAAGTCGCGGCGTTGCGCATCTTCTTCCAGGGTGCCGTAAACGTTGTCGCGCAGGATGCGTCCGCTCTCGTTGCGGGAAGACTGGTTAGTGTCTTCCTCTTCATCGTTTTGCGGATGGCCTGCACGGAAGGTTGCGACCTCGATGATTTCGCGACCAAAGTGGATGTGCACCAATTTGAAGCGGCGACCGATGATTCGCGCATTGCGGAATTCGGCACGCACTTGCTCGGGCGTGGCGCTGGTGGCGACGTCGAAATCTTTGGGTGTGATGTTGAGCAACATGTCGCGCACGCACCCGCCCACCAGGTAAGCCTGGTAGCCGGCGTTCTGCAAACGTTCGACGATGTTCACCGCATAACGGCTGAATTGGGCGCGCTGCAATGAATGCTGATTGCTGTTAAGCACTTCAGGCGTGCTGCGAATGTGTTGCGTACGACGCAAGGGGGAACGGAATGACTGGAACAACTTCTTCAGCATGGGATGCACTGTTTGAAGGAATGTTCGGCCATAACGAAGAATGACCGCATGATGGGCCGGGATTCTAGCATTTAGTCGGGGGATGGTGTAGGAACAAGCTGCAAGGCTTGAGCCAGAAGCCTAAAATTGTCAAATCCCGGAAACTACAAGGGGAGCCGAAGCTCCCCCAGAAGTAGTTGCGTGCTCTATTTTTATTATTGATTGCGGGCTTCTTGTTTTTGTTGATCGCCCTCGCCATGAAGCTTCACCTTCATGACACTCCCAATCGGGAGTCAAGAGCAAACGGATTGCTTTGGTCGCTGTGTTGCTGATCTACGATCCAACCAGTTCAGGCTCTGCCTTAGGGCAGTTTTTGTTGTTCTCGGCCTGGTTGCGGGGCAAACCCCAAATGCAACGCCTCTCCAAAAGAATCAGTTAGCTGCGCCTCCGCCGTGTTGTTTTTGTTATGCGTGAGTCGATTCGTCTTATTTTTATTGTCTTGTACAAAGCTTGTTATTGTTTTTGTACTAAGCATATAGCAGGGTGCGTGCCAACTTTTGTGCCGCCCAGCAAAAACGGGGGGTTGAGGTGGTTTTGGCTTTTTGATGGACCAAAAAAAGCCGGGGCTTCGTTACCGTAAGCCCCGGCTTTTGTTACGTGAAAATTCAGCGGTAACAGTTTTTTCACATCTGAGGGTGTTACCTGTGAGGGCGCACCCTCAACTTTCGCTGGCAACCCCGGTCTTGCGCCGTGGAATGCCCAGGCGCTGGCGTCGCTCCCACAGGCACTTGCGGCTTACGCCCAGCTTGCGGGCCAGCTCGGTCTCGGTCATGTGGTCCTGATGCTCAAGGACGAAATGCTGGAAGTAGTCTTCCAGTGACAAATCTTCAGTCGGCTCATGGCTGGTATTGCTGGCGCCGCCCTGTTGCGGGGCCAGGCCGATGAAATCGTCGTCCTCCAGGTCACTGAGCTCGATATCGATACCCAGCAGCTCGGCGGAAATCTCCGGGCTTTCCGACAGAATCACTGCGCGCTCGACCGCATTCTCCAGCTCTCGCACGTTACCCGGCCACGAGTAGTGCCGAATTGCCTGCTCAGCGTCCGGGGCAAACTTGAGGTCGGTACGGTTGATACGCGCGCTCTGGCGCAGCAGGAAGGCGCTGGCGATCTCGTTGACGTCGGCGCCACGCTCGCGCAGGGCCGGCAGCTTAAGGGCGATCACGTGCAGGCGGTAATACAAGTCTTCACGGAACTGGCCGATCTTGGCCAGGCTCTTCAGGTCCCGGTGGGTCGCAGCGATCAGGCGAACATCGACCTTCTGCGATTGCACCGAACCTACGCGGCGAATTTCGCCTTCCTGTAGCACGCGCAGCAAACGTGCCTGGGCTTCCAGAGGCAGTTCGCCGATTTCGTCGAGGAACAAGGTGCCGCCGTCCGCCGCCTCCACCAAACCCGCGCGCCCGGCGCTGGCGCCGGTAAACGCGCCTTTCTCGTGGCCGAACAGTTCGGACTCGATCAGGGATTCAGGGATCGCCGCGCAGTTCACCGAGATCATCGGCGCCTTGGCGCGCTTGGACAGGTTGTGCAGCGCGCGGGCGACGAGTTCTTTACCAGTGCCCGATTCGCCCTGAATCAATACATTGGAGTCGGTCGGCGCGACTTTGCGGATCTTGCTGTACAGGTCCTGCATCGGAGGGCAGGAACCGATGATGCCGATTTCGCCGTTGCTGTTGTCGACGCCTGGCTTGTCCGCACCGTTGGCGCCTTTGCCGGCGGGGCGCTGTTCGGCCGGTGCACTGCTGGCCGACTGGCGGTCGCGCAGGATGCGGGCCACGGCCTGGAGCATTTCGTCGTGGTCGAACGGCTTGGCGATGTAGTCCACCGCGCCCATCTTCATCGAGTCCACTGCCGAACGCAGGCTGGCGTAGCTGGTCATGATCAGCACGGGAGTGCCCTGGCCAAGCTTGATCAGCTCGGTACCCGGCGCGCCCGGCAGGCGCAGGTCGCTGACAATCAGGTCGAACGTGGGAATGCTGAATCGCTCTTGGGCTTCCTGCACCGAGCCGGCTTCGCTGACCTGGTATTGATTACGTTCAAGCAGGCGACGCAAGGCAGAGCGGATAATTGTTTCGTCTTCGACGATCAAAATGTGCGGCATTGATTCAATTCTCTCGACGGTCTCAGTTCACAGCGGACGTCGCTTCGACATGACGCGGCAAGGTCACCCGAATACGGGTGCCGCGTTGGCTTTCAGTGTCAGCCGGGCTGTCGATGGTGATTTGTCCATAATGCTCTTCAACGATGGAATAGACCAGTGCAAGGCCCAGACCGGTACCTTCACCTGGGTCCTTGGTGGTGAAGAAGGGTTCGAACAATCGGTCCATGATGTTCTGTGGAATACCGCTGCCTTCGTCCTCCACGATCAGATCGACCGTGTGCTCGAAAGCCTCGCTCTTGACGCGTACCGCGCTGTGCGGCGGGGAGGCGTCACGGGCGTTGGAAAGCAGGTTGATCAGCACCTGCGCCAAGCGTTGGGAGTCGCCGTCAACCCAGTGGTCCGGATCACACAGGTTGAAGAACTGTACTTCGAAATTGCGCCGGTTCAAGGCCAGCAGGCCAATGGCATCCTGCGCCACTTCGGCGAGGCACACCGCCTCGTCCTGATTCTGATGAGCGCCCGCGTGGGCAAAGCTCATCAGCGACTGCACGATGCGGGAAACGCGCTTGGTCTGCTCAAGGATCTGCCCGCTGATTTCGGCGATTTCACCGTCCTCTTCGCGCTCCTCGCGCAGGTTCTGCGCCAGGCAGGCAATGCCGGTGATGGGGTTGCCGATTTCATGGGCAACACCCGCTGCCAGGCGGCCAATGCTCGCCAGGCGTTCGGAATGCACCAGCTTGTCTTCCAGCATCTGGGTTTCGGTCAGGTCCTCTACCAGCAGCACCAGGCCACTGTTGCCAGGCGCCAGTGGCTCATCGATGGCAGCCTTGTGCAGGTTGAGCCAGCGGGTCTGGCCGTCCAGCGCCAGATGCTGCTTGTGCAAATGCTCGTCGGGCAGGTTGATAAAGCCTTGCAGCAGTTCTTTCCACGGGTCGGCCAGCGTATTCAGGCGCGAACCCACTACGCGCTGAGCAGCGATGCCGGTCAGCTCTTCCATGGCCTTGTTCCACATCAGGATCTCTTGATCCTTGGCCAGGGAACACACGCCCATCGGCAGTTCCTGAAGGGTTTGACGGTGATAGCGGCGCAGGGCATCGAGTTCGGCGGCGAGACCGGTGAGGCGTGAGTGGTAATCCTCCAGCCGGCTCTCGATGAAATGGATGTCTTCGGTGACGTAGTTTTCGCCCCCGGCCTTGTAGGGCAAGAACGTTTCTACCATGTCCTGAGACACGCTCGGCCCCATCAGGCCGGACAGGTTGGCTTCGATACGGTCACGCAGGCGGCGCAAGGCATACGGGCGACGCTCGTCGAACGGCAGGTAAAGATCGCGCAGCGCCTGTTCGACTTCTTTCTGTGCGGCCTTGGCGCCCAGTGGTTTGGCCAATTGGGTGGCGAACTCCTGGGGTGAGGCGGCATGCAGTTCGCGCCGTTGCGGGCGCCGCACGTTGTCCACCGCGCACGCTTCGGCAGCGCTGGTTTCTTCCGGGCTGGCGTTGGTGAACAGCGAGATCAGGGTGAACATCAGCACGTTGGCAGCGAGGGAGGCAATGGCCGCCATGTGCCAGCTGGTGTCGTCCAGCACGTAGATCATGTTCAACAGGGGAATGTAAAAGCCCTGCAGGTTGCCGACCAGCGGCAGCAGCATGGTGACAATCCACACAAGGATCCCGGCCAGCAGCCCGGCGATGAATCCACGGCGATTAGCGGTTGGCCAGTACAGCACCGACAGCACGCCGGGCAGGAACTGCAACGTGGCGACAAACGCGACGATGCCGAGGTTGGCCAGGTCTTGTCCGGGGCCCAGCAACAGGTAGAAACCAAAGCCGGCCATGATGATTGCGACGATCAGCGCGCGCCGTGTCCACTTCAGCCAGCGGTAGATATTGCCTTCAGCTGGCGGCTGGTAAAGCGGTAGCACCAGGTGATTGAGCGCCATGCCCGAGAGCGCGAGCGTGGTGACGATGATCAAGCCACTGGCCGCCGATAAGCCGCCGACGTAAGCCAGCAATGCCAGGGATTTGCTGTTGGCGGCAATCCCGACGCCGAGGGTGAAGTATTCGGGGTTGGTGGTCGCCCCCAGCTTGAGGCCAGCCCAGAGAATCAGTGGCACCGCCAGGCTCATCAGCAGCAGGAACAACGGCAAGCCCCAGCTGGCGCTGACCAGTGAGCGCGGGTTGAGGTTCTCGGTGAACGTCATGTGGTACATGTGCGGCATCACAATTGCCGAGGCGAAGAACACCAGCAACAGCGTGCGCCACGGGCCTTCCTGCAGCGGGGTGTGCAGGGCGGCGAGGGCGGTCTGGTTTTGCAGCAGCCACAGTTCCAACTGTTGCGGGCCGTCGAATACGCCGTACAGCGCATAGAGGCCGACACCGCCGATGGCGATCAGCTTGATGACCGACTCAAAGGCAATCGCAAACACCAAGCCTTCGTGTTTCTCACGGGTGGCGATATGGCGTGAGCCAAAGAAAATCGTGAACAGCGTAATCAGCGCGCAGAAGGCCAGGGCAACGCGATGCTGCACCGGCTCGCGGGTGAGGATGCTGATGGAGTCCGCCACAGCCTGGATCTGCAGGGCCAGCAGCGGCAGCACGCCGATCAGCATGAAGATCGTGGTCAGTGCGCCAGCCCAGGTGCTGCGAAAGCGAAAGGCAAACAAGTCCGCAAGGGAGGACAGCTGATATGTACGGGTAATTTTCAGGATCGGGTACAGCAGCACCGGCGCCAGCAGGAATGCGCCGGACACCCCGAGATAACTGGAAAGAAAGCCGTAGCCGTACTGATAGGCCAGGCCCACCGTGCCATAAAACGCCCAGGCGCTGGCGTATACGCCCAAGGACAAGGTGTAGGTCAACGGATGGCGAATGATCGCCCGCGGAATCATTCCGCGCTCACTGATCCAGGCGACGCCGAACAATGCTGCCAGGTAGGCGGCGCTGATCAGCAGCATCTGGGTGAGGCTAAAGCTCATCGGCATCTTTTTGGCTCTGCAGGATGAAGGTCACGACGATCAGGATCAGCCACAGCAGATAAGGGCGGTACCAGGCGCCCGTGGCGTCGATCCACCAATCCATGATGGCGGGGGAAAACAGGTAGATCCCGACGACCAGCAGCAGGACCAATCGATAGATGTACATGTTGGCCTCTGAGTAAAAAACTGCGGCGATGGTAACGGATGGCTGGGAAGCTGCAAGCGCCTTCAGCTCAATTGCGCTTCGGCCAGTGTGAGTGTGCGCGGGATCATTGTGGCATCCCAGTGCGCAATGCCCCAATCCAGCAGCTCCCGTGGGCTGGCGTGGAGAAGTTCGCTGCCGGGTTGTTGGCCGAGCGCGCGCAGGGCCCTCACTAGCAAAGGCGTGGCCTGGTCGGGTGTCAACGGTGGGGAGCGGTAGGATTTGCCCAGCTTGTGACCGTCCGGCTGGATGATCAGCGGCACGTGCAGGTAGCGCGGTTGGCGCAGCCCCAAGAGTTCTTGCAGGTAAAGCTGGCGCGGTGTGGAATCCAGCAGGTCGGCACCGCGCACGATGTCGGTAACACCTTGCCAGGCGTCGTCGAGTACCACGGCCAACTGGTAGGCATACAGGCCGTCGCGGCGACGGATGACGAAATCGCCTACATCACGCCCCAAGTGCTGTCGGAATTCGCCCTGTACGCGGTCGGTAAAGTGGTATTCCAGCTCAGGGACACGTAAGCGGATAGCCGCATCTTGTTGATCATGCCCGGCATTTCGGCACAGCCCTGGGTAGATCCCGTTGTAGGGTTCCAGCTGTTTGCGCGAGCAGGTGCAGGCGTAGGCCAGGCCGTGGTTGAACAGATCGTTCAGGACTTTGGCATAGGCCTCATGCCGCTCGCTTTGTCGGACCAGTTCACCCTCCCACTCGAAGCCATAGCTTTCCAGGGCATGGAGAATCGCTGCCTGGGCGCCGGGCTCTTCACGGGGTGGGTCGAGGTCTTCCATGCGCATCAGCCAGCGGCCGTGATTGGCGCGGGCATCGAGGTAGGAGGCGAGGGCGGCAACCAGCGAGCCGAAATGCAAATGGCCGCTGGGCGTGGGGGCGAAACGCCCGATATAGGTAGAGGCTGTCATGGGCCGGATACTACTGGAAAAACGGTAAATCCCAGAAACAAAAATGGGGCGTTCGCACGCCCCATTCGTTCAGCCCGGCAGGGTTACTTGCCGACCTGTTTTTCCTTGATTTCAGCCAAGGTCTTGCAGTCTACGCACAGGTCCGCAGTTGGGCGGGCTTCCAGACGACGAATACCAATCTCGACGCCGCAGGATTCACACCAGCCGTATTCTTCGTCCTTGATCAGTTGCAGCGTCTTGTCGATTTTCTTGATCAGCTTGCGCTCGCGATCACGGGCGCGCAGTTCGAGGGCGAACTCTTCTTCCTGGCTGGCACGGTCGGCCGGGTCAGGAAAGTTGGCTGCTTCGTCCTTCATATGGTCAACGGTGCGGTCAACCTCCTGCATCAAGTCCTGTTTCCACTTGTTGAGGATTTTGGTGAAGTGCTCGCGCATGGGCTCGCCCATGTACTCCTCACCTTTCTTTTCGACGTAAGGTTCGAAGCCATTGAGGCCTTGAGTCTGCTGTTGCTTTGCTTGGGTGGACATGAATAGACCGCCTCTCACTCTTCTAATCCATTGCGCAGGATTGCAACGTCACCGACACCTGCCGGCCCTGCGGCTGCAAGCGGGCGAACTTACCAGATAGATTCGGGGTGCGCCACTCCCGGTTGTCGTGGCCCATCGCCAGGGGGTTGCAAACTGCTGCAGCCCGCCATGGCTGGGTATGCATGGGCCTGAATATTGATTTTAGTCGTTTTGCGCGCGCTTGCCCGGGCCGCACAGGTGGCCGAGCAGGCAATAGAACATGTTTTACGTCGCGGGTTCGGTAGAATCCAAACTTTGTCCTCACCGTCTAAGGAAGGCTAATGGCTCAGCCCTACAGTGCGCGCAGTCGCGCCATCGAACCTTTTCATGTCATGGCGTTGCTGGCGCGAGCCAATGAGCTGCAGGCAGCCGGTCATGATGTCATCCACCTGGAAATCGGCGAGCCGGATTTCACCACGGCCGAACCTATCATCCAGGCCGGCCAGGCTGCGCTGGCCAGCGGCAAGACTCGCTACACCGCGGCACGTGGGGTGCCGGAGTTGCGCGAGGCCATCAGTGGTTTTTACCAGCAACGCTATGGGCTGAGCGTCGATCCCGAGCGCATTCTGATCACCCCCGGTGGCTCCGGCGCCTTATTGCTGGCCAGCAGCCTGCTGGTGGACCCAGGCAAGCACTGGCTGCTGGCGGACCCGGGTTACCCGTGCAACCGGCACTTTTTGCGGCTGGTGGAAGGTGCGGCGCAACTGGTGCCGGTAGGCCCGGAAGTGCGCTACCAATTGACCGCCGATCTGGTTGCCAGGCATTGGGACCAGGACAGCGTTGGCGCATTGGTCGCGTCCCCTGCAAACCCCACCGGCACCGTCCTCACCCGCGACGAATTGGCCGGGTTGTCGAGTGCAATCAAGGCGCGCAATGGGCATCTGGTGGTGGACGAGATTTATCACGGCCTCACTTACGGCACTGACGCCGCCAGTGTGCTGGAAGTCGACGACGAGGCCTTCGTCCTGAATAGTTTTTCGAAGTATTTCGGCATGACCGGCTGGCGCTTGGGCTGGCTGGTAGCGCCGCCGGATGCGGTGAGTGAATTGGAGAAGCTGGCGCAAAACCTCTACATCAGCGCGCCGAGCATGGCCCAATACGCGGCTTTGGCCTGTTTTGCCCCGCAAACCCTGAGCATTCTGGAAGAGCGCCGCGCCGAATTTGGTCGCCGTCGTGACTTCCTGTTACCCGCCTTGCGCGAGCTGGGGTTCGGCATCGCCGTGGAGCCTGAAGGGGCGTTCTATTTGTATGCCGATATCAGCGCGTTCGGCGGCGATGCCTTCGCGTTTTGCCGCCATTTCCTCGAAACTGAACATGTGGCTTTTACGCCGGGGCTGGACTTCGGCCGCTATCAAGCCAGTCACCATGTGCGTTTCGCCTACACGCAAAACCTCGATCGACTACAAGAGGCGGTGGACCGGATCGCGCGTGGCCTGCGGAGTTGGCAAGGCTGATGCGCTTTCATCCTCCCCTCGAAGAAGGGCGGCTGATTCGCCGCTACAAGCGCTTTCTCACGGATATCGAAACCGTTACCGGCGAGTTGTTGACTATTCACTGCCCGAACACAGGCTCGATGCTCAATTGCATGGTGGAGGGCGGCCAGGTCTGGTTCAGTCGTTCCGACGACCCCAAGCGCAAGTTGCCAGGCACCTGGGAAATTGCCGAAACGCCGCAGGGCCGACTTGCGTGCGTCAATACGGCACGCGCGAATCAGTTGGTTGAGGAGGCACTGCGCGCCGGGGTTATTACTGAGCTCAATGGCTTTACCGCGCTGAAACGTGAAGTGCCTTACGGCCAGGAAAAAAGCCGCATCGACTTTCGCCTGGAATACCCGCAGGGCGCGGCGTACGTGGAAGTTAAAAGTGTAACCCTGGGTTTCGATGGCTCGGCGGTGGCGGCCTTCCCCGATGCGGTGACGCAACGTGGTGCCAAGCATCTGCGCGAGTTGGCGCACCTGGCCCGCGACGGCGTGCGGGCGGTGCAGCTGTATTGCGTCAACCTGTCGGGTATCGAGGCCGTGCGCCCGGCCGTGGAAATCGACGCTGGTTACGCTGCCGCGTTGCGTGAGGCCAAGGCGGCCGGTGTGGAAGTGCTGGCTTATGGTGTACAGGTCACGCCTGAGGAAATTTACGTCGACCGCCGCTTGGAAGTGCTGATCGGCGACTAGAGTTCAACCCACAGGCCCTTTGCATCTTCGCGGCCGTGCAGGGCTTTGAGGCTTTGGCCTGCACACGGCCCGGCGATGCATTCGCCGTTTTCGATCAGGAACAGCGCGCCATGGGTCGCGCACTGGATCAGGCTGGCGCTGGCGTCGAGGAAGTGGTCAGGCTGCCATTCCAGCGGGATGCCGCGATGTGGGCAACGGTTGATATAGAAGTAGGCAACGCCGTCCCGGCGCACGGCCAACAGCTTGCAGCCGTCGATCTCGAAACCGAGGCTGCTGTTGGGTGCGAGCCTGTCGGAGGAGCAGAGAAACTTCATTTCAATCCTTAAGTGCCTTGACGTTCAAATGCAAACAATTATCAAATGCCGGCTTCGCCCGTTAGCTGATTGGGCGCTCAGTACGATGCCAGACGGGTTTAATCTGTCACATCGGTGAGTGCTTGAGTGGCCCTGCCCTTGGAAGGAAACCCTGATATGCGCCTGAGTACCAGCGCTATTGCGCTCGTTGCCTCACTGCTGGTCAATCACGGGGCGCAAGCCTCTGAACTGCCACAACGCTGGGTCAGTGCCGGTGGGGCGCTATCGGAATGGGTGACGGCCCTGGGTGGTGAGTCGAAGTTGGTGGGCGTCGATACCACCAGTCAGCATCCTGATGCTCTCAAGAAGTTGCCCAGTATTGGCTACCAACGGCAGTTGTCGGCTGAAGGTATTTTGAGCCTGCGCCCGCAGGTTCTGGTCGGCACTGAAGAAATGGGCCCACCACCGGTGCTGGCGCAGATTCGGGGGGCTGGTGTGCAGGTGGAGATGTTCTCGGCGCAGCCCGATTTACCGACGTTGAAGGGGAATCTTCAGCATCTGGGCAAGTTGTTGGGCAGTGAGGCCAAGGCCAACGAATTGTTTGCCGGGTATGAGCAGGCGCTTGAGCAGCAAAAAGCCTGGGTTGCCAAGGCCCAATCCACCCAAAAGACACCGGGCGTGTTGTTGTTGCTCGGTCACGCGGGTGGCAAACCGCTGATCGCCGGTAAAAACACGGCTGCCGACTGGATGTTGCAGCTGGCGGGCGGCAAAAACTTGGCGACCCATACGGGTTACAAGCCATTTTCGGTGGAGTCGTTGGCGGGGTTGAGCCCCGATGTGCTGGTGTTTGCTGACCGCGCCTTAACCGGTGACGCCGCGAGGGCCGCCTTGTTCAAGGAGAACCCGATTTTGGCTTCGACGCCGGCGGCCAAGAATAGTCGGGTGTTTGAGTTGGACCCGACCCTGCTGGTCGGTGGGCTCGGGCCACGCCTGCCGCAAAGTCTGGTGAAACTGTCTGCCGGGTTTTATTCGTCCCAGGCTAAACCTGCCCCATGACGACTTTGGTTAAACCGAAAACGCTATTTATTGGGCTGGCGCTGTTATGTCTTTTGGCAACCTGGCTTTCCTTGGCCTTGGGGCCCGTCAGCTTGCCTTTGCTGGATACACTGAAGGCCGCCTTGCGCATGATGGGGGCACCGATTGAAGCTCAGGGCCTGGAGCAGGCAGAGCTGATTTTAGGGCAGATTCGTTTGCCGCGTACCTTATTGGGGCTGGCCGTTGGCGGTGTCCTGGCATTGTCGGGCGTCGCGATGCAGGGGCTGTTTCGCAACCCGTTGGCCGATCCGGGGTTGGTCGGTGTTTCCAGTGGTGCGGCGTTGGGCGCGGCGATCGCTATCGTCGGCGGCTCGTTTTTTGGCGGCCTACCGGATGCGTTCGGTCCTTACCTACTGTCGTTGTGCGCGTTTCTCGGCGGTTTGGGCGTCACTGCACTGGTTTACCGGCTGGGCCGCCGCAACGGCCAGACCAACGTCGCGACGATGTTGCTCGCCGGTATCGCCCTCACGGCCCTCGCCAGCTCGGCGGTGGGGTTGTTTACCTATTTGGCGGATGACGCCACGTTGCGCACTCTGACCTTCTGGAACCTGGGCAGCCTCAATGGCGCAAGCTATTCGCGGTTGTGGCCGCTGTTGCTGGTAAGTGCCGGTGTTGCGTTGTGGTTGCCGCGCCGGGCGAAAGCGTTGAATGCGTTGTTACTGGGTGAGTCGGAGGCCAATCACCTTGGGATTGATGTGGAGCGTCTCAAGCGTGAACTGGTGTTCTGTACGGCTTTGGGGGTTGGCGCGGCGGTAGCGGCGGCGGGAATGATCGGGTTTGTCGGGCTGGTAGTGCCGCATCTTGTGCGGCTGTTGGCGGGGCCTGATCATCGGGTGCTGTTGCCGGCCTCGGTGCTGGCCGGGGCGAGCTTGTTGCTGTTTGCTGATCTGGTGGCCCGCTTGGCCCTGGCGCCGGCTGAATTGCCGATCGGCATCGTGACGGCGTTTATTGGTGCGCCATTTTTTCTGTATTTGTTGCTGCGAGGGCGCGCCTGATGCTGCGAGTCGAAGCGTTGCAGGTGAGGCGTGGTCGCAAAACCGTGCTGTCGGACGTCACCCTGGACGTGTTACCGGGCGAGGTGCTCGGTGTGCTGGGCCCGAATGGTGCTGGCAAAAGCACGTTGCTCGGTGCGCTGTGCGGAGAGCTTCAGCCGGATCAGGGCAATGTGTGGCTGGATCAGCAAGCCTTGCAGGACTGGAGCGGACCGCAGCGCGCCCAGCGTCTGGCAGTGTTACCGCAGACTTCCACCCTGGACTTCGCTTTTCGTGTCGAAGAGGTTGTAGGTATGGGCCGCTTGCCCTATCAGACCGGGCGGGTGCGTGATGACGAGATTATTAATGCGGCGCTGCAGGCGGCGGATATCGGGCACTTGAGCGGTCGCAGTTACCTGGCCCTTTCGGGCGGTGAGCGCCAACGTGTGCACCTGGCGCGGGTTCTGGCGCAATTGTGGCCGGGGGAAGCGGGGCAGACGTTGCTGTTGGATGAGCCGACATCGATGCTCGATCCCTTGCACCAACACACGACCTTGCAGGCAATACGTACATTTGCCGACCGGGGAGCGGCAGTGTTGGTGATCCTCCATGACCTGAATCTGGCGGCGCGTTACTGTGATCGCATTCTGCTGCTGGAAGGCGGGCGTCCACATGCCCTGGACACGCCGGCACAGGTGATGCGGCCTGGGCCACTCAAGGCGGTGTTTGGCCTGGACGTATTAGTGCAGCCACACCCCGAGCGCGGGCATCCACTGATTATTGCGCGCTGAAATCAGTTTTTCGTAGGCAAAAAAAGACCCGGCAAGAGCCGGGTCAAATAACCGTGATTAGCCTGATGAGGAGATAATCTGAGAGTCCGAACCAATGGTCTTTCAGTTATCGGCTGATCTCGCGACCAGTTGTGATAATCATAACGATTCTCATTTGAGAGTCAACATTTGTTTTTGAACGTCCTTTCGTTTTTCTCAAACGAGCGTTAGAACCGCCTGTAAATATTGGGTTTGCTAACTCACCTAATTCTTCTGGCGCGCTGAAATCGCATCCAATTGACGGTTCAGAGCTTCCTTGCGCTCCGCCGGGATATCGTTCCAGTGCACATCCATCAGCGCCCCTTCAATCGCATACAGCAGGACTTTCGACGCTCGGAACCCGCGAGTCCTTACGGCCCGATAGGCATCGACCGCTCCCAGCCGGCGCAAGTCGGACGCGCTGTGGATGCCCACCGCGTGCAGCCACTGCGCTGACGTCTTTCCCAGATTTTTCAAGTGTTGCAGCTCATCGTTCATCAAGCCTCCTTGCGACGGCCGAATGGTGCGGTGGGTATCGTGACCAGGCAGGCCTGAAAGGGAGTGTAGCGCTCAGTAGGAAAAGCGTGATTCTTTGGTCAGGCGCGGCTGAAACGCTATAAGAGTGGCACAGGAATTTTGACGATAAGCAGGCAGGAGGCACCCGGTACGCACGATACGTACCCGGGGCCCAGAGTGTGATGTTACCTGGTGCGGTAACGCAGACGAGTGCCGAAATTAACCGACATCAAGATCTCGTCAGCCGTCAATTCGGCAGGGAAGTAGGTGCCGGAGATCTGCGCATGGGCCAGGCTGGCGCCTTCCAGTGAGCAATCGCGCAAATCCAGCCCGCGCAGGTCGGCAGAGCGGAAGTACGCGTCGGTGAAGTCCACGCCTATGGCATTCAAATCGCGCAGGTCCAGCCCTCGGAAGTCGCCACCGCGCATGTCAATAATCCCGTCTATTGGGCGTTCCTGGTTGAAGCCTCGAATGTCGTCCTTGTGCAGGAGCGCGTAGAGCGGGGTATCAAGAAGCTTGGGCTGACTCATGACGGCGACTCCCGTTGGAATTATGACGCCATTATAGTGCCACTATTGCTGGGTCGTGCACCCAAGATCGGTGACACGACCAAGAAATATTTCTTACAGACCGGGCAGGTGCTGACGAATGTGCGCGACTAACGCGTCCAGCGTTCCGCTTTCATTCGTCTCGACACGCTTGCTGAGGAGCTGCTCCTCGGCCGTCAGCGGGTCGCGACTGGCTTGCTGCTCTTCGATGATGCTCAGCGTTGCGTCGGAAGGATCGTTTTTATCGGCCTGACGCTGTGCCAGCCAGCTGGCGATAACGGCTTGCGGCGCATTGCAATCCAGGATCAGGAAGGGCGCGCCGGTGGCTTCAGCAATCTTCGCTGCGGCGTCGCGTTGCTCGCGTTTCAGGAAGGTGGCATCCAGTACCACCGGATACCCGGCACGCAACAGGGTGTCGGCGATTTCGTTCAAGCGAGCGTAGGTCGCTGCGCTGGCATCGGCAGCATAGATACCGGCTTGCGGCGTGTTCTCTACCTTCTGCTCGCCGAACAGGCGCTTGCGCTCCACATCCGAGCGCAGGCGCACAGCGCCGAGTGCTTCCACCAGGCGCATGGCAACGTGGCTTTTGCCGACTGCCGATACGCCGTGGGTAATGGCGAGGAAACGCGAAGGAATGGTGCTGTAGCTTTCCGCCAGGTTGGCGTAGTTGCGGTACTGGCGCAGGGTGGTGGCGCGCTGCACCGGGCTTGCCTCGCTCGGCATGCTGAACAGCGCCACCTTGGCGCGGACCAACGCACGGTAGGCTTTATAGAAGTTCAGCAGTTCAAGGCCTTGGTAGTCGCCGGTCAACTCCAGGTATTGGCTGATAAACCGGCGTGCCAGGGATTTGAGGCCGCGGTCTTCCAGGTCCATGGCCAGGAAGCCGGTGTCGGCGTAGACGTCGGTGAAGCGAAAGGGTTCGTTGAACTCGATACAGTCAAAGATCACGACCTCGCCATCGATCAGCGTGGCGTTGCCCAGGTGAATATCACCGTGGCATTCGCGAGTGAAACCCTCCAGCTTGCGCTGTGCCAGCAGCGGCTTGAGGCGTTCGAAGCTGCTTTCAGACCAGGCTTGCAGGGCTTCCAGTTGAGCCAGGTCAGCCTTGTCGCTGAGAAATGGGCGAATCTGCTCGAAGTTCTGGCGTATCGGCGCCATCACTTCGTCCGGGGTGCCGGCTGGGTGTTCTTGCGGCACTTTCGGTGCGGTCAGGTGGAAATGCGCAATCTGCTTGGCCATCTCATCAATGTGCGCGCTGGTCAGTTCGCCGTTGGCTTGCAAGGTACTCAGCATTTGGCTTTGCGGGAACTGGCGCATTTTCAGCGCGTACTCGATTACCGGGCCTTCGCCGTTCAGTTGCGGGGCTTCGGCAGTGCCGGTGATCGGCAACACTTCGAGATACAAGTCTTCGGTCAGGCGCTGGTTGAGTCGCAACTCTTCGTTGCAAAAATGACCACGATCGGCCAGCTCAGTGAAATTCAGAAAGCCGAAATTCATCGGTTTCTTCAGTTTATAAGCGAAGGGGCCCGTCAGTATGACCCAGGAAATATGGGTCTCGATGACTTGAAACGCTTCAACCGGATGCGGATACAAAGCCGGGTTTTGCAGTGCAGCGATCAGGGACTGGCTCACAGGCGATCCTTCAAAGTCTGGGGGAAATCATGGCTGGCATTATGGCGGTTACAGCCGGTCGTGCAAACCGCTGTCCGGCTCATGTTGATCATCGATAAAGTGCGTATAATCCGCCGCCATGACTCGAACCCGATCTCCCCGTTCCCGTAAAAAACCTCCTTCCCGCGGCCTGCGCCCGTGGCTGGGCTGGGCGCTCAAGCTAAGCCTGGTGGGCCTTGTCGTGCTCGCCGGCTTCGCGGTTTACCTCGACGCCGTGGTCCAGGAGAAGTTCTCCGGCAAGCGCTGGACCATCCCGGCCAAGGTGTACGCCCGCCCGCTGGAACTGTTCACCGGCCAGAAGCTGAGCAAGGATGACTTCCTCACTGAACTCGATGCCCTGGGTTACCGCCGCGAGCCCGTGAGCAACGGCCCGGGTGCCGCCGCCGTCAGTGGCAACACCGTCGATTTGAACACTCGCGGCTTCCAGTTCTATGAAGGCCTGGAAAAAGCCCAGCCGGTGCGCGTGCGCTTCTCTGGCGATTACGTTGCAGAGCTGTCGTCGCTCAATGGCTCGAAGTTGCCCGTGGTGCGTCTGGAACCCTTGATGATCGGCGGGATTTACCCGAAGAACCTTGAAGATCGCATCCTGATCAAGCTTGACCAAGTGCCGCCATACCTGCTGGAAACCTTGGTTGCAGTAGAAGATCGCGACTTTTATAGCCACTGGGGTGTGTCACCGAAGTCGATTGCTCGCGCCATCTGGGTCAACACCTCCGGCGGGAAGATGACTCAGGGTGGCAGTACGCTGACGCAACAATTGGTCAAGAACTTCTACCTGACCAACGAGCGCAGCCTGACCCGTAAGCTCACCGAAGCCATGATGGCAATGCTGCTGGAACTGCATTACAGCAAGCAGGAAATCCTTGAGGCGTACCTCAACGAGGTCTTCGTCGGTCAGGATGGCCAGCGCGCCGTGCACGGTTTTGGCTTGGCCAGTCAGTTCTTCTTTGGCCAGCCTTTGTCCGAGCTGAAGTTGCATCAAGTCGCGTTGTTGGTGGGGATGGTCAAAGGGCCGTCCTATTACAACCCGCGCCGCAACCCGGAGCGTGCGCTCGAGCGTCGTAACCTGGTGTTGGATGTGCTGGAGCAGCAGGGTGTTGCCACTGCCGAACAAGTCGCTGCCGCGAAGAAAATGCCACTGGGTGTAACCACTCGCGGCAAGCTGGCGGACAGCTCCTTCCCAGGCTTTATCGACCTGGTCAAACGCCAGTTGCGTGAAGATTACCGCGACGAAGACTTGACCGAAGAAGGCCTGCGGATCTTCACCAGTTTCGACCCGATTCTGCAGATGAAGGCCGAAGCATCGGTGAACGACACATTCAAGCGCCTGACCGGCCGTAAAGGCTCGGATGAAGTCGAGGCGGCGATGGTCGTGACCAACCCGGAAACCGGCGAAGTCCAGGCCATGATCGGCAGTCGACAAGCCAGTTTTGCCGGTTTCAACCGCGCACTGGATGCCGTGCGGCCGATTGGCTCGCTGGTTAAGCCGGCGGTCTACCTGACGGCTTTGGAAAAACCGAGCAAATACACCCTGACCAGTTGGTTGTCGGATGATCCGCTCTCGGTCAAAGGTGCTGATGGCCAAGTGTGGACGCCGCAGAACTTCGATCGACGCTCCCACGGCACCGTGTTCCTGTACCAGGGCCTGGCGCATTCCTACAACATCTCCACCTCGCGCCTCGGGCTTGAAGTGGGTGTACCGAATGTGCTGAAAACCTTGGGGCGCCTGGGCGTTACCCGTGAGTTCCCGGCGTTCCCGTCCATGCTCCTGGGGGCTGGCGCCATGACCCCGATGGAAGTGGCCACGATGTACCAGACTCTCGCCAACGGTGGTTTCAATACTCCGATGCGCGGCATTCGCAGTGTGCTGACCGCCGAGGGCGAGCCGCTCAAACGCTACCCGTTCCAGATTCAGCAGCGTTTTGATGCGGGTTCCATCTACCTGATCCAGAACGCCATGCAGCGCGTAATGCGTGAAGGCACCGGGCGCTCGGTCTACAGCGTGCTGCCGTCGAACCTGACGCTGGCGGGCAAGACCGGTACCAGTAACGATTCGCGTGACAGCTGGTTCGCCGGCTTCGGCCAGGACGTGCTGGCGGTGGTGTGGCTTGGGCGTGACGACAATGGCAAGACGCCGTTCACCGGCGCGACCGGTGCCCTGCAGGTCTGGACCAGTTTCATGCGCAAGGCCGACCCGCTGCCGCTGAACATGCCGCAGCCGGATAACATCGTGCAGGCTTGGATTGATCCACACACCGGCCAAGGTTCTGATGCCAACTGTCCGGGCGCGGTACAGATGCCGTATATTCGCGGCAGCGAGCCACCACCCGGCGCCGCGTGCGGTGGCAGTGCCCCTGCTGACGCGGAATCGGTGATGGATTGGGTCAAGGGCTGGATGAATTAAGCTAAAGAGGGTTTCAAGTGAACAAGTGGTTGATTCCAGCTATTACAGCTCTGGCGGTGCTCAGCGGTTGCTCCAGCGTGCAGCGTGGTTCGATTCCAGTGGTGGATTCGAGCACGACCGTTTCCAACAGCGACCGCATTTCGGCCACTGGCGGCTTCCGTCAGACCGTAGTCAAGCGTCCTGCCCAAGCCACACCGCAAGCCATACCGCAGGATTCGGGCGTGGTGGTGATGGTGCCGGGCGCGGGTGCCGCTACGTCGGCACCGATCAGTGCGGAGCCTTGGACCCCGGGGCCAAGCACGTCGGGGCCAATCGACGCCACGCCGATCCAAACGGCGCCGGTCAACCAGGGCAACTACAACATGCCGTCCACGCCGAGCGGTATTCCGTCGCGTTCGAGCGCTGGCGGTCTGTCGGCTGACGAGCAGCTGGATGGTCCGGTGTTGGCTTTGCTGACCACTGCCCAGCAGCAGCAGGCCGGCGGCGACTTGAACGGTGCGTCGTCGAGCCTTGAGCGTGCCCAGCGTGTGGCACCTCGCGAGCCGCAAGTGTTGTATCGCCTCGCCCAAGTGCGTATGGCTCAGGGTGATGCGCCGCAGGCCGAACAGTTCGCACGTCGCGGCCTGACCATGGCCAATGGTCGTCCAGACCTGCAAGCCAACCTGTGGGCCTTGATTGGTGACGCGCGTGCCGCACAAGGCGATGCTGCCGGGGCCGCTCAAGCTCGGCAAAAAGCCAAGGTCAGCCTCTGATGGATGCACGTTTTCCAGCGATTGCTGAACAGTTATTGCTGATTGAGCGCGAGTTGCGCGTGCAGGGTTGGTGGGACGAAGTGTCCCCCAGCGCCGAGGCGCTCAGCAGCGTCGAGCCTTTCTCGGTTGATACCCTGGACTTTCACCAGTGGCTGCAGTGGATTTTCCTGGTGCGCATGAAGCAGATTCTGCAGCAGGACCTGCCCTTGCCCAATGCGTCAGGGATCATGGAAATGGCCGAGATGGTCTATGCCGATCGGCCGGTCGAGAGCCTGGGTTTACGAAATGCGCTGAAAAAGTTCGACCAACTGATCGTCGACGCTCGTTAATTGCCTGACTGCCGGTTTTTCCGGCAGTCTTGCGCACATTTCTACCGCTTGACGACATTCAGGCGAGTTTTATCCCTCCTCAAACCCCTTTCTTCTACGTTCTCATGCGCTTAGTTGGAAAAAAGCGCAATTATTGCTTGACTTGAAGGGGCTGAAACAGAAGAATCCAAAGTCCGCTGTATCGGGACTGCCAGAAGCAGGCCCGCTCAGCAGATCATGAGGCGCACACCCGCGCCGACCTGTAACACCCGCAACGCGTTACCTCGCGCTGGGTGGGAAAAGCCCGCAACACTTGGGACGATCCCAATACTTGCTCAGTCAGTGCTGACGTAGTCGGCGACCACCGTCGCTCATGCTCTGTTGAGAAGTAAACCTATTAAGACCCGTCGGTTTTTAACGGACGGTATTCTGGCGTTTTAGAGGTGAACAACGTGGAGCTTTTATCTGGTGGGGAGATGCTCGTCCGCTTTTTGCGTGACGAAGGCGTCGACTATATCTACGGGTACCCAGGTGGTGCTCTGCTGCATGTCTACGACGCACTGTTCAAGGAACCGGCTGTTACCCACATCCTGGTGCGCCACGAACAGGCTGCGACCCATATGGCTGACGGTTACGCCCGTGCCACCGGTAAAGCCGGCGTGGTACTGGTAACGTCCGGCCCAGGCGCAACCAATGCCATTACTGGCATCGCGACTGCTTATATGGACTCCATCCCGATGGTGATCATTTCCGGCCAGGTCGCAAGCACCATGGTCGGTACCGATGCATTCCAGGAAACCGACATGATCGGTATCTCTCGGCCGATCGTGAAACACAGCTTCATGATCAAGCATGCCTCGGAAATCCCGGAAGTCATGAAAAAGGCGTTCTACCTTGCACAGTCCGGTCGCCCGGGCCCTGTAGTGGTCGATATCCCGAAAGACATGACCAACCCGGCTGAGAAATTTGAATACGTCTTCCCGAAGAAAGCCAAGCTGCGTTCCTACAGCCCGGCCGTTCGTGGGCACTCGGGGCAAATTCGCAAGGCGGCAGAAATGCTCCTGGCGGCCAAGCGTCCTGTGCTGTACTCGGGTGGTGGCGTGATTCTGGGTGGCGGTTCGGCGCCTTTGACCGAACTGGCCAAACTGCTCAATCTGCCGGTGACCAACACCTTGATGGGCCTCGGCGCATTTCCGGGCACGGACCGCCAGTTCGTCGGCATGCTCGGTATGCACGGTAGCTACACCGCCAACCTCGCGATGCACCATGCCGATGTGATCCTGGCTGTAGGCGCGCGTTTTGATGACCGAGTGATCAATGGCGCGAGCAAATTCTGCCCGAATGCCAAGATCATCCACATCGACATCGACCCGGCGTCCATCTCCAAGACGATCAAGGCCGACGTGCCAATCGTGGGCCCAGTGGAAAGCGTGTTGACTGAAATGGTTTCCGCCCTCAAGGACATCGGCGAAACGCCGAACAAGGAATCCGTTGCCAGCTGGTGGAAGCAGATTGACGAATGGCGCGGTGATCGCGGCCTGTTCCCTTACGACAAGGGCGACGGCAGCATCATCAAGCCGCAAACCGTGATCGAAACCCTCTGCGAAGTGACCAAGGGCGACGCCTTTGTGACCTCCGACGTGGGCCAGCACCAGATGTTCGCCGCGCAGTACTACAAGTTCGACAAGCCTAACCGCTGGATCAACTCCGGTGGCCTGGGCACGATGGGCTTTGGTTTTCCTGCGGCCATGGGTGTAAAGCTGAGCTTCCCCGACACCGACGTCGCGTGCGTCACCGGTGAGGGCAGCATCCAGATGAACATCCAGGAACTGTCGACGTGCTTGCAGTACGGCCTCCCGGTGAAGATCGTCTGCCTGAACAACGGCGTGCTGGGCATGGTTCGTCAGTGGCAGGACATGAGCTACGGTAGCCGTCACTCCCACTCCTACATGGAATCGCTGCCAGATTTCGTCAAATTGGTTGAAGCCTATGGCCACGTCGGCATGCGCATCACTGATTTGAAGGATTTGAAACCGATGATGGAAGAGGCGTTCGCCATGAAGGACCGCCTGGTGTTCCTTGATATTCAGGTTGACACCAGCGAGCACGTCTACCCGATGCAGATCAAAGACGGCTCTATGCGCGATATGTGGCTGAACAAGACGGAGCGTACTTAATCATGCGGCACATTATCTCCCTGCTTCTGGAGAACGAACCCGGCGCTCTGTCTCGTGTTGTCGGCCTGTTTTCGCAACGCAACTACAACATCGAAAGCCTGACCGTGGCCCCGACCGAAGACCCGACCCTGTCGCGCCTGACGTTGACCACCGTGGGTCACGATGAGGTGATCGAGCAGATCACCAAGAACCTCAACAAACTGATCGAAGTGGTCAAGCTGGTCGATCTGTCGGAAAGTGCCCACATCGAGCGTGAGCTGATGTTGGTGAAGGTTAAGGCCACGGGTGCCCAGCGTGCCGAAATCAAACGGACTACCGACATTTATCGCGGGCAGATCGTCGATGTGAGCGCCAGCGTTTATACCGTGCAACTGACCGGTACAAGCGACAAGCTGGACAGCTTCATCCAGTCGATCGGGACGGCCTCGATTTTGGAAACTGTACGCAGTGGCGTCACCGGGATTGCTCGTGGCGACAAAGTACTCAGCATCTAACCCAATTAGTGAATGGCCTAACGGCCTGGATATATAGAGGAACCTCATGAAAGTTTATTACGAAAAAGATTGTGACCTGTCGATCATCCAGGGCAAAAAAGTCGCCATCATCGGCTACGGTTCCCAGGGCCACGCTCAAGCGTGCAACCTGAAAGATTCCGGCGTTGACGTGACTGTTGGCCTGCGTAAAGGCTCGGCCACTGTTGCCAAGGCTGAAGCTCATGGCCTGAAAGTAACTGACGTTGCTTCCGCTGTTGCTGCTGCCGACCTGGTCATGATCCTGACCCCGGACGAGTTCCAGTCCGTGCTGTACAAGAACGAAATCGAGCCGAACATCAAGAAGGGCGCAACCCTGGCCTTCTCCCACGGCTTCGCGATTCACTACAACCAGGTTGTGCCGCGTGCCGACCTCGACGTGATCATGATCGCGCCGAAAGCCCCGGGCCACACTGTGCGCTCCGAGTTCGTCAAAGGCGGCGGTATTCCTGACCTGATCGCGATCTACCAGGACGCTTCGGGCAACGCCAAAAACGTTGCACTGTCCTACGCAGCGGGTGTTGGTGGCGGTCGTACCGGCATCATCGAAACCACCTTCAAGGACGAGACCGAAACCGACCTGTTCGGCGAGCAAGCTGTTCTGTGCGGCGGTACCGTTGAACTGGTTAAAGCCGGTTTCGAAACCCTGGTTGAAGCTGGCTACGCGCCGGAAATGGCCTACTTCGAATGCCTGCACGAACTGAAGCTGATCGTTGACCTCATGTACGAAGGCGGTATCGCCAACATGAACTATTCGATCTCCAACAACGCCGAATACGGCGAGTACGTGACTGGCCCGGAAGTCATCAACGCCGAGTCCCGTCAGGCTATGCGCAACGCCCTGAAACGTATTCAGGACGGCGAATACGCCAAAATGTTCATCAGCGAAGGCGCAACCGGCTACCCTTCGATGACCGCCAAGCGTCGTAACAACGCCGCTCACGGTATCGAAATCATCGGCGAGCAACTGCGCTCCATGATGCCGTGGATCGGTGCCAACAAGATCGTCGACAAAGCCAAAAACTAAGTCGTACGCATCAAGAGAAAACGCGGCTTAGGCCGCGTTTTTTCGTTTGGGAGGCAGGTTCTGGTATAAAGCTGCATCGTTTGCGGGCGAACACTCGCCGCAAGTATTTGTCGAATTTTTTCACACCGTTGCAAGGTAAAGTCCATGAGCGAACGTCCCGACGAGCCAAGCCAGGCTTCTGGCGCCGATAGCCTGCTACCGATCGATGAACATGTCGAAGAAGGGCATGACGCGGAAGGCCGCAAGGTCCGGCATCGTGGCATCTATCTCCTGCCCAATCTGTTCACCACCGCGAACCTGTTTGCCGGGTTCTATTCCATCATCAACTCCATGAGCGCTCAGAGCGCATTGGCGGCGGGTGATGCGGCGAGTGCCAGCAAGTATTTCGGTTTTGCTGCCATCGCAATTTTTGTGGCCATGGTGCTCGACGGCCTTGATGGTCGTGTCGCGCGCATGACCAATACCCAAAGCGCCTTCGGTGCCGAGTACGACTCGTTGTCGGACATGGTCGCCTTTGGTGTGGCGCCTGCACTGCTGGCGTTCGCTTGGGCGCTGGGTGATATGGGTAAGGTCGGCTGGATGGTTGCCTTTATCTACGTCGCGGGCGCAGCTTTGCGGCTGGCGCGCTTCAATACCCAGGTGGGTACCGCCGACAAGCGTTACTTCATTGGTCTCGCGAGCCCCGCTGCTGCGGGAGTGGTGGCGGGTATCGTCTGGGCGTTCAGTGACTACGGGATACAGGGATCGAAGATGTCTTTTCTGGTGGCCTTGATGGTTGCCGCGGCCGGGATGTTGATGGTCAGTAACATCAAGTACAACAGCTTCAAGGAGTTTGACCTCAAGGGGCGCGTGCCTTTCGTGGCTATCCTGGTGGTGGTACTGGTATTTGCCGTCGTGTTCAGTGACCCGCCGCGCATATTGCTGCTGGCATTTTTGGTCTATGCCGCTTCGGGGCCGGTTCAGTACCTGCTGCATCTTCGCCGGGACAAAACATTGCCTTAATGTAATATTCCCCATACTCCGCAGTCTATTGGTGCATCAGTTCTCCAATGCTGCGGAGTTGCCATGTTAATCAAGATCCCCAAAGCGTCCGATTGCCACGAATCGGATGTCACCCCTGAATCCTTCTATCTCTCTCGCCGTAGCTTGCTCGGCGGTGCGCTTGCCGGTGTCGCTGCAAGTACGTTGCCGCGTTGGGCGAGTGCGGACGATGCTGCGCGTTACGCTGATGTCGAACCGAGTAACGCTCCGAGCTGGTTTGCCGAGAAACTGCCGAGTACCCAGTGGCAGGCTGTCACGGTCAAGGGCGAAGCCATCACTCCGTTCAAGGATGCAACCCACTACAACAACTTCTATGAGTTCGGCACGGATAAGGGCGACCCAGCGAAGAACGCGGGTTCACTCAAGACTGAGCCCTGGAGTGTGGTCATTGATGGGGAGGTCGCGAAGCCTGGGCGTTATGCGCTGGAAGACTTCATGAAGCCTTATCAGTTGGAAGAACGCATTTACCGGCTGCGCTGTGTCGAGGCGTGGTCGATGGTGATTCCGTGGATGGGCTTTCCAATATCAGCCTTGCTCAAACAGGTTGAGCCAACCTCCAAGGCCAAGTACATACGCTTTGAAACGCTCCAGGACCCCAAAAGCATGCCGGGGCAGCGCTCCAGCTTCGGCTTGATCGACTGGCCTTATGTAGAAGGGCTGCGTCTGGATGAGGCGATGAATCCGTTGGCGATCCTTGCGGTTGGCATGTATGGGCGTGAGTTGCCTAACCAGAACGGTGCGCCATTGCGTTTGGTGGTGCCGTGGAAGTATGGATTCAAGAGTGTGAAGTCCATTGTGCGTATCAGTCTGGTGAGCGAGCAGCCTAAGACCACGTGGCAGAGTATTGCGGCCAATGAGTATGGGTTCTACGCGAACGTGAATCCTACAGTCGATCATCCTCGCTGGACCCAGGCGCGGGAGCGTCGTCTGCCGAGCGGCTTGTTCAGTCCGAATGTGCGCGAGACGCAGATGTTCAATGGCTACTCGGATGAGGTCGCTTCTCTTTATACAGGCCTCGATTTGCGGAAGAACTACTGATGCGTTATCCGATCTGGCGCGTTGGCGTCTTTATAGCCGCGGCGATATGGCCATTTTTCTGGCTGTATGAGGCGTGGAGCTCTGTGCTCGGGCCGGATCCCGGGAAAGTGTTGATGGATCGACTGGGGCTTGGAACGTTGATTCTGTTGCTGATCACGCTGTGCATGACGCCACTGCAGAAACTCAGCGGGTGGGCGGGGTGGATAGCCGTCCGCCGACAGTTGGGGCTCTGGTGTTTTGCGTATGTGGCTCTGCACCTGGCGGCTTATTGTGTGTTCATCCTTGGACTTGATTGGTCGCAATTTGGTGTAGAGCTGCGCAAGCGGCCTTACATTATTGTGGGCGCGCTGGGTTTTCTCTGTTTATTGGTGCTGGCGGTGACGTCAAATCGTTATAGCCAGCGTCGGCTCGGCAGCCGTTGGAAGAAGCTGCATCGTCTGGTGTATGTGATTCTTGGGCTTGGTTTGCTGCATATGCTTTGGATCGTGCGGGCCGACCTGAAGGAGTGGGCTATCTATGCATCTATAGGCGCGTTGCTTTTGCTCTTGCGGATTCCACCAGTGATGCGTCGAATTCCCCGCCTTATTGCGAAAAAACCACTTTCTACGACAAAAGCGTAATTAGCGC
>NZ_JBJGXV010000013.1:0-155051 GCF_045447295.1 Pseudomonas sp. O39
TATTTCGGCCGTGACCCAAACAACGGATATGTACTCAGCGCCCCCCGACAACCACAGCACTCAACCCGTAAAAAAGATAGGTAGATACCTATGGCTATCGCAGGCAAGCCAGCTCCAACATGAGGCTCTCAACCCGCTTTGAGTGCCTGGTGCGGCACCGAGCAGGCCTCATCCAGAAACTTCACCACGGTCCCCATGCATGCCTGGCGTTCTTCCACGTGGGGCATGTGGCTGGAATCTTCAAACAGCGCCCAGCGCACGTCCGCGATCTCATCCAGGAACGGTTTGACCACCAATGGCGTGGCCTCGTCGTGCCGACCGGAGATCACCAGGGTTGGCACATTGATCGCCGACAACCGGCCAATCACGTTCCAGTCCTTCAAGCTGCCGATCACATGGAACTCCGTCGGGCCGCTCATGGCGTGGTACACCGTCGGGTCCGAATCCACTGCCGCGAAGGTGCGCGCCACTTCTTCCGGCCACGGGTTGACGCGGCACACGTGCTGGTCATAGAAAACCCGCGAGGCGGTTAGGTATTCCGGGTCTTGGTAGGTGCCGGCCTGTTCGTGTTTGAGCAGGGTTTCATGCACGCCTTCGGGCAACAGTTTGCGCAGGCGGTTGGCTTCGCTGACCCAGGTGCGCATGCACGTCGGCGAGTTGGCCGGGATGAATGCGCGCAGGCCTTTGGGCTGCAGAATCGCGTGCTCGCTGCCGAGCATGCCGCCCCACGATTGCCCGAGGATCGCGTAATTGTCGCTGATGTGCAGGTGGTCCAGCAGGTTGTTCAGCTCTGCGAGGAACAGGTCGATGGTCCAGAAAGACGCATCTTTTTCCGGTAAGTGTGTGGAGCGGCCATTGCCGAGTTGGTCGTAGTGAATAACCGCATGGCCGCTGGCGGCAACGTCCTTGAACGCGTCGACATAGTCATGGGTGCAGCCGGGACCGCCGTGGATGATCACCAAAGGTGTACGGCCGGTGGTCAGGTCGCCGGTGACGCGGTACCAGGTCTGGTAGGCGCCGAAGGCCGCATAGCCTTCGCGCATCTTCTCGATGAATTCCATTTCGTACCCTGCTCTGAAAAAAAGGATCAGGGGTACGATAGACGGCACGCGAAGTTTAAGTAACTAGCAAAACAGCTAGGTTTTGCCGACGGATCAATCTTCCAGCAAGCGGTAATGGGTGGCGCGGACTACCGCCTGGACGCGGTTTTTGGCCCCCAGTTTGTGCATCGCCGAGGCCAGGTGCAGGGTGACCACCGCCAGTGAACGGCTCAATTGCGTGGCGATTTCGGCGGCGGTGAAACCTTCGGCGGCCCATTTCAGGCATTCGCGCTCGCGTTTGGTCAGATGAATATGCGGGTAGGTACGTAGCTCTTTGCTGAACAACGGGTAGGCCGCTTCCTGCAAGGCATGGGTAATCAGGCTGAAATCCGTCAGGGTCTGCTGCGCATCTTGTAACACCGTGCTGGCGTTACCGGTGCGCAGGCCGGTCAGCGACGCGAAACCGCCGCGCGGCAGATGAATGGGCACACTGACCCCGCAGGTCAGTTGGCGTTCATGCAGGTAAGTGGACACCGGCGCATGGCAGGGGTCGATGATTTTTTGCAGCGCGGTCTGGGCTTTTGCCTCATAGGACCAGACGAACGGCGACACCGTGCTCAGGGCCAGGTGTTGCACCGGGTCGATCTGGTAAAACCCTTCGCTGCACCACAACGCGTGCCAGTCCGGCGGGGTATTGCGCAGCTCCAGCACCGACGGCGTGATCAGTGAGCCGTCCTGGTCGATGGGCACTGGCGTGTAGTCGTACACCAGCGCATCGAAGCCCAATTGTTGGGCGAGGATAAATGTGTTGTCCATCTGTTCATCCAGGCTCCTGCCCGGCATCAGACGGTTATTGAAGGCGGTTAGCTTGGCCAGCATCCGTTCTGCTCCCGAATTCATTTGAATCTCGACTTGCGGCAAGTAGAATGCCACGCCCCGGCGAAGGACTGCCAGGCCAAACCTATAAGAAATACTAGGTTATGGACGCACGGCATCCTCGGTAGTGTTGGCCAGATAAACGGCCGCTGACTGCCAGGCCGATACAACACAAGGAACGTATGCATGTGGCGTGAAATTGCCCCCGACCAGCAGTACAACGTGCAAGTCGACGGCCATAACGTCGTGGTCTACAGCTTTGGCGACGGCGATGAGGTGCTCTTGTGTCTCAATGGCGGCCCGGGCTTGCCATGTGACTACTTGCGCGACGCCCATGGCTGGCTCAAAGACCATAACCTGCGAGTGGTTGCATTCGACCAGCTTGGTACCGGCGCATCAGCCAGACCGGCCGACGTTTCCTTGTGGGAAATCAGCCGTTATGTCGAAGAAGTTGAAACCGTGCGCCGTGCCCTGGATCTCGGCCGCGTGCATTTGCTGGGGCATTCCTGGGGCGGCTGGCTGGGCATCGAATACGCCATCCATTACCCCGACGCACTGAAAAGCCTGATCCTCGAAAACACCGTCGGCGACATTCCGCACCTGTCCCAGGAGCTCGAACGCCTGCGCGGTGCCCTCGGCAGCGAAACCGTGGCCATGATGCAGCGCCATGAAGCCATGGGCACCCTGGACCATCCGCAGTACCAGGCCGCGATTACTTTGCTCAATTACCGTCACGTCTGCCGTCTGGACGAATGGCCGGAGCCGGTCAAGCGCTCCCTTGGCGACTGGAACATGGGACCCTACGAAGCCATGCAGGGCCCCAACGAATTCCTGTACATCGGTAACCTCAAGGACTGGAACCGCATCCCCGAGATGGCCGAGTTCAAGATGCCAATCCTGATCACCACCGGCCAGCACGATGAACTCACGCCGGCCTGCGCCCATCGCATGAAGCTGGCCGCCAGGCATGCCGAATTGCACGTGTTTCCCAACAGCAGCCACATGCCCTTTTATGAGGAACCCCACGCGTACTTCCCGGTGCTGCTGGACTTCCTCGCTCGCCATCGAGGCTGACGGATGAACCTGGCGCGTTACCGTTTTGTACTGTCCCGGCCGCTGCAATTGCTGCCGGTGTTGTTTGGCATCAGCCTGATCACCTTTGTGCTGGTGCGCTCGATCCCCGGCGACCCGGCGCGGGCCTTGCTGGGCTCACGCAGTACGCCGGATGCGTTGCTGAAAATCCGCGCCCAGTACGGCCTCGATCAACCGTTGTGGCTGCAGTATTTCTACTTCCTCAAGAACTTGCTCAAGGGCGATCTCGGCCAGTCGCTGTTGTACAAGGTTGACGCCTTGAAGCTGATCGTCACGCGGATCGAACCGACCTTGGTACTGGTGCTCGGCAGTGTGCTGCTGGCGCTCTTGATTGCAGTGCCGCTGGCGACGGTGGCGGCGCGCAATAAAGGCGGTTGGGCAGACAACCTGATTCGCGTGTTCACCACGGTTGGCCTGGGCATGCCGGCGTTCTGGCTGGGCTTGATGTTGATTTTGTTGCTGAGCGTGAAGTGGGGCCTGTTCCCGGTGTCCGGCTACGGGCGCACCTGGCTGGATAAGGCTCACCATATGCTGCTGCCCTGTTTGACCATCGCCCTGGCGCTGTCGGCGGTGCTGGTGCGTAACCTGCGCGCGAGCATGCTGATGGAGTTACAGGCCGACCATGTCACCGCTGCCCGGGCGCGCGGGCTGTCGGAGGCCGCCGTGTTCCGTCGGCATGTGTTGCCCAATTCCCTGGTGCCGGCGGTCAACCTGCTGGCGGTGAATATCGGGTGGTTGATCAGCGGCACCGTGGTGATCGAGAGTCTCTTCGCCATTCCCGGCATCGGCCAGTTGCTGGTGCGCGGCATCTTCACCCGTGACTACATGGTGGTGCAGGGCGTGGCCATGGTGCTGGCGTGTGCCACGGTGGTGGTCAACTTCGTCGCTGACGTGGTGACGGTGGCCCTCGACCCACGGGTGAAGATGCAATGAGCAGCCGCCCACTGATTGCCCCGTGGCGTTTGCGCCTGCGTTTTGGTTTTCGTAATGGTCGACTGACCGCTGCGTGGGGGTTGTTGATTTTGTTGGCCTGGTTTGCCCTGGCACTGTTTGCACCGTGGGTTGCGCCTTTTGATCCGATTGCGCAAAACACCGATATCAGCTTGTTGGGCCCCAGCATGGCCCACCCGTTCGGCACGGATAATTACGGAAGGGACATTCTTTCGCGGGTGATTTGGGGCGCGCGCATCGACTTGCAACTGGCCATCATCGGGGTGATTTTCCCGTTCATGATCGGCACCTTCGTCGGCGCCGTCTCCGGCTACATCGGCGGTCGCTTCGACAGCGTCTGCATGCGCGTGATCGACGTGATCCTCGCGTTCCCGTTCCTGGTGCTGATGCTGGCGATCATGGCCATTCTCGGCCCGGGCTTGAAGAGCTTTTATATCGCCATGGCGCTGGTGGGCTGGGTGTCGTATGCGCGGCTGATCCGCTCACAGATCCTGGTGCTCAAGGAAAGCGACTTCGCCCTGGCCGCCAAGAGCCTGGGCTTTGGCCACGGGCGCATTCTGTTCCGGCATTTGCTGCCCAACGCGACGTTTGGCTCGATTGTGTTTTCCATGTCCGACGCGGTGCTGGTGCTGCTCAACGGCGCCGCCGTGAGTTATCTGGGCCTGGGTGTGCAACCGCCGACGGCCGAGTGGGGCACGATGGTGGCCGAAGGGCAGGCGTTCATCACCACCGCCTGGTGGATTTGCACCTTCCCGGGCCTGGCCATCGTGACCCTGGCCATGGGTTTCAGCCTGTTGGCCGATGGCGTGGCACAAGTGTTGGGAGACCGTTCATGAGCCTGCTTCAAGTGCAGGACCTCAGCGTGATCGCCCATAACGCCGGGCGTGATGTCACCCTGGTTGACCGGGTGTCCTTCGACCTGGCCGAAGGTGAAATCCTCGGCCTGGTGGGCGAGAGCGGCTCGGGCAAGACCATGGCCTGTCGCGGCCTGATGCGGCTGTTGCCGTCGGCCAATCTGCGCGTGCAAGGCGGTGCCGTGCGCCTGGCAGGTCGCGATTTATTGCAACTGGATGACCCCGGCATGCGCGCCGTGCGGGGCGGGCAACTGGGTATGATTTTCCAGAACCCCAGCAGCCATCTTGACCCGCTGATGCGCATCGGCGAGCAGATCGCCGAAGGTATTCGGCTGCATCAAGGCGCGTCGAAAAAAGACGCACGCTTGCACGCCATCGAGGTGCTGCGCCAGGTCGGCATTCCCGATCCCAAGGCGCGAGTCGATAACTACCCTCACGAGTTTTCCGGCGGCATGCGTCAGCGGGCAATGATCGCGGTGGCCCTGGGCTGCAACCCGAAAGTGCTGATTGCCGACGAGCCGACCACCGCGCTGGATGTGACCGTGCAGGCGCAAATCCTGCGCCTGTTGTTGGACCTACGTGACCAGCATGGCCTGTCGATGATCATGATCACCCACGACCTCGGCGTGGTGGCGCAAACCTGTGACTCGATCGCGGTGATGTACGCCGGGCGCCTGTGCGAACACGGCAGCAAGTACGACTTGCTGGCCCATCCACAACACCCGTACACCGCCGGCCTGATCGATTGCCAGCCCGCCCACAGCAGCGGCCACGCCTTGCTGCGTACCATTGCTGGCCAGCCGCCGTTGCTGGATGCCTTGCCCGCCGGTTGCCGGTTCAACCCGCGCTGCCCGCAGGTGGGCGCCTTGTGCACCGAGTTGCTGCCGGAAGGTGCGCGGGTGGCCTGTCACTATCCCTTGGGAGGCCAACCATGAGCCTGTTGCAGATCAAGGACCTCGAGGTGCGTTTTGCGGCGTCCGGCACCGGTTTGTTTGGCCTGAATAAACAGTGGGTGAGGGCGGTGAACGGTGTGTCGCTGAACCTGGCCGCCGGTGAAACCCTGGGTCTGGTGGGCGAGTCCGGCAGCGGCAAGAGCACACTGGGCCGGGCAATTTTGCACCTCAACCCGATCAGTGCCGGGCAGGTCTTGTTCGATGGCGTGGACATGGCCCATGGCAGCGCTATCGACATCGCTCGCCTGCGCCATGAAACCGCGATGATTTTCCAGGACCCTTACGCCGCCCTGAACCCACGCCACACCATTGGCGAAACCATTGCCGAAGTGCTGCGGGTGCAACGCAAAGCCGCGCCAGAGCAAATTCCCCAGCGGGTTAATGAATTGCTCGAACTGGTCGGCCTGCGCCCCGAATTGGCCAACCGCAAGCCCGGTTCACTCAGTGGTGGCCAATGCCAGCGTGTCGGTATCGCTCGGGCGCTGGCGGTAGAGCCGCGCTTGATCATCGCCGATGAGTGCGTGGCGGCATTGGATGTGTCGATTCAGGGCCAGATCATCAACCTGTTGCTGGAACTGCAACAGCGCATGAACCTGGCGATCCTGTTTATCGCCCATGACCTGGCCATCGTGCGTCGCCTGTGCGACCGCGTGGCGGTGATGTACCTGGGCAAGATCGTTGAGGAAGGGCCGGTGGAGGCGGTGTTTACCGCGCCGCGCCATCCGTATACAGCCGCGCTGATCGAGGCGATTCCCGAGATTGATCCACGTCGGCCTTTGCCAGCGGAGCCGTTGCCGGGTGAGCCGCCGAGCCCGTTGAATTTGCCCGCAGGTTGCGCCTTTCACCCGCGTTGCCGCTACGCCCGGACAATGTGTTCCGTGGTGTTGCCGCCTACTCATTTCCTGCACGAGCATCGATACAGTTGCGTGCTTGAAGCACCTTTGACCCTTTCTGCCATTCATGAACAAGGAGTTATGACATGCAATCCCGCCACTTGAAGTTGCTCGCCGCGGCTACATTGACCGCTTGGTCCCTCACTGCCGGGTTGGCACACGCCGCTGGCGTGCTGACCATCGGCTGCCGTGAAGACAGCACCACTTTCGATCCGATCAAAAGCGCGCAAAACCGCGACACCTGGGTATTCGCCAACGTCTACGACACCCTGGTGCGCGTGGATAACCTGGGCACGAAGATGGAGCCGGGCCTGGCAGAAAGCTGGGAGATTTCCAAGGATGGCCTGACCTACACTTTCAAGCTGCGTGACGCGAAGTTCTCCGATGGCTCGCCGATCACCGCCGACGACGCGGCGTTCAGCCTGTTGCGCATCCGCGACAACAAGGCGTCGCTGTGGAGTGACCCGTTCAGCCTGATCAGCATGGCCAAGGCCAGTGATCCCAAGACCCTTGTGGTCACCCTGAAAACCCCGGCCGTGGCCTTCCTCTCGCAATTGGCCTCGCCGACGGTATCGATCCTGTCGGAAAAAGCCATGACCAAAATGGGCGAGGACGCCTACTCGGAAAACCCGGTGACCTCCGGCGCGTTCACCGTAGAGGAGTGGCGCAAAGGCGATCGCGTTATCCTGAAAAAGAACCCGAACTTCTGGCAGGCCAAGAACGTCAGCCTGGATGGCGTGGAGTGGGTGTCGGTCACCGATGACAACACGCGCATGCGCATGGTGCAGAACAACGAACTCGACACGGCGATCTTCGTACCGTTCTCCCGCGTGGAAGAACTGAAGAAAGACAAAAACGTGGTGATCCACTCCGACCCGTCCACCCGTGAAGATCATCTGCTGATCAACCACGCTCACGGGCTGCTGGCCAAGCAGCCAGTGCGCGAGGCGCTGGACATGGCCATCGACAAACAGTCGCTGGTGAAGACTGCAACTTACGGTCAAGGCACCGTGGCCTATTCCTACATCCCGAAAGGCTCGCTGTTCCACTATGCCAACAACCTGCAGCGCCCGTATGACCCGACGGCCGCGAAGAAACTGCTGGAAGAGGCTGGCGCCAAGGATTTGAAGCTCAACTACGTGGTCAACGCCGGCAACGAAGCGGACGAGCAGATTGCAGTGATCATCAAGGACCAGTTGGCCAAGGTCGGCGTGACTGCCAACCTGCAGAAAGTCGACCCGACGCAAAGCTGGCAGATGCTGGTGGACGGTGAGTACGACATTTCAGTGATGTACTGGACCAACGACATTCTCGACCCGGACCAGAAGACCACTTTCGTACTGGGCCATGACACCAACCAGAACTACATGACCCGCTACAAGAATGACAAGGTCAAGGAACTGGTGGCGGCTGCGCGGATCGAGGCCGACCCGGTCAAGCGCGAGCAGATGTATGTGGAGTTGCAGAAGCTGGCGAAACAGGATGTGAACTGGATTGATCTGTACTACAGCCCGTACATCAACATCTCACGCAAGAATGTGAGTAACTTCCTGCAAAACCCGCTAGGGCGTTTCACCCTTGAGGACGTGGTGAAAAACTAAACACCACCGCTGAACAACTGTGGGAGCGGGCTTGCTCGCGAAGGCGCCGTGTCAGTCAACTGAAATATTGACTGATGCACCGCCTTCGCGAGCAAGCCCGCTCCCACATTGGGTTCTCTGTTCTGTCAGTTGAGTCAGCTTAAGGCTTACTGCGCATCAAACGCCTGCCCATTGATGCCCGCACTGTCCGGCCCCATCAGGTACAGGTACACCGGCATGATCTCTTCCGGCGCCGGCCTTTCCATCGGGTTTTCACCGGGGTACGCCTGGGCGCGCATGCTGGTGCGTGTTCCGCCCGGGTTGATGCTGTTGGAGCGCACCGCCGCCACGTCCTCCAGCTCGTCGGCCAGGGTTTGCATCAGGCCTTCAGTGGCAAACTTCGACACGCCATAAGCGCCCCAGTACGCCCGGCCCTTGCGCCCGACGCTGCTGGAGGTGAACACCACCGACGCATCCTGGGACAGCTTGAGCAGCGGCAGCAACGTGCTGGTCAACATGAACATCGCGTTGACGTTGACGTGCATCACTCGCATGAAATTCTCACCGGACAACTGCTCGATCGGTGTGCGTGGGCCGATGATCGAGGCGTTGTGCAGCAGGCCGTCGAGGCGGCCGAATTCTTTTTCGATCATCGCCGCCAGCTCATCGTACTGATGGGGCAGGGCGGTCTCCAGGTTGAACGGAATCACCACCGGTTGCGGTTGGCCGGCGGCTTCGATCGCGTCGTACACCTCGGCCAGGTTGGCTTCGGTCTTGCCCAGCAACAGCACGGTGGCGCCATGGGCGGCGTAGGTTTTTGCCGCCGCCGCGCCAATCCCGCGACCGGCGCCGGTCACCAGGATCACCCGGCCTTTGAGCAGTTCTGGACGTGCGCAGTAATCAAACATAAATAGCCTCGACAGAGTTCAGTAGGTTTACAAACACTGAACCAAGAACAGTACACAAATCCTAATGTGGGAGGGGGCTTGCTCCCGATTGCAGAGTGTCAGGCACTGTATCAATCACTGACCTACCGCTATCGGGAGCAAGCCCCCTCCCACATCGGGTCTTCATAGGTCAGCAGGACCGGTGAGCAATCAGCAACTGCACAGTGCATTATCCAGCACCTTGCGCAGTTCCAGCGGGTGATCCACCACCACATCGGCGCCCCAGTTGCGTGGGTTGTCATCGGGGTGGATGTAGCCGAACGTGACCGCTGCGGTGCGGGTGCCAGCGTCACGGCCGGACTCGATATCGCGCAGGTCATCGCCCACAAACAACACGCTGGCCGGGTCCAGGTTGAGCATCTTGCACGCCAGGATCAGCGGCTCAGGGTCCGGCTTGCTGTTCTTCACGTGGTCCGGGCAGATCAGCAGCGCCGAGCGCTCGGCCAGGCCCAACTGCTGCATGATCGGCTCGGCAAAGCGCAGCGGTTTGTTGGTGACCACGCCCCAGACCAGCTTGGATTTTTCGATGTCTTGCAGCAACTCGGCCATGCCGTCGAACAGTTTGCTGTGGATTGCGCAGCCCTTGAGATAGCGCTCCAGGAACTCCAGGCGCAGTTCTTCAAAGCCAGGGGATTCGGGGTCCATCGAGAAGGTCACGGCGACCATCGCCCGCGCACCGCCGGAAATTTCATCGCGGATGTGCTGGTCGTTGATCGGCGCCAGGCCGCGGTCGGCGCGCATGGCCTGGCAGATCGCGATGAAGTCCGGCGCGGTGTCCAGCAAAGTACCGTCCATATCGAAGAGAACCGCTCGCAACTTCACAGGCTTACTCCTCGCGCAGAGTCTGGATCATGTAGTTGACGTCCACGTCACTGGCCAGCTTGTAGTGCTTGGTCAGCGGGTTGTAGGTCAGGCCGATGATGTCTTTGACGGTCAGCCCGGCCTGACGGCTCCAGGCACCCAGCTCGGACGGACGGATGAATTTCTTGAAGTCGTGGGTGCCACGCGGCAGCAACTTCATGATGTATTCGGCGCCGATGATCGCGAACAGGTAGGCCTTGGGATTGCGGTTGATGGTGGAGAAGAACACCTGGCCGCCCGGCTTGACCATGCGGAAGCACGCGCGAATGACCGAGGACGGGTCCGGTACGTGCTCGAGCATCTCAAGGCAGGTGATCACGTCGAACTGCTCGGGCATTTCCTCGGCCAGGGCTTCGGCGGTGATCTGGCGGTATTCCACGCTCACGCCGGATTCCAGTTGGTGCAGTTGGGCCACGGCCAGCGGGGCTTCGCCCATGTCGATGCCCATGACGGTGGCGCCGCGCTGGGCCATCGCTTCGCTGAGGATGCCGCCGCCGCAACCGACGTCGAGCACCTTCTTGCCGGCCAGGTTGACGCGTTCGTCAATCCAGTTGACCCGCAGCGGGTTGATGTCGTGCAGGGGTTTGAACTCGCTTTCGCGGTCCCACCAGCGGTGGGCCAGGGCTTCGAATTTAGCGATTTCGGCGTGGTCGACGTTGCTCATGGTAAATCCTCTAAATCTGATAAATCGGTTTGCAGGTGTTGAAGCTTAGGTTCAAACCCTGCGTTATTCGCTGTGCCCGCTGATCCGTTGGCCCCAGGCAATGGCCGTGGCGGTCAACTGTGGTTCATCCATGCGGGTCAATTGCCGGTCGTCGAGCAACTGCTTGCCGGCGACCCAAAGGTGTTTCACACAATCGCGTCCGGTGGCATATATAAGCTGTGAGACCGGATCGTAGATCGGTTGTTGCGCCAGCCCCGAAAGATCAAAAGCCACGATATCGGCAGCCTTGCCGACCTCCAGCGAGCCAATCTCGGCCTCCAGGCCCATGGCCCGAGCACCGTTGAGAGTGGCCATGCGCAGGGCGCGGTGGGCATCCAGCGCGGTGGCCGAGCCGGCGACCGCCTTGGCCAGCATCGCAGCGGTACGGGTTTCGCCCAGCAAATCCAGGTCATTGTTGCTGGCGGCGCCGTCGGTGCCGATCGCCACATTCACCCCAGCCTGCCACAGACGCTCCACCGGGCAAAAGCCGCTGGCCAGTTTCAGGTTCGATTCCGGGCAATGGATAACGCTGGTGTTGCTTTCTACCAGCAAAGCCAGGTCATCCTCGCTGATTTGGGTCATGTGTACGGCCTGGAAGCGCGGGCCGAGCAGGCCGAGGCGACCCAGGCGCGCCAGTGGGCGTTCACCGGTCTGCTCGACGGCCTGCTGCACTTCGAAGGCGGTTTCATGCACGTGCATGTGGATGGACTCGTCGAGTTCTTCGGCGATCACCCGGATTTTTTCCAGGTTCTCATCGCATACGGTGTAAGGCGCGTGGGGCCCGAAGGTGATCTTGATGCGCGGGTGGTGCTTGAGGTCGCCGAACAGTTCTACGCCCTGGCGAATGGCCTCGTCGGCGCTGCTGGCGCCGGGAATCGGGAAGTCGAGGATCGGAATCGCGATTTGTGCACGCATACCGCTGTTGTGCACGCAGTCGCTGGCGACCTTGGGGTAGAAATACATGTCGGAAAAACAGGTGATGCCGCCTTTAAGCTGCTCGGCGATGGCCAGGTCGGTGCCGTCGCGCACGAAGGCTTCGTCGACCCATTTGGCCTCGGCGGGCCAGATGTGCTTTTCCAGCCAGGTCATCAGCGGCAGGTCGTCGGCCAGGCCGCGAAACAGGCTCATTGCCGCGTGGCCGTGGGCATTGATCAAACCGGGGCTGAGCAACATGCCCGGCAGCTCGCGCACCTCGCTAGCCGCCAGCTTCAAGGCCGCAGCCCGCGGCCCGATAAAGGCGATGCGCCCGTCGCGGATGCCCAGGCCATGTTCCTTGAGCACCACGCCGGCAGGTTCGACAGGTACCAGCCAGGTGGGCAGCAGCAACAGGTCGAGCGGGGCGGCAGTGGAGGTCATCGCAGGCTTCTTCCCGGGCAGCTATAAAAGAAGGGCGAAGTATACCCGAGCGTCCTGGCTGGCGGATCGCTATAATCCGCGGCTTTTGTTCATGAGTGCGGGGTAAGGGATGCGCGACCGACTGTTAGCTGCGGAGAAAGTGAAGGCCATCGATTGGCGTGATGGCGCACTGCACCTGCTCGATCAGCGTGCCTTGCCGTCCCGGGAAACCTGGGTTGTCTGCGCCACTGCAGCTGAAGTGGCCGACGCCATTCGTACCATGGTGGTGCGTGGAGCGCCTGCGATCGGTATCAGCGCCGCCTATGGTCTGGTGCTCGCCGCGCGTGAGCGGATCGCCGAAGGTGGCGACTGGCAGGCAGCGTGGGAAGAAGACTACGCATTACTGGCTGATACTCGTCCGACGGCGTCGAACCTGTTCTGGGCCTTGAAGCGCATGCGTGATCGGCTGGACCGCGTGAAGAAGCCCGCCGACGCGCTGGTCGTGCTGGAAGCCGAAGCCATCGCGATCCATGAAAGCGACCGGGAAGCCAACCTCGTCATGGCCCAATTGGGCCTCGAGCGGATTCGCAAGCATCAGGGCAATGCTCAGGCGATCCTGACCCATGGCAATGCGGGCGCCTTGGCCACCGGCGGTGTCGGCACTGCTCTTGGGGTGATTCGTGCGGCTTTCCTGGAGGGTTTGGTCGAGCATGTCTACGTCAATGAAACCCGCCCCTGGCTGCAAGGTTCGCGGCTGACGGCGTGGGAGTTGGCGGCAGACGGTATTGCGGTCACGGTGAATGCTGACTCGGCCGGCGCGCATATCCTCAAGACCAAAGGCGTGACCTGGGTGATTGTCGGCGCCGACTGCATTGCGGCCAACGGTGATGTGGTCGGCAAGATCGGCACTTATCAGCTGGCCGTCTGCGCCATGCACCATGGCGTACGCTTCATGGTGGTGGCGCCAAGCTCGACACTCGATTTGATGATGGCCACTGGCGATGACGTCGCCCTGGAAGAGCGTGATCCCGGCGAGTTGCTGGATGTTATGGGGCAGCGGTTGGATGTGGCTGCCCTTAATCCCGTGTTCGACGTCACCCCGGCCGATCTGATTGATGTGATCGTGACCGAAAAAGGCATTGTCGAGCGGCCGGATACGGCGAAGTTGGCCAAGTTGATGTGCCGTAAGCGGCTGCATTAAAGGCTTTGCTGTCTGTGGCGTCGCTATCACCGGCAAGCCAGTTTCCGCCTTTGACAGGTGGGCACATCCAAAATGTGGGAGCGGGCTTGCCCGCGATTGGCCTTGAAAGTCAATAAACCCCTCGGATCTGCACCGGAAAAATAGCACCACCCTATCTCTGAGCCCCTCTCGTCGCCCTCAAGCCTGTCATCCGTCAACTTACTATGCTCCATGCGCGTCTGGGGGATAGGTGCGTGGCGGCGATTGTGATAACATCCGGCGGTTTCCAGGGCTGCCCCGAGGGGTGGCCTATAACGTGCAGATCCGTGTCATAACTCGTTGATTTGTCGTAAGTCGTTGTCAGGCACTCTGCCGGCAGCGGCGAGCTTCGTTCGTCCCATAGGATGTGACGAGGTTTCACCCGAAAAAGGAATCAGGCTTCTCATGGGCGAACTGGCCAAAGAAATCCTCCCGGTCAATATCGAAGACGAGCTGAAACAGTCCTACCTCGACTACGCGATGAGCGTAATTGTCGGTCGGGCACTGCCTGATGCGCGCGATGGCTTGAAGCCCGTGCACCGGCGTGTGCTGTTCGCGATGAGCGAGCTGGGTAATGACTGGAACAAGCCGTACAAGAAATCTGCCCGTGTTGTCGGTGACGTGATCGGTAAGTATCACCCTCACGGCGACACTGCGGTGTACGACACCATCGTTCGGATGGCCCAGCCGTTTTCCCTGCGCTACCTGCTGGTAGACGGCCAGGGCAACTTCGGTTCGGTCGACGGCGACAACGCTGCGGCCATGCGATACACCGAAGTGCGCATGACCAAGCTGGCGCACGAGCTGCTGGCCGACCTGCATAAAGAAACCGTGGACTGGGTGCCGAACTACGACGGCACCGAAATGATCCCGGCGGTCATGCCAACCCGTATTCCGAACCTGCTGGTCAACGGCTCCAGCGGTATCGCCGTGGGCATGGCCACCAACATTCCGCCGCACAACCTCGGTGAAGTCATCGACGGTTGCCTGGCCCTCATCGACAACCCTGAGTTGACCGTCGATGAGCTGATGCAATACATCCCCGGCCCGGACTTCCCGACCGCCGCGATCATTAACGGTCGCGCCGGTATCATCGAAGCCTACCGTACCGGTCGCGGCCGTATTTACATGCGCGCCCGCTCGATGATCGAAGACATCGACAAGGTCGGTGGCCGTCAGCAGATCGTCATCACCGAACTTCCTTACCAGCTGAACAAGGCGCGTCTGATCGAGAAGATCGCCGAGCTGGTTAAAGAGAAGAAGCTGGAAGGCATCACCGAACTGCGTGACGAGTCCGACAAAGACGGTATGCGCGTGGTGATCGAGCTGCGTCGTGGCGAAGTGCCTGAGGTGATCCTCAACAACCTCTACGCCCAGACCCAGCTGCAAAGCGTGTTTGGTATCAACGTGGTTGCACTGATCGACGGCCGCCCGCGGATCCTGAACCTCAAGGATCTGCTGGAAGCCTTCGTGCGTCACCGCCGCGAAGTCGTGACCCGCCGTACCGTGTTCGAACTGCGCAAGGCCCGCGAGCGCGGCCACATCCTGGAAGGCCAGGCGGTTGCACTGTCGAACATCGACCCGGTTATCGCACTGATCAAGGCTTCGCCGACCCCGTCGGAAGCGAAAGAAGCACTGATCAAGATGCCGTGGGAATCCAGCGCCGTGGTTGCGATGGTTGAACGTGCCGGTGCCGACTCGTGCCGTCCGGAGACCCTCGACCCGCAATACGGTCTGCGCGAAGGCAAGTACTTCCTGTCGCCGGAACAGGCCCAGGCCATTCTGGAACTGCGTTTGCACCGCCTGACCGGCCTGGAACACGAGAAGCTGTTGGCCGAGTACCAGGAGATCCTCAACCAGATCGGCGAGCTGATCCGCATCCTTAACAGCGCCGTGCGCCTGATGGAAGTGATCCGCGAAGAACTGGAAGTGATCCGCGCCGAATACGGCGACGTGCGCCGCACTGAAATCCTGGATGCCCGTCTCGACCTGACCCTGGGTGACATGATCCCGGAAGAAGAGCGCGTCGTGACCATCTCCCACGGTGGCTACGCCAAGACCCAGCCTTTGGCTGCGTACCAGGCCCAGCGTCGTGGTGGTAAAGGTAAATCGGCTACCGGCGTTAAGGATGAGGACTACATCGCTCACCTGCTGGTCGCCAACAGCCACACCACGCTGCTGCTGTTCTCCAGCAAAGGCAAAGTGTACTGGCTGAAAACCTACGAAATCCCGGAGGCCTCGCGTGCCGCCCGTGGTCGTCCATTGGTCAACCTGCTGCCGCTGGACAGTGATGAATACATCACCACCATGCTGCCGGTCGATGAGTACACCGAGGGTCACTTCATCTTCATGGCCACCGCCAAAGGCACCGTGAAGAAGACCCCGCTGGAATCCTTCAGCCGTCAACGCAGCGTGGGCCTGATCGCCCTGGAGCTGGACGAAGGCGACGTGTTGATTTCTGCCGCTATCACCGATGGCGAGCGTGAAGTCATGCTGTTCTCCGACGGCGGCAAAGTGACGCGCTTCAAGGAATCCGACGTTCGCGCCATGGGCCGTACTGCCCGCGGTGTACGCGGCATGCGTCTGCCGGAAGGGCAGAAGCTGATTTCGATGCTGATCCCGGAAGAAGGCAGCCAGATCCTCACCGCTTCGGCGCGTGGTTATGGCAAGCGCACCGCCATCAGCGAGTTCCCGGAGTACAAGCGTGGCGGCCAAGGCGTTATCGCCATGGTCAGCAACGATCGCAACGGCCGTCTGGTCGGTGCGGTCCAGGTGCTCGATGGCGAGGAGATCATGCTGATTTCCGACCAGGGCACTCTGGTGCGTACGCGTGTGGCTGAAGTGTCGAGCCTGGGGCGTAACACCCAGGGCGTGACGCTGATCAAGCTGGCCAGCGACGAAACCCTGGTAGGCCTGGAACGTGTCCAGGAGCCATCGGAAGTCGAGGGCGAGGAGCTGGAAGGCGAGGAAGGGATTGCACTCGAGGGGCAAGTGATCGGCGATGCCGATGACGGCGTCGACGAGCCAACCCTCGACGCTGCCGCAGACGAAGAAGAACCGCAGGAATAAGCGGACACACAGGGGGCGGATGAAGATTCGCCCCCTTGTTGTTTGTCCGGCCGGAAATATCGACAGCCATGGAGATCTAGTGTGGGAGCGGGCTTGCTCGCGAAAGCGGACTGACATTCACCAGAGATGTCGCCTGTTAGATCGCTTTCGCGAGCAAGCCCGCTCCCACATTGGATCGGGTGTCGGCTGATATGTTTGTGTGACTACCACCAGATCAGAGTGAGATTGGATGTGAGCAAGAGAGTCTATAACTTCTGTGCCGGTCCCGCGGCGCTTCCTGAAGCAGTCCTGCAGCGCGCGCAGGGTGAACTCCTCGACTGGCATGGAAAAGGCCTCTCCGTGATGGAAATGAGCCATCGCAGCGATGAGTTCGTGTCCATTGCCACCAAGGCCGAGCAGGATCTGCGCGACTTGCTGGACATCCCCTCCAACTACAAAGTGTTGTTCCTGCAAGGCGGGGCAAGCCAGCAGTTTGCCCAACTGCCGCTGAACCTGCTGCCGGAAGGCGGCACTGCCGACTATATCGACACCGGTATCTGGGGCCAGAAGGCCATTGAAGAGGCCTCCCGTTACGGTCATGTCAATGTGGCGGGCACCGCCAAGCCTTACGACTACTTCGCCATTCCGGGTCAGAACGAGTGGAAGTTGTCGAAGGATGCGGCCTACGTTCACTACGTAGCGAACGAAACCATCGGCGGCCTGGAATTCGACTGGGTGCCTGAAGTGGGTGACGTTCCGTTGGTGTGCGACATGTCCTCGGACATTCTCTCGCGCCCGATCGATGTATCCCAATACGGCATGATCTACGCCGGTGCGCAGAAGAACATCGGCCCGAGCGGTATCCTGGTCAACATCATCCGTGAAGACCTGCTGGGTCGTGCGCGCTCGCTGTGCCCGACCATGCTCAACTACAAGGTCGCGGCCGATAACGGTTCGATGTACAACACCCCGCCGGCATTTGCATGGTATCTCTCGGGCCTGGTGTTCGAGTGGCTGAAAGAGCAGGGCGGCGTGGCTGCCATGGGCAAGCTTAACGAAGAGAAGAAGCGCACGCTGTACGACTTCATCGACGCCAGCGGCTTGTACAGCAACCCGATCAACCTGACCGACCGCTCGTGGATGAACGTACCGTTCCGCCTGGCTGACGACCGTCTGGACAAGCCATTCCTGGCCGGTGCCGATGCGCGCGGCTTGCTGAACCTCAAGGGTCACCGTTCGGTAGGTGGCATGCGCGCCTCCATCTACAACGCTGTCGATATCAACGCCATCAAGGCGCTGATTTCCTACATGGCAGAGTTCGAAAAGGAACACGGCTAATGTCTGAGCAAGAACTCAAGGCCCTGCGCGTACGCATTGACAGCCTGGATGAGAAAGTCCTGGAACTGATCAGTGAGCGCGCGCGGTGCGCCCAGGAAGTAGCACGGGTAAAAATGGCCTCACTGGCTGAAGGCGAAGTGCCGGTGTTCTACCGGCCTGAGCGCGAAGCCCAGGTGCTCAAGCGCGTAATGGAGCGCAACCAGGGCCCGCTGGGCAACGAGGAGATGGCGCGGTTGTTCCGTGAAATCATGTCGTCGTGCCTGGCGCTGGAGCAGCCACTGAAAGTGGCGTATCTCGGCCCTGAAGGCACCTTCACCCAAGCGGCGGCCATGAAGCACTTCGGCCACGCCGTGATCAGCAAGCCAATGGCGGCGATCGACGAAGTGTTCCGTGAAGTGGCGGCCGGTGCGGTGAATTTTGGCGTGGTGCCGGTGGAAAACTCCACCGAAGGCGCAGTCAACCACACGCTGGACAGCTTCCTTGAGCACGACATGGTGATCTGCGGCGAAGTCGAGTTGCGCATCCACCACCACTTGCTGGTGGGCGAGAACACCAAGACCGACAGCATCAGCCGGATCTATTCCCACGCTCAATCGCTGGCTCAATGCCGTAAGTGGCTGGACGCGCATTACCCGAATGTCGAGCGCGTGGCGGTGTCCAGCAACGCCGAAGCGGCCAAGCGGGTCAAGGGTGAGTGGAATTCGGCGGCGATTGCCGGCGATATGGCCGCTGGCCTGTATGGCCTGACGCGCCTGGCCGAGAAAATCGAGGATCGCCCGGACAACTCCACGCGTTTCCTGATGATCGGCAGCCAGGAAGTGCCGCCTACCGGCGACGACAAGACTTCGATCATCGTCTCCATGAGCAACAAGCCCGGTGCGCTGCATGAGCTGCTGGTGCCGTTCCACGATAACGGGATTGACCTGACGCGAATCGAGACACGCCCTTCGCGCAGCGGTAAATGGACGTATGTGTTCTTTATCGACTTCGTCGGCCACCACCGCGACCCACTGGTTAAAGGTGTGCTGGAGAAAATCAGTCAGGAAGCCGTGGCACTCAAGGTGCTGGGCTCTTACCCGAAAGCGGTTTTGTGAGGCTTTAACATGAGTGGCAACTTCCTCGCCCTGGCTCAGCCGGGCGTGCAACAACTGTCGCCTTACGTGCCGGGCAAGCCTGTGGACGAGCTGGCGCGTGAGTTGAACCTGGACCCGTCCAGGATCGTAAAGCTGGCCAGTAACGAAAACCCGTTGGGCCCGAGCCCAAAGGTGTTGGCGGCGATTCATGAGGCGTTGGCCGAGCTGACCCGCTACCCGGACGGCAATGGTTTTGCCCTCAAGTCCCTGCTGGCCGAAAACTGCCGGGTTGAGCTGAACCAGGTGACCCTGGGTAACGGCTCCAACGACATTCTTGAGCTGGTCGGCCGCGCCTATCTGGCGCCTGGCCTGAACGCGGTGTTCAGCGAGCACGCGTTCGCCGTCTATCCGATCGTGACGCAGGCGGTCGGTGCCGACGCGCGTGTTATTCCCGCCAAGGACTGGGGGCATGACCTGCCGGCCATGCTGGCAGCCATCGACGCGCAAACCCGCGTGGTGTTTATCGCCAACCCGAACAACCCGACCGGTACCTGGTTCGACGCTCAGGCGCTGAACGACTTCCTGCAAGACGTGCCGGAGCATGTGCTGGTGGTGCTGGACGAGGCCTACATCGAGTACGCCGAAGGCAGCGACCTGCCGGATGGCCTGGATTTCCTCGCGGCTTACCCCAACCTGCTGGTGTCGCGCACTTTCTCCAAGGCCTATGGCCTGGCGTCGCTGCGGGTCGGTTACGGCTTGTCCACCGCGGTGGTTGCCGACGTGCTGAACCGCGTGCGCCAACCGTTCAACGTCAACAGCCTTGCCCTGGCGGCAGCCTGTGCGGCGGTGAAGGATGCCGAGTACCTCGAAGAAAGTCGTCGCATCAATGAAACCGGCATGCTGCAACTGCAGGAAGGTTTCCGTGAGCTGGGGCTGGGCTGGATCCCTTCCAAGGGCAACTTCATTTGCGTCGACCTTGGCCAAGTGGCCGCGCCTGTGTTCCAGGGCCTGCTGCGCGAAGGCGTGATCGTGCGCCCGGTGGCCAACTACGGCATGCCGAACCACCTGCGTATCACCATTGGCTTGCCGGCAGAAAACGCCCGCTTCCTGGAGGCGTTGGCCAAGGTTCTGGCTCGTGGTTGATGTCACTGCATTGCAACCTGCTGTGCCTATGATCGGTCGCCTGGTGGTGGTCGGTCTGGGGTTGATTGGTGGCTCCTTCGCCAAAGGCCTGCGTGAAAGCGGGTTGTGTGGCGAAGTGGTCGGTGTTGACCTGGACCCGCAATCGCGCAAGCTGGCGGTTGAGTTGGGCGTGGTGGATCGCTGTGAAGCTGACCTGGCTGTCGCTTGCCAGGGGGCTGATGTGATCCAGCTCGCCGTGCCAATTCTGGCGATGGAAAAGTTGCTGGCCTTGCTGGCCGATATGGACTTGGGGCAGGCGATCCTGACGGACGTCGGCAGTGCCAAGGGCAATGTGGTGCGCGCTGCGCACCTGGCCTTTGGCGGCATGCCTGCGCGCTTTGTACCGGGCCATCCGATTGCCGGCTCCGAGCAGAGCGGGGTGGAAGCCTCCAATGCGCAACTGTTCCGTCGCCATAAGGTGATCCTGACGCCGCTTGAGCAAACCGATCCGGCCGCGTTGGCTGTGGTGGATCGTCTTTGGCGCGAGCTGGGTGCGGATGTCGAGCATATGCAGGTCGAGCGCCACGACGAAGTGCTGGCGGCGACCAGCCATTTGCCGCATTTACTGGCGTTTGGTTTGGTGGATTCCCTGGCCAAACGTAACGAGAACCTCGACATTTTCCGCTACGCCGCCGGTGGCTTCCGTGATTTCACGCGGATTGCCGGCAGCGACCCGGTGATGTGGCACGACATCTTCCTCGCCAATCGCGAAGCGGTGTTGCGCACCCTGGACACCTTCCGCAGTGACCTCGATGCCTTGCGCGATGCGGTCGATGCCGGGGATGGCCATCAATTATTGGGCGTATTCACTCGAGCGCGGGTGGCGCGTGAGCATTTCAGCAAGATCCTGGCTCGCCGGGCTTATATGGAAACTGCAGTGAACGCCGATGAGCTGAACTTTCTCGCCAACCCGGGCGGCCGCTTGAGCGGGAAAATCCGGGTGCCAGGCGACAAGTCGATCTCGCATCGCTCGATCATGCTGGGTTCGTTGGCCGATGGCGTGACCGAGATCGAAGGTTTCCTCGAAGGTGAGGATGCGCTCGCGACGTTGCAGGCATTTAGGGACATGGGTGTCGTGATTGAAGGGCCCCACCACGGGCGCGTGACCATTCATGGCGTAGGCCTGCATGGCTTGAAGCCTGCGCCGGGGCCGATCTACCTGGGTAACTCCGGGACGTCGATGCGCCTGTTGTCCGGCTTGCTGGCGGCGCAAAGCTTCGACAGTGTCCTGACGGGTGACGCTTCGCTGTCCAAGCGCCCGATGAGTCGCGTGGCCGACCCGTTGCGGGAGATGGGGGCAGTGATCGAAACCGGACCTCAGGGGCGTCCGCCGTTGACTATTCGCGGTGGTCAGGCCTTGAAAGGGTTTACTTATGCGCTGCCGATGGCCAGTGCTCAGGTTAAATCCTGTCTGTTGCTTGCCGGGTTGTATGCCGAGGGTAAAACGTCGGTGATCGAGCCTGCGCCGACCCGTGACCACACCGAGCGAATGCTGCGGGGTTTCGGCTACCCGGTGGTGGTGGAGGGGGCGATGGCGTCGGTGGAATCTGGCCATGCGCTGACAGCTACGCATATAGAGGTGCCAGGGGATATTTCCTCTTCGGCATTCTTCCTGGTGGCGTCGTCGATTGCCGAAGGCTCCGAATTGCTGCTGGAGCATGTCGGTATCAACCCGACGCGTACCGGGGTAATCGATATTCTGCGGTTGATGGGGGCGGACATCGCCCTGGAAAACCTGCGGGAAGTTGGCGGTGAGCCGGTGGCTGACCTGCGGGTGCGTGCCGCTGCGCTAAAGGGGATCGAGATTCCCGAAGCGTTGGTGCCGTTGGCTATTGATGAGTTCCCGGTGCTGTTTGTTGCCGCCGCGTGTGCTGCGGGGCGCACGGTATTGCGCGGTGCCCAGGAGCTTCGGGTCAAAGAGTCTGACCGTATTCAGGTCATGGCCGACGGTCTGCTGGCATTGGGCGTGAAGTGTGAACCGACGCCTGATGGGATTATCATTGATGGTGGCCTGCTGGGCGGCGGTGAAGTGCTTGCCCATGGTGATCACCGGATTGCCATGGCATTCAGCGTGGCTTCCCTGCGGGCGACCGCTCCGATTCGTATCCGTGACTGTGCCAACGTAGCTACATCTTTTCCGAATTTTCTTACACTGTGTGCCCAAGTCGGCATCCGTGTTGCCCAAGAGGCTCAATTGTGAATATCAAAGCACCGGTGATTACCATCGACGGGCCGAGCGGCTCGGGCAAAGGCACGATCGCCGGCATCCTGGCCAAGCGCCTGGGCTGGTGCCTGCTGGATTCCGGCGCGCTGTACCGCCTGCTGGCATTTGCCGCACGCAACCATGGCGTCGACCTGACCAACGAAGAATCCTTGAAGTTGCTGGCGGCGCATCTTGATGTGCAGTTCGTCGGCGCGACGGAAGGTCATCCCCAGCGCATTATCCTGGAAGGGGATGATGTGACGGATGACCTGCGTAACGAACAAGTCGGCTCCTGGGCTTCCCAGGTTGCCGCGCTGCCGGCCGTGCGTGACGCGTTGCTGCAGCGCCAGCGGGCTTTTCAGGAGCCGCCGGGCCTGGTGGCCGATGGCCGCGATATGGGCACCGTCGTGTTTCCGGATGCGCCGTTGAAGATTTTCCTGACCGCCAGCGCCGAGGAGCGGGCTCGCCGCCGTTACTTGCAGTTGAAGGGCAAAGTCGATGGTGTTAGTCTGTCGAGTCTGCTAGATGAGATCCGTGCACGCGATGAGCGTGATACCCAGCGTGCGGTAGCCCCGCTCAAGCCGGCGGCTGACGCCATACAGCTGGATTCCACGGAGTTGTCCATCGAGCAGGTGCTGGAACGCATCTTGAGTGAAATCGCCATTCGCGATATCGCCGGGTGACCAAGAAGGCTGCAGGGGACCAGTCATAGTCCTGCGGTGCTTCTTCTAATTGAAACTAACCCACACCGTCTGGGGTGTGGAGATGGGCGTATTCTTCGCCCTTATCAACAGGAATTAAAATGAGCGAAAGCTTTGCGGAACTCTTTGAAGAAAGCCTAAAAACCCTGAACCTTCAGGCAGGCTCCATCATCACCGGTGTTATCGTTGATATCGATTACCAAGCTCGCTGGGTAACCGTTCACGCTGGTCTGAAGTCTGAAGCTCTGATCCCGCTGGAACAGTTCTACAACGATGCTGGCGACCTGACTATCAATGTCGGTGACGAAGTTCACGTTGCTCTGGACTCGGTTGAAGACGGTTTCGGTGAAACCAAGCTGTCCCGTGAAAAAGCCAAGCGCGCTGAATGCTGGATTGTTCTCGAAGCAGCCTTCGCAGCTGAAGAAGTGGTCAAGGGCGTTATCAACGGTAAGGTTAAAGGCGGCTTCACTGTCGACGTTAACGGCATCCGTGCGTTCCTGCCAGGTTCTTTGGTCGACGTTCGTCCAGTGCGCGACACCACGCACCTGGAAGGCAAAGAACTCGAATTCAAGGTCATCAAGCTCGACCAGAAGCGCAACAACGTTGTCGTTTCCCGTCGCAGCGTCCTGGAAGCAGAGAACTCCGCCGAGCGTGAAGCTCTGCTGGAATCCCTGCAGGAAGGCCAACAAGTCAAAGGTATCGTCAAGAACCTCACCGATTACGGCGCATTCGTCGATCTGGGTGGCGTCGATGGCCTGCTGCACATTACCGACATGGCTTGGAAGCGTATCAAGCATCCTTCCGAAATCGTCAACGTTGGCGACGAGATCGATGTCAAGGTTCTGAAGTACGATCGTGAGCGTAACCGCGTTTCCCTGGGCTTGAAGCAGCTGGGCGAAGATCCATGGGTTGCTATCAAAGCGCGTTACCCAGAAAGCACTCGCGTAACCGCGCGTGTTACCAACCTGACCGACTACGGCTGCTTCGCTGAGCTGGAAGAAGGCGTGGAAGGCCTGGTACACGTTTCCGAAATGGACTGGACCAACAAAAACATCCACCCTTCGAAAGTCGTACAAGTCGGCGACGAAGTGGAAGTTATGGTTCTGGACATCGACGAAGAGCGTCGTCGTATCTCCCTCGGCATCAAGCAGTGCAAATCTAACCCATGGGAAGATTTCTCTGGCCAGTTCAACAAGGGCGATAAAATCTCCGGCACCATCAAGTCGATCACCGATTTCGGTATCTTCATTGGTCTGGACGGCGGCATCGACGGCCTGGTTCACCTGTCCGACATCTCCTGGAACGAAGTTGGCGAAGAAGCTGTTCGTCGTTTCAAGAAGGGCGACGAGCTGGACACCGTTATCCTGTCGGTTGACCCAGAGCGCGAGCGCATCTCCCTGGGTATCAAGCAACTGGAAAGCGATCCGTTCTCCGAGTACGTTCAAGAGAACGACAAAGGCGCAATCGTTAAGGGCACAGTGAAAGAAGTTGACGCTAAAGGCGCCATCATCACTCTGGCCGACGATATCGAAGCGACTCTGAAAGCCTCCGAAATCAGCCGTGACCGCGTTGAAGACGCGCGTAACGTTCTGAAAGAAGGCCAGGAAGTAGAAGCCAAGATCATCAGCGTTGACCGCAAGAGCCGCGTAATCCAGCTCTCCATCAAGTCGAAAGACGAGATCGAAGAGAAAGAAGCCATTCAGAGCCTGCGCGACAAGCCAGCCTCGTCTGAGCCTTCTGCTGGTCCTACCACTCTGGGCGACCTGCTGCGTGCACAGATGGAAAAACAGAACTAAGTTCTGTCCGACCATTAAAAAGGGCGACTTCGGTCGCCCTTTTTTGTGCCTGAAATTCGTTGAATCAACAATTGAGAACCAAGGTGCGTAGCCGGGTGTCAGAACTGGCTATAGTTCTTCATAAAAGCGCTACAGCGTTGTTGTTTCAATAAGGATTTAAATGAACAGGGTTATCATTTTTTTCGCAGTGTTAATGCTTGCTGGTTGCTCCGCCACCAGCGCCAAAACCCACGCCAAGCGCGGCGTTAGTGGCATTGAGATCGACTGCTCGGGCCTTGGCAGCAATTGGGATAAGTGCGAGAAGCGCGCTGCTCGGGAATGCAAGATGCAGAGCTACAAGGTCGTCACGCGATCCAGTGATGCCAAGGACGAAGAGGGCGACTACCTGTTCGGCTGGAACCCCGCTGGTGCAGTTACTCGCACCATGCTGGTGATCTGCAATTGAGGCTGCGAGGCACGTGTTGCGGGTGTCTGCCCATGCTGCAGATAAGTTGCTGGGTGGGCTGTTCAAATTCATCGAGTCATGCTAAAACCTTCGAAGCGCTTTTCCTAGCTGCTTGAAAAAGAAGGGAAAAATATGACGAAGTCGGAGTTGATCGAACGAATTGTCACCCATCAAGGGCTGCTTTCATCCAAGGATGTAGAGCTGGCTATCAAGACTATGCTCGAACAGATGTCCCAGTGTCTGGCTACCGGAGACCGAATTGAGATCCGTGGGTTTGGTAGCTTCTCCTTGCACTATCGCGCACCGCGTGTAGGTCGTAACCCGAAGACCGGGCAATCCGTCAGCCTCGACGGTAAGTTTGTGCCTCACTTCAAGCCGGGCAAGGAGTTGCGCGATCGTGTGAACGAAGACGAGGATGAGGTTTGATACTCGTTAAGGGAGCAGGTCATGAGTAGTGTTAAGCGCGTTATTGCAATGCTGGTATTGCTGGTGCTCTTGCTGGGTGTCGTGGCATTTGTACTTGAAAATCAACAATCGGTTTCTCTGCAGTTCCTTGGCTGGGCAGCGCCGCAGTTACCTGTTTCCATTTTCGTCATCGTCGCATTGTTGGTCGGAATGGTAGTGGGCCCACTGATGGCCTGGGTGGCCAGAGCTCGACGCAAGACTTTGGTTTGATCTTGCTCGTCAGTTGAGTGAAGGGGAGGCGATCGCCGCCCCCTCGAACCTGGTTAGTTCGGTTCTTTCTCTCCAGCCTTGAACTTCACGGCCAACGCTATCAGCGGTAGATAGGCCACCAGCAGTCCCAACAAGCCGTCGACTGTGCCATTGCCCGTCAGAAGCGCAATAGGTAAAAGCCAGCAAATATTGATTGCCACCACCGCCAGGGTTACTGGCTGGTGTTTGCCGAACTGTCGGGAAGCGAACTGGTAAGCGTGGCTGCGATGAGCTTCATAGACCTTGTCGCCTCTCAGCAGGCGGCGCAGCAGAGTCCATGTTGCGTCAGTGATAAACACGCCCAGCAGGATCAACCAGCTCCACAGTTGCTGCGGTTCGATCCAGGCCGCCTGCAGCGATAACACCCCAAGCGTGACGCCCAGGAACCCACTGCCTGCATCGCCCATGAAGATGCGCGCTTTAGGGAAGTTCCAATACAGAAAGCCGGCCACTGCGAACGACAGCAACAAAGGCGTCAGCGTGATAAGTTTATGGCCTGTAATCCAGTACAACAGTGCGCTGCCCAGGCACACGCAAATAGCCTCGACGCTGGCTATTCCATCAATGCCATCCATGAAGTTGTAGAGGTTCAGCAGCCATACCAGGTAGACCGCTGCAAGCAAATGGCCGATCCAACCCAAGTTGATGGTGAACCCTGCGATCATCAGCGGCGGCAGACCTCCGATCCAGAAGAGTGCCCAGGCGGCGGCTACAAAGTGCCCAAGCAGGCGCCAGCGTGCGCTGATGTGGCCATGGTCGTCGAGGAACCCCAATATCGCAATGCCAGTTCCAGCGCCCAATAGTGCCCATGTGAGCGGCCAGGCTATCAGTCCCATGCTGGCGGTCAGGAGCAACGCTAACAAAAAGCTGACGACGATCGAGACGCCACCGCCCCTGGGTGTGGGTACGACGTGCGAACTGCGCGCATTCGGGATGTCGATCAGGCTTCGAGACAGCGCGTAATGGCGTAAAGCCCCAGTCAAAAGCAGTGCGACAATCGTAACCGCCGGTAATAGCCACCAGATATTCATTGAGTTTGCAGTTCCAAAAAGTACTTACCTGTTTTACGCAGTGCCTGGTCAACGCTACTCGGCGGTGTCCAGCCCAGCAGCTCGCGCGTCTTGCTGATATCGACCTGCAGGGAACTACATAACCGTTGAGCGAGCGCCCTGCGTCCCAGCGCAGTGGCGCCGGTCTCCAGCAACACGCTCGGCACAGGAAGCAGGCGTGCAGGCTTGCCCAAGGCTGTTGCCATGCGACGCAAGAGCATTGTGGTCGAAAGATCCTCCCCGTCACTGACCAGGAAGGTTTGATTGGCCGCGGCAGGGTGCTCGGTGCACGTCACAATCAAATCAACCAGGTTGTCCAGCGCAACCAGGCTTCTTCGGTTGTTTATGGCACCAAAGGGCAAGGGCAGGCCTTTATACAGCCAGCGCATCATGCTGAGAAAGTTCGCGCGAACCCCTGGCCCGTAAACCAGTACGGGGCGAATGATCACCACCTCCATGCCGGTTTCGGATGCTAACGCTCGCAGGCCTTGTTCAGCTTCCTTTTTGGAAATTCCGTAGGGGTCGGTAGGTGTTGTCGGACCATCTGCTGTGTACGGCGTGCCCGTCGTTGTGCTCTCCCCATTGACCTTGATCGAGCTGATAAAGATGAAGCGCTTGACGCCAGCGGCGGCGGCTTGGCGGGCCAGGTTAAGGGTGCCTTCGACGTTGACTCGCCGGTATTCGGCCAGTGGGTCGGTGGAGGGGTCACTCATGACGTGGACCCGGGCCGCCAGATGAATCACCGAGTTCTGGTCCTTGAGCAACATCTGCCAATCCTGCTCAGCGGAGAGCCCACTAACAATGCTCTGTTTGACGCGCGGATCGAGATCGGTCTTGAACACGCGTACAGCGGCAGTAATTGAGTGGTGTTGTTCAAGCAGTGGCACGATTAACCCGCTACCAACAAAGCCGCTCGCTCCCGTCAGGAGGATTTGCATAATCAAGGAGTTCCTGTGAGTGAAAGAACGTCTTTCGACATTTCGCGCATGATACGTTCACGAGCAAAGCGCTCGACAAAGGCATGGCGTGGGCGCGTCATAATGTTCAGTGTTTCGAAAGACTGGACAGCAGCGGCTACATGGCACGGTGCAAAGACTGCAGCGTTTTCAATATGCTCGGATACAAAACTGGCGGCGTAACCGGAGATACCCGCCCAGATCGGCTTGCCCAATGCTGCATATTCAAACATTTTCGATGGCAAGACCTTGCGGAAGGCATCGTGGTCATTCAGATGCAGGAAAAGCACATCCGCCGACTGATAAGTCTCGATCAATTGATCGCGCTTGACCGGTTTCAAGAGTTCAACGTTGGTACAGCCGTGAGTGGCAATGGCTTCTTTCAGCAGTCCGATTCGGCCGCCATCGCCGATCACCTTGAATCGCAGCCGCCCTTCAAGCTGTTTGGCGAGCTGGGGAATAATGTTGTGCAGCCCCTGACCTTCACCGATATTCCCGGCATATACAACGACCCGCACCGGGTTGGGCTCGATTTTTTCTGCGGCCGGTTGCGCATCAAGAAACTCGTCATCAATGCCGTTTGTAAAGGTCGAGTAGCATTGGTTGGGGTAGCGTGATGTGAAGTAAGGAAGAAAGCCTGCGGAGACGAGATTGACCTTTTTCGCCGAATGAATAGTAAAGCGTTCAATCATTGACAGTGCTGGATTAAGTAACCAGACCTTTTTCCTGGACAATACATCGTTGATTGTATCAACGAAAATATCGCGTATATCCAAGTAGAGCGGCGCCCGTTTTGTGCGTGCGATCAGCGCCCCAAGTGTCGCGGTCATCAGGCGCGAAGACGTCGCGTAAATGAGATCGTATTGTTGGTTTCGCACAACCTTGCGTGCGGCGTTGGCGTAGACCAGAAAAGCTTTGGCCTGATCGACCATCCCGCTCTTGTGGGCGGGTAAAGCGATTCGGCGAATGGTCAGCCGTGGGTGCTCCTCCAACTCGGGGGCCTCACTGCTGAAGGAGCTGTAGCGGTTTGGCAGGGTTGTAATCAACTCGATATGGGCGTCGCAGGGGAGTTGCTCCAGGAGTGCATTCACCAATGCAGTCGTGCGAAATGAGCCGGCTGAAAGATCAGGCTGATAGTAAAAGCTCAGGATTAAAAGTTTCAAATACACCTCACCAAGTTATGCAGGTGGTCAGTCTGTCTGTCGACATTTCAGCGACGATGCACTGGTTGGGGACAGACTTGCCGAATTCCGGGTGCCATGTGGAAGACACCACATTGATACGGCTCGCGCCCTCTAGTGTCGCGACAGCGACCTGACCGCCGGGCAGGGTGATCGTGACGGTGTTGCCCTTTTGAACAGCGCTGATATCGGGGTGTAAAAATAGCCTCGACACCGCTCTATCGAATTGACCCGAAACGCAATCTATTACCTGCAACTCACCGGCCATCGCGACCCACTCGCGCACATGCAGGTTTTCCCCAGGCAAGCGCAGGTAGCCGTCATGACTGGCGCTGATGATTACGGTATCGCCTGTTTTTTCGAACTTGCCCAAGGTAGTGCGTGCGCGTCGGGCGACCCGGAAACCGGCCCATACTTCAGATGAGCTTTCACCATTCACTTCGACTGTGTTGTGCGCTGCCGTACTGCGCTGACGATGACGTTCTGCGCCTTCGCCGTATTGTGAGGTCCCGGAGTTGACGAAAACGCGCTGTCCAAACAGGCTGAGTTCGAAGCTGAGGGTGTCTGCGTGGGTGTGGCCAGGTTGGTAGTCAGGCGCAACTTGAGCGAGGTTCAACAGCGCCTTGCACTGGTCGCCGAAATTGATCGCCACGTAGCCACTTTCAGTCTTGTGTTCGGCTGTAACCCCCGCAGTGTTGGGCGTGACAGCCTGCGCACGGCACCCCAATTCAAACGCGTAGGCCTCTATATCGAGCAGCGTCGGCGCAATTCCGAATGCCGAGTCATTGAAAAACGGAATGCCTCCATCCGGGTGCTGGAGGCTGCGTAACCAGACCAGGCCTTCCTCAATCAGGCGCTTCCAGGCGTTCTGGCGCTTATTCAGTTCCGGCAGTTCCGAGTGAATGGCCAGGTTCAGCAAGTCGCACATATCCCAAAGAAGGGACGCGTGGTACATGGGGGAAAGTTCGAAGTGCGCACCGTCCTTGAGGAACTGCTCCTTGGTTTCCTCATCGAGGATCTTCAGACCTTTGGATAACCAGCTGTCAGCCTGTACGCCGCCCAGAAAGCTCCCGGCAAACACCAGTGCTTTGCCATTCACGAACAAATGGTTCGCGAGGATGTGATATTCGACCTGTTGGGACAGAGCATGGGCCTGCGTAGCCAGGCTATCAAGCCAGTGAGGTTCCAGAGTTGGCTGTTGCTGCAGCCACTTGAGCAGGTTCACGATGCGCAAAGAGAGCGTATAAGGTTCCCAGCCACACCCATTGAAGGGTGGGTTGCTCGCAATCCAGCTATTCACCAAGCGCTTGTCGAAACCTATGCGGGCCGGGCCTGATGACGCTAAATGATCCAGGTAATGCAGGTTGTATTGCCAGATTTTCGGCCGCGTTTCATCGTGCCAGTCAATCGACGCCGTCAGCCCCATGAACTCAAATTGCTCATCCGCGTTGAAGCGCGAAGCACTCCAGGCAGGAGGCTTCGCCAGTTTAACCGCGGGGCGAAGGGTAAAACCGTGCGCCAAAAATGGCCGAACCTTAGCGAAGCGATAGTAAAGACGGTAAACAATCTGCTTCAATCGAAGCATTTTGACAGTGTGGTAGAGCTTAGTGATCCGGTGCATCAACGTCCTGCTCATGAAAGCCACTTGGCAGTAGGGTAGTGAGTGTCGTCTGACGGTGTTTTATGGAAAATTTATTTTCAGCCAGCGCTCGAAGTACAACATCTGCCACAGTTTGTAGGTGTTGTTAACACTGCCTGAAAAATGATGACTCACTAGTTTTTTCACTTCATCGTGGGCTATGTACCTGTAGATGCGTTCAAACTCTGCGAGCAGGCGTTCTGGGCCTATCCCCTGAATAATTCCATCGAGCGGTGGGTTGAAGCCCGTCTTCGGGCGTTCGACTAAAGATGCGGGTAGCAGGCTTTTCAAGAGGCGCTTGAGCGGTGCCTTGGTCGCACCGCCCCTGAGCAAGTCAGCACTCGAGGTATTCAGGCCGTTTGCAACGACGCGCTCGTCCAGCAGGGGGACGCGCAGTTCGATACTGGCCAACATGCTCGCCTTGTCCGAGACGCTCAAGTTATGGCTCAAGAAGCCTGTTTGGTCAAAGTGCTGTGCGCATTTCACTTTGTCTTCAGGGGCACCCGTATACTGAGCCAGTACACCGGCCAAGCGTTGTTTGTAGTGTTGCTCCAACTCGTTGTAATCGCGGAAAAAACCTTTCAACTCCTGGCGAGAGAAATACCCCAGCATGCGTGAATACGCCAGGGGCCAGTAGTTTTCCTGAGCATAAGACACCAGCCGCTCAAATTTCTTGTCGAGGCGCTTTGGAAATAGTTTGAGTTTCAACAGTGCGCTTAATAAGGGATATAGCAACCGAATCAACCTGTGATGTTTCAATACGGTGTAGCGTGGATACCCTGCAAACGCTTCATCGCCGCCCATGCCACTGAGCATGACGGTGTACCCACTTTTTCTGGCTTCAGAGGACAAGCGGTAGGTCGCCCAGAACGTGTAGTCCGATACGAGTTCTTCGGTATTGGCAGCGACAAAGTCGATTGACTCGAACGGATTGGTTTTTGAGTCGAGAATCTCTGTAATGACTAGCTTTTTGCCAAGGTGCTCGGCGATGTTGGCGGAAAACTTCATGTCGATAACGGAGTCGTCCGTCGCGTCATACTTTGCAAAAAATAAATCAGTATCCCCGGTGTAACTTGCCAGGATGCTGGAGTCCGCGCCACCGCTGAAAAAAACGCCGACCGGAACGTCCGCCTCTAATTGGCGCGTCACTGCAGAGCGCACATCGTCTGCAAGGCTATGCCCGGTGCTGAAGTTCATCACGTTCTGGTAACGCTGGGACGTCGTGTTACCCGTTGCCAGGTCGAACTCGAGATAGCTGCCAGGCATCAACTTTTTGATGGCTTTGTAGCCGGTGTTTGGTTCGTAAAGGAAACCGTTATTAAAGAACTCAAAGACATCATGTTGATCGATGTCGGTGGTCACTTGCGAAAAGCATTTCAGTCCGCGAATTTCTGAGCAGGCGTAGAAACCATCGGCGCCGGAGTAGCAATACACGGGCTTGATCCCCGCGACGTCCCTGACCAGAAAGGTTTTCTTGCGCGGTTCATCCAATATGACGAACGTGAACATGCCTTGAAGCCGTGCAAAGGCCTGCTCTTTGTATTCCACATACAGTTGCAGGATGACTTCGGTATCGGAGGTGCCTTTGAAGGTGTAGCCTTTTTCGACCAGTTGCTGGCGCAATGCGTGATGGTTAAATACCTCACCATTGAACACGATGCTGACACCATTACCTGCAAACATCGGCTGGCTGCCAGTCGGTGACAAGTCCAGAATGCTGAGCCTGTTATGCCCGAGGCCTACTTGATAGTCTGCGACGCTGGCGAAATATGTGCCAGACGCGTCCGGGCCACGATGCCGGGTAACTTCCAGGCTTTTTTCCATTTGAGCCTGGGTCTCGGGTACGCCGAGTTTAACTGCAAAAAAGCTGAGGCCGCACATTATACCCACGTCTCCTTAGTGTCTTTGACGACCGTTCCCGCAGTGACTTTGGCATTGGAAGATGGCGCTGTATGACTGTCGGACTGCGCGATATCCATCACGTGTGTTGAATGCTTGTGCGCCAGCATCACACCCCAAGCTACTGCGAGCAGCAAGTTGAAAGAAATCAGGCGAAATACTGCGAAAAACAAGCCATAGATTGCCATCGTCATGACCGCCGTCCGAATCACGGCCAGGTGCGTGGGGTCGGATTTTATAGCGCTCAATCGGAATACAACCGGGGCACACAGAATGAGGGTGTACAGGAGCAGCCCCACAACGCCACCGACCATTAACATGTACAGTGGCCAGTTATGGATATAGCCAACCGACTCCGTGAATGAGCTACCGTTTGGTCTCTCCCAGCGCATCTCGTGCTTGGCGCCGATGCCATTTCCCAGCACAGGGTGATCCTGGAACATCTTCCAGGCGATCTTATATTCCTGAACCCGGGAGGACACGTTGAAGTCCTGCTTCTCTTTAGCTACAGGCTCAGGCTGCGGCTGCTGCGCATCTTCATTGATGGCTACGTTGGAGGGCACCGATGGCAGCACGTCAGCTTGCGGGTTGTGCGTGCCGATAGACTCAATGGATGAAGTCGCTATGGGCAGTGCGGTCTGCGCCAGTGAATTCATGCGTCCAAGCCATATATCTTCCATGCCGGTGGCGAAAATAAACGCAAGGCCAAACAGGGCTTGAGTGACGATACTTAATGCCACTTTCAGCCGTAGGCGTTTGTGCGCGAAAAAGGTGTAGAGCGAGAACAAACCAATGCATAAAAGCCCACTGATCAACATGCTTCGTGTGAACGTGATCAGCACGGCGGCCATGCACAGCAGCGACATGAAGCTGCTGACCAAAACGATCCGTCTGTCAGGTATCGACGAGCTGACTACATAGCCGACCACCATGCCCAGAGGCAGTATCGCGTCTGTTGCCTGGGCTACTACCATGGTGATGCGATCATGCATCGGTCCCAATGCGTGGGCGTTGAGTAGCGCTTCTTCGTGAGGAATCCTGACCATTTCCCCATTGACCAGAATGGTCCAGTACGATTGCCACAAACCGTGATAGAAGTAATAAAAAACGATATAGCCTGCGGTCAATAAAATCAGGGTTCCCACCGACGCGCCGAGCCAGCGAATGTTGCTTTCTTTGCGGCCGACCAGTGCGCAGACCGGGATCAGCGCATAGATAAACAGAAAGGGCACAACCCCCCTGATCCAATCAGCCAGGGCAACATGGTTATACATCGCTGTGGCAAGGTTGAGAGCCAGAACGCCCAACCCTATCAGCAGTGGCGCGGCGAATAATCGCAAGACCGACCTGAGCCCTTGTGCGCGAAGCAGTTCTATCAATGCGCTGAGGAATACCACCATTAGCAGGGCGGCAAACGCCATTTCCTGAGCGCCCACAGACGGTGGCGCTGGTCGTAGTGCGAACGCCAAGGGGAATAGCGCCAATAAACCCAGCCAAGGCGAGGTGATGGCCGTTAATACCAATAAAGCGCTGCCGATAATTGCAATGTAGAAAAGAACGCCAGGCTCCTGCATAAATAAAATGGCAATGAGCGCTGCGGCCGCGATCGCCATACTATTTTTGACGCCGTCATTGTGACTCATTGCGGTGCTCCATTATTCATATCAGGGGCGTATGGCTTTATAGTCACTGGCCGTTTGCCCGACCACCTTGGCCGGTATCCCCACAACGATTGAGTTATCAGGCACGTCTTTCAATACGACCGCCGAAGCTCCAATTTGGCAGTTGTTTCCAATGGTGATATCACCAATGATTTTTGCCCCAGCTCCCAGGTAGCAGTTGTCGCCGATGACTGGGCAGCGATTGATCGCGCTGGTGACATAGCCCTCAGCGGCACCGATGGTGATGCCTTGGCCCAGGACACAGCCTTCGCCCACTTTTGCATTCGCATGAAGTACCACGCCAATGGCGCCATACGCGAAGATCGTGCCCTTACCGATCGTTGCGGAGATCGGAATGTATGAGTTGAACAGGAGGAAAATCACATTTCGAACGAGGCCCGGTAACACCGGTACTCGATGCCGGTGCAGCCAGTTGCCAACTCGATATAGTTTTACTGCGTTCACGGTTAAAACCTCAACGTGCGAAGGTCTGCGGGCCGAAGCCGTAGGGCTACTACTGCAATGATCATGATCGAGCACATATACAGTGCGGCCCAGATCAAGCTGAAGTCCGTCAAAAAGATCGCCAATGGCGAAATCAAGGCGACCCAGAAAACCACCGGCAACCAAATACCTGGGCGGCAGGTTACATGCAGGAATAACAAGTAGGCCGAGAACCCTATGGCGTAAAACAACTCGGCCTGTTTCAGGTCTTGAACAAACAGGAGCATGCCCGCGATTGCCAGCGGGGCAATGATCAGGTTGGCCACAATGACTTTACGGTGCAGGCCGGAGGCGACCAGGTATCGCTCCGTAACGACCGCCCAGTACAAGACCGGCAGGCAGGGCAGCATCACCAGGTAGGCCGAATACCGAGGGAACAGCCAAACAGCCGCGTAACCGGAAAGCCCTACCAGTGCGAAGTAGAAAATAGCGACTGAGCTGATGATTCTATATTGCGTCTGGCGTTGCCCGCCCGAGACGAATGCGACAAAGATTGCCCTGACATTGATGGGGAACAGGCTGGTCGCTGATTGAATAATCGAGACAATCACCCGGAACAATCCAAGGTCGCGCACGGGCAGGCTCTTCGAAAGAATGAAAGGCAGGATGTTTGTGAACAGGTTGAACACCAAGGTGATGGATATCATTTTGGGTAACAGCAACAGGACCCGCTGGCAGGCCTGCAAGAGCTGTTTGCCGACGGGCAGTTTCGCACCATTGGAAAACAGCACCGCCACTGCAAACAGGCACGGAATCAAATTGGTCAGGATCAATATGTCGACGATGGTCAGCGGCACTATCTGTTGGTAGCTGATAAAGAGGAGTGTGAAGAAAACAAAGAGGAATATAACCAGATAGCCGACGATCCAGCGCTGCAAGCGCAACCCGAACAGCGAGAGCAGGCAGGCCGAACTCAGCAGCATCACCCCAAGCAGAATCGGGTTGCCAATGTGATCAATCAGATTCACAGCGCTGAACAGTAAAAAAATCAGCACCGCTATAAATAGCGAGGTCATCAGAATGTACTCGGCTTCCACACTGGCAATCAGCTGTTCGTTGACAATGTCCAAGAGCTTCTGAAATAAAAATACCAATACGTTGGCCTTGATAAATGCGCCATACGCTTCCAAACCGTAAAGTCCAGGAATCACAAAGTTAACAACCAGGCCACTTATCAGTGTCAGCACCTGGATCAGCAGATTGACCATGCCAGAACCTCTTCATCCTCATCATGACAAATGCAATTGCATGATCATCTAACAACCGTGCGACGTTCAATGCACGGAAACCGACGTCATACCAACGGCCTGCGTCGGTTTCCAAACAGGCTTTCTCAAGCGTTGTTCAAGCCCACACGCCGCGCGTATCGATGACTTTGAGCGATGACAGGCGGCTGCCAGGGATGCTCCTGAACGCGCTGTGATCGACCAGCAGAACAATCACGTGCGCAGATGACAGTGCCTGGTCAATTCCGTTCAGGGTTGCAATACCTTCCAGGCGAGCGGGCAAGCGCTCGATGTTCGGTTCAACAGCCAGAACAGTGCCGGGATGGGCGTTGGCGATGTGAGCGGTGATATCGACGGATGGGCTCTCGCGCAGATCATCGATGTCCGGCTTGAAGGCGAGACCCAGGCAGGCGACCGTAACATCCCTGGCCGTTTTAGATGGGTTCTCCTGCAGGAATTGGCCGATGGCCAGTTGAATCTGGGCCAGCACCCACTTTGGCTTGCTGTCATTCACTTCCCGTGCAGTGCGGATCAACCGCGCCTCGGCCGGTGTTTTACTGACGATGAACCAGGGGTCGACAGCTATGCAATGGCCGCCTACGCCAGGGCCGGGCTGCAGGATATTGACGCGGGGGTGGTGATTCGCCAGGCGTATCAGTTCCCAGACGTTGATGTCGAGTTTGTCGCAGATCATCGACAGCTCGTTGGCAAATGCAATGTTCACATCGCGAAAGCTGTTTTCCGTAAGTTTGCACATCTCTGCGGTGCGTGCATCAGTGATGATGCATTCACCCTCGACGAAGGTTTTATACAGGCGCTGCGCAGCTTCTGAACATTTGGTGGTCAACCCGCCGATAATGCGATCATTTTCAATCAGCTCGCGCAGTACGTGACCCGGCAGCACGCGCTCGGGACAATGCGCAATACGGATGTCTGATTCTGTGCCATGGGTTTGCGGGAATGTCAGGTCAGGCCGGGCTTCGGCCAGCCATGCAGACATTTGCTCCGTCGCACCGACGGGGGAGGTCGACTCCAGAATGACCAGGTCGCCTTTTTTCAGGACCGGAGCAATGGCTTTGCTGGCCGATTCGATATAGGAAAGATCGGGTTCGTGATCACCCTTGAAAGGGGTTGGAACGGCAATCAGAAAGGCATCGGCCGGTTCTGCTGTTGTCGTTGCCCGTAAATAGCCTTCGGTGACGGCAGCGCGTACGACGATGTCCAGATCCGGTTCGATAATATGGATTTCGCCCCGGTTGATGGTTGCCACGGCGTTCGCGTTGACGTCGACGCCAATGACTTTTTTCTTGCGTGCAGCGAAAACTGCCGCCGTGGGAAGTCCTATATAGCCGAGGCCGACTACAGAAACAGTTTCAAAACTCATGAATTAGCCTTTTTAATTCGTGAAAGTGCATCGAGAATTCTTACGCATGCCTTTCCGTCACCATAGGGGTTGTGGGCGAAGCTCATTTGGCTATAGGCGTCACTGTCGGTCAGCAGAACCCTCAAATTAGTGGTAATGACCTCAGTTTCGGTACCGACGAGTTTTACCGTCCCCGCCTCGACTGCCTCTGGGCGCTCGGTGGTGTCACGCATCACCAACACAGGTTTACCTAAAGACGGGGCTTCTTCCTGAATGCCGCCTGAATCGCTCAGGATCAAATAGGATCGATCCATCAGGTACACAAAGGGCAGATAATCCAGGGGTTCAATCAGATGGACATTTTCGATGTCGGCCAATAGTCGATTGACCGGTTCGCGCACGTTCGGATTCAGGTGAACGGGGTAAACAATCTCGACATCGGGGAAGTCCCTGGCGGTATTGATCAACGCTTGGCAGATTTTTTCAAAGCCGCCCCCGAAACTTTCGCGGCGATGACCGGTGACCAGGATCACTCGCCTGCCTTCACCCAAAAATGAGAACTGTCGTTGAAACTGCTGTTTCAGGGTCTGACAGGTCTTGATCCGTTCCACGACGTCCAGCAAAGCATCAATGACGGTGTTGCCGGTGACATGGATGCTTTGGGGGGCGACCCCTTCCCTCAGCAGGTTCTGCCGGGATGTTTCAGTGGGCGCGAAGTGCACGGCAGCGATCGCGCCAGTCAGCTTGCGGTTTGCTTCCTCGGGCCATGGCGAATAGAGATTGCCTGTGCGCAGGCCGGCCTCAACGTGAGCCACGGGAATCTGGTGGTAGTAGGCGGCTAATGTGGTGGCGAACGTCGTTGCTGTATCGCCATGGACGAGGACGATATCCGGCTTGAATGCAGAGAAGACTGCTTTCATCCCTTGCAGGATGGCACTCGTGACGTCCGTCAAATCCTGGCCGGACTTCATGATGTTCAAATCAAAATCAGGCGTGACTTCGAAGAGCTTGAGCACTTGGTCGAGCATTTCTCGATGCTGGCCAGTCACACAAACCTTGGCATCGAAGCGCTCATCTGCTGCAAGGTTCAGCGCCAAGGGAGCCATTTTGATTGCTTCAGGTCGCGTGCCGAACACACACAAGGTTTTTAAAGTCATCGCTATACCGCTGCTAAAAAATAAGGTTCTACGCACGCTTACATCATAATCCGCGGATTAGGGTGCCGTTTGTTTTGATACGCTTTTGCACACGGCCCGCCCCGGCGTAGAGCCTCCAGGCATTACGCATGTGCGCGAGCAAAGGCTGTTCAGTAAGTAGTGCGTATACTCTAAAGTATCCTCATCATCCTGATCCAGGGCGAAAAAAGCTCGCATTTGATTTACTTACTTAGACTCGAAGAAAGATCGCGAAGTGGCATTTTTATCATTTAAATCAACCGTCCAGTTCATTTAATTCGACTATTTTTGTTGGGGTGAACGCCTTCAGACTTTTCCTACGCCGTTCCTTGCTGTAGCGACGAGAGGTAAAGCGCTGCGGAGTATACCCTTGATGGAAGCTTTTTTTCCAAGGCTGCAACGGAATAGATGTTCGGCCTGTCTCCCCAAGCGCCTTAGCACTGGACTATCAGATCATGGGAATTAGACTAACCTGGATAAACCGCTAGTGGATCTCGAGGGTGATATCCGATTGTGATGCTTACCTGAGAGGCGACCATTTTCTGTTACACTTTCCGTGGCTGGAATGTTGCTATGCTTGCTAATGATACAGTTGCGGCTGCAGAGTACCGGCCTCAGCTTAGACAGTTTGTCTGGCGTCCGCCATTTTTTGCTTATGGGCATCCAGATTTTGCGGGGAGAAGCTCACACCTGGCGCGCTTTTTTTGCCCAGACAGGGGATTTCAAAGGATTTCTGACACAACACAGGTATCATCCTATTCGTGGTGCCTACTGGAGATGACGAGCACCGCCTTGGCACTTTCAGTACAGGTACGGCTTATCTATCCCGAGGACAGGTCATCGGGAAATGAGGTTTTTCTGAAAGGGGATTTTTTGGTGCCGTTGTCGCGTCTGTACAGTCTTTATTCAGTACAGGTCATTCATCGTAGATCACCATTTTCGTCGACTTGCCGGCAGGGTTTGGATTTCAGGAGTTTGAAAAAGTGTTCGATAAGGGCCTGGATAAGATGAGAGTTTTTTTGTTGAGTCTCCCGCGCCGCCACAAGCGTATTCTTCAAGTGCTTGCCGATATTTTATTGGTGTGGATTTCATTGTGGTTAGCCTTCGTGGTCCGACTCGGCATCGCCGAAATGGAAGAACCGATCCATCGATATTTGTGGTTGTTTTTGAGTGCGCCGGTTATCGCCATTCCCCTGTATGTTCGCTTTGGCATGTACCGCGCGGTCATGCGTTACTTTGGCAACGACGCACTTATTACCATCATCAAGGCGGTGAGCCTTTCGTCACTCATACTGGGTTTGGTTGTATATCTTTACAGCAACCATCAGTATGTTGTTCCTCGCTCGGTGATTTTCAATTATTGGTGGTTATGCCTGATCACCATTGGCGGGCTGCGGCTAGCGATGCGCCAATATTTCCTGGGTGATTGGTTCGTCGCAACGCAACATGTTCCTTTTACCAATCGTGATGATGGGTTAACGAAAGTAGCCATTTACGGGGCAGGATCTGCGGGTAATCAACTGGTCGCCGCGTTGCGCATGGGTCGGATCATGCGACCGGTCGCCTTTATCGACGACGACGGCAGTATTGCAGGCCGTGTGATATCCGGTCTGCAGGTGTTCAAGCCCAAGCATATCCAGCAGATGATCGACTCAACGGGCGCCCAACAAATATTACTGGCGGTGCCTTCGGCGAGCCGCGGGCGAAGACGTGAGATCCTCTCCAATCTGGAGCGATTTCCCCTGCACGTGCGCAGCGTTCCGGACTTCATGGACTTGGCCAGTGGCCGCGTCAAGGTACACGATATTCAAGAAGTCGATATTGCAGACTTGTTGGGGCGTGACGCAGTGTCAGCCCAGGAAGACCTGCTCGAACGTTGCATTGTTGGCCAGTGTGTCATGGTCACCGGTGCCGGGGGATCTATTGGGTCGGAACTGTGTCGGCAGATCCTGGCGCTCAAGCCCAAGACATTACTCTTGTTCGAACACAGTGAATTCAATCTCTACAGTATCCTGTCTGAACTTGAGCATCGTGCTGCGCATGAGTCACTGCCCATTAAGCTATTGCCGATCTTGGGGTCTGTGCGCGACGAGCGTAAATTACTTGACGTCATGAAGAGTTGGCACGTTGACACGGTTTATCATGCAGCTGCGTATAAGCACGTGCCGATTGTTGAGCACAATATTGCCGAAGGCGTTTTGAATAACATTATTGGCACTTTGAATACCGCCCAGGCAGCATTGAAAGCCGGTGTGGTGAATTTTGTACTGATTTCCACCGACAAGGCTGTTCGACCGACCAATGTGATGGGGAGTACCAAGCGCCTTGCAGAATTAGCCTTGCAGGCCCTGAGTCTTGAGAAAGCGCCGGTAATGTTTGGCGATAAGTCTGGTGTGGCACGTGTCAACAAGACGCGCTTCACCATGGTCAGGTTTGGCAACGTATTGGGTTCTTCCGGCTCCGTGATTCCGCTTTTTCACCGGCAGATCAAGGCGGGCGGTCCGTTGACCGTCACGCACCCAAAAATTACGCGTTATTTCATGACCATTCCCGAAGCTGCCCAACTGGTGATCCAGGCCGGTTCCATGGGGCAGGGAGGGGACGTATTCGTACTGGACATGGGTGAGCCGGTAAAAATTGTAGAACTTGCGGAAAAGATGATTCACTTGTCCGGGCTGAGTGTGCGCACTGATAAAAACCCCCATGGCGACATAGCGATCGAGTTCACCGGGCTGCGCCCAGGCGAGAAGCTCTACGAGGAGTTGCTGATAGGCGATAACGTTGTTGCTACCCAGCACCCGATGATCATGAGTGCTAACGAGGATCATCTGGCATGGGACGTACTCAAAGGCAAACTGAGTGAATTGCTTACCGCGGTAAGTGAGGATGACTACACCCGCGTTCGTCAGATCCTGCGCGAAACCGTGAGCGGGTATACGCCAGACGGCGAAATCGTCGATTGGATCTACCAGCAGCGCCGTTTGGAACCGTGATTTAACACCCTGTTACTCACCCATTTTTGACTCTTCGCTCACATCACCTAAGTTAGAAAGGCAGCTTCGGAAAGCTGCTTTTCTTCTATTGATGTCATGGAGCGTCACCAATGCAAAAAACCTATATCTCTTCCCTGATCTTTGCCTTCCTCGCGAGCATCTCCGTAGCGACCACGGCTGCCCCTTCCGTCAAAACCGAAGCCCCCACCCCGATCACTGCACAGATGACCAAGGTTGAGCAGTCTGCCAAGGTCAACCTGAACGCTGCCGATGCAGAAACCCTGCGTCGGGACCTGTTCGGTATTGGCGCTGCCAAGGCGAAGGCGATCATCGCCTATCGTGAAAGTAATGGCCCCTTCACGGCGGTGGATGAGTTGTTGGAAGTAAAGGGTATCGGTAAGGCGTTGCTGGAGAAGAACCGCGACAGGTTGGTGATCAACTAAGGGACATAGTTGAAGAGGCCGGTCAGTGACCGGCCTTTTCTTGCTCTGAAACCTGCGCTTTCAATTTGGTGCGCACCACATTCAAGATCTGCGTTGCCAACTCTGCACTTTCGACACTCCTGGCCAGTACCAGTGCGCCTACCAATGTCGACATCATCATCAGGCTTTGCTCATGGGCGTCCGCGTTTCCCAAGGCCGCTTCGACCTGCTTCAACCGAGCCCCAAGCACTGCATCCGTGGTCGGGCTAGGCTGGCCTCTCAGGCCCAATTCCGAAGACATGGTCGGTAGCGGGCAGCCTTTATCCGGCGAGGTCTGGTGCCTCTCGGACAGGTAACTGTCTATGAATGCATCCAGCGGTCGTTCTTGGCTGAACAGCATTTCGCAATGTGCATCCAGTTCTGCAGCAGTAGCCTGCAGGGCTTTTTCCACCAGCTCATCCTTGGATTTGAAATGTGCGTAGAACCCGCCGTGCGTCAGGTTCAAAGCCTTCATCAAGGGTTGCAGCCCGGTGGCCCCAATGCCGTCGCGGCGAAAGCGTACGGAGGCTTCCTTGATGATGCGTTGGTGAGTCTGGGCTTTATGGTCTGCTGAATAACGCATAGGACTGCCTCGGGAGCGAGCGCGTATTTTAACGAAGTTGAACCTATTTACCCATCCGGACAACGTGCATCTGCGTTGGCATGAAAAGTGATTACATTTGGTTCAGTGATTGTTCAACAATCTTGAGGTGGTCATGGCGCTTAGTTTGTCTTTAGCCGATCAGATTGCGCTCGAGTTGCGTGCCGACATTATGGGTGGACGCCTGTTACCTGGGATGGCGCTGGTCGAGGTAGATCTGGTCAAGGCCTATAACGCATCGCGGAATACGATCCGCGAAGCGTTGCACCGTTTGGGGCAGGAGGGCCTCACCCGCTATGTGCGCAACAAAGGGGTGATGGTTCGGCGGCTGGAGCGCGACGAAGTGCGTGACCTGTTCGTCGTGCGCCGCACCCTTGAGTTGCAGGCCATTGCCCAAAGCCGTGCGCTTACGCACGACCAGGTCGAGCGTATGCAAAGCGCCATCGAGGCCACCACGCTGGCCCGGGAGCGTGAAGACTGGCGCGCTGTGGCGACTCACAGCCTGGTGTTCCACCAGCAGATTGTCGCGCTGATGCGCAGCCCATTGTTCGATGAGTTTTTCGCCCAGGTCATTGCCCAACTGCGCCTGGTGTTTTGCGCTGCTCCCGATGAGCAACGCTTCCAGTCACCCTGGCTGGAGCGAGACCGCGAGATTTACGCGTTATTGGCCCAAGGGGATAAACCGGCGGCAGGCACAGCGATGAGCGTGTACCTGGAGGATTCGGAACGTCTGTCATTGGCCCTGTTTACCCAACCCTGATTGAGGAACCGCATCATGTACAAAGACTATCCGGCCGCTTATCAGGTCAGCAAAGGCTCGGCGCTGCAAGTGGACACAGCGTTCTACGAACGTATTCGCGACCAGGCGGATAAACGTACTTTGGTTGAGCAGTTTGAGGTGCCGATTCGCACGGGGAGGGCGTGGAAAGTGCCGGCTGGGCAGGTGTTCCGTGTCACCACTCCGGTGGGCCCGCAGGTAGGTGACTTCAACGTGTGGAACGCCAATGACCCTCGCGAACGGTTATGGGCGGCGCGCACGCGGCAGTTGCAAGGTGCCCATGTCAGTACCCATGACCGGTTGTGGTCGAACCTGCCCTTTCTGCGGCCTTTGGTAACCATCACCGATGACAGCCTGGCGAGCTATGGCATTGATGAACATGGCGGGCGCCTGCATGACTTGCTCGGTACGCGCTGTGATCCGTATGTGAACCGAATGCTGACCGGCGAAGACTTCCATCACCATTGCCACTCCAACTTGACTCGAGCTGTATTGCCCCACGGTCTGACAGAGTTCGACGTGCACGACGTGCTGAATATTTTCCAGTGCACCGGCCTCAATCACGACGACATGTACTTCATGAAAGCCTGCCCGGCACAGAAGGGCGATTACCTGGAGTTTTTTGCCGAGATCGATTTGCTGTGTGCGCTGTCGACGTGCCCTGGCGGGGATCTGTCGCTGCCAATGTGGGGGCCGGACGCGCAGGACCCACTGACGGTGTGCCGCCCATTGGGTGTTGAGATTTATCGATTGGAGGATGAGTTACTCAAGGGCTGGAGCCAGCCCGAACGTGCGGCCTATAAAGGCCAGCACGGGTTGCATATTGCCAAGGCGGATTGGGAGTAACTCAAGACTCAGCGATCTTGCGCATCCTTGGCATCCGCCTGCGCGTTGCGATCGGCTACGCGTTTGCGTTGTTCGTCGGTGAGTTCCACCTTGTTGGCGCTGTCACGCAGCATCAGCAGCCCACCGACGATCGACCCGATCGCTACCACTAAAATCAACCACGCATACCACGGCATAAGGCTCTCCTTGAGACGGACTACCGTGGGAGAATTTTCCCACGGTAATAACTGCTTTGAGTAACAGGCTTTCTTAGTAGTTCATTGTAGGCCTGTTCCGCCCCGATAACCTTAGAGCCCGGTCAGCATCGCATCCGCCGGTGCATCGGCACGGTCTTGTGCGGTCAGCTGGAAGTAGATGAACCCTACGACCATAAAGCCTAAAAAGATCAGCCCGATCAGCGCGTTGAACCAAGCCATGGCCACCAGGCACACCACCGCCAGCACCAGCGCGATGCCCGGCACGATCGGATAACCCGGTGCGTGAAACGTGCGTTCCAGCAGCGGTTCAGTCTTACGCAGTTTGAACAGGCTGAGCATGCTCATGATGTACATCACAATGGCACCGAACACGGCCATGGTAATCATCGCTGCCGTCAGCGTCATACCGCCCAAGTTGATGAGGCCGTCACTGTAGATGGCGGCGATACCGACCACGCCGCCGGCAATGATTGCGCGGTGCGGTGTTTGAAAACGCGACAATTTGGCCAGGAAAGAGGGCAGGTAACCGGCACGGGCCAGGGCAAAGAACTGGCGCGAATAACCCAGGATGATGCCGTGGAAGCTGGCGACCAGGCCGAACAGGCCGATCCACACCAGCATATGCAGCCAGCCGGAGCTGTCACCCACCACGGCTTTCATGGCTTGCGGCAACGGGTCGTTGATGTTCGACAGGGTGCGCCAGTCGCCCACGCCGCCGGCGAAGAACATCACACCCATGGCCAGGACTACCAGGGTCAGAATGCCGCTGATGTAGGCCTTTGGAATGGTGCGCTTGGGATCTTTCGCTTCTTCGGCGGCCATGGCCGCGCCTTCGATGGCGAGGAAGAACCAGATGGCGAAAGGAATGGCGGCAAACATCCCGCCAATCGCTGGAGCACCAAAGGTGTCAGAACCGGCCCAGCCATTGAGGGCGAAGTTGCTGAAGCTGAACGCTGGCGCGACCACCCCCATAAATACCAACAACTCCGCGACGGCGAGCACGCATACCACCAGTTCGAAAGTCGCCGCGAGTTTCACCCCGAGAATGTTCAGGCCCATGAAGACGATGTAGGCACCGACGGCCGCGTGTTTTGGGTCGAGTGCCGGAAACTGCACATTCAGGTAGGCGCCGATAGCCAAGGCAATGGCGGGCGGAGCGAAGACAAATTCGATCAATGTCGCGAGCCCTGCGATCAAGCCGCCTTTCTCACCAAAAGCGCGACGGCTGTAGGCAAACGGGCCACCCGCATGAGGAATAGCGGTAGTCAGCTCGGTGAAGCTGAATATAAAGCAGGTGTACATGGCGGCGACCATCAACGACGTCACCAAAAAGCCCAGCGTACCGGCCACGCCCCAGCCGTAGCTCCAGCCAAAGTATTCGCCGGAAATCACCAGCCCGACGGCAATACCCCACAAGTGCAAGGTGCCCAAGGTAGGTTTGAGTTGTGTGTTCATCGTGTAGCGCTCCCTGAACGGTTTGGAATGATTCAGGGTGTTGCAGCGGCCATGCCACTGTGCGATTCCGTGTCGTAAAGACGCCGAACTGTCGCCGAGAAGATCGTTTGGCGTTTGAAAATTTCTGTCATTGCACCAGTTAAGGGCGGTGGTGGTTGAACTGCCGCCATCGCGGGCAAGCCCGGCTCCCACCTGGGGTTGTGGTCAACTGTGGGCGCCGGGCTTGCCCGCGATGAGGCCGCAACAGTCAAAACACCCCCCTGTAAACCCCGCATAAACCCACTCTTTACGCCGTCTTTACGGCCTGACCATACCCTCGCTCTCGTTCCTTTACGCCACTCCTGCCGACAATTGACCCACACGCGGCAATCGCCGCAAAACGGAGAGACTTCCATGAGCGTTCTGGACGGGGTGTCACTGCTATTGGCCGTGGCGCTGTTCATTTATCTGCTGGTTGCGCTGTTACGCGCGGATCGGAACTAGGAGCAGGCTATGCACAGTTATGACTATTGGCTGATCATCGCCTTCTTTGCCGTGGTGCTGGTGCCGGCACCGTTCCTGGGGCGGTTCTACTACAAGGTGATGGAAGGCCAGCGCACCTGGCTGTCGCCGGTCCTCGGCCCTGTCGAGCGGGTGTGCTATCGCCTGTCGGGCGTGGACGAGCATCAAGAACAGAGCTGGCAGAAATACACGCTGGCGTTGCTGGCCTTCAACCTGGCTGGTTTTGTACTGTTATTCGCGATCTTGTTGTTCCAGGACTATCTCCCACTGAACCCGCAGAAATTGCCGGGTCAGGAGTGGACGCTGGCGTTCAACACGGCGGTCAGTTTCATGACCAACACCAACTGGCAGAACTACAGCGGCGAAGCCTCTCTGAGCTACCTCAGCCAGATGGTCGGTCTCACGGTGCAGAACTTCGTCAGCGCGGCCACCGGTCTGGCAGTCCTTGTCGCCCTGTGCCGTGGTATCGGTCGCAAATCCACCAAGACGTTGGGCAACTTCTGGGTCGACATGACCCGCGTCACCCTCTACGGCCTGCTGCCGATGTGCCTGGTGTTCGCGTTGTTCCTGGTCTGGCAGGGCGTGCCGCAAACCTTCGCTCACTATGCGAACGCGGTGACCCTGCAAGGCGTTGACCAGTTGATCCCACTGGGCCCGGCTGCAAGTCAGATTGCGATCAAGCAGTTGGGCACCAATGGTGGCGGCTTCTTCGGTGTCAACTCTGCGCACCCGTTTGAAAACCCGACTGCCTGGGCCAACCTGTTCGAGTTGTCGGCGATCATCCTGATCCCGGTGGCGCTGGTGTTCACCTTCGGCCACTACGTGAAGGACCTGCGTCAGAGCCGCGCGATTCTCGGTTGCATGCTGGCCCTGTTCCTGATCGGCGGCGCGACCTCGCTGTGGGCCGAATACCAGCCCAACCCGACCCTGAACAATCCAGCCGTGGAACAAACCGCGCCGCTGGAAGGTAAAGAAGTGCGCTTCGGCACCACCGCCACGGTGTTGTGGTCGGTCACCACCACAGCGGCGTCCAATGGTTCGGTCAACGGCATGCACGACAGCCTCAACCCGCTGAGCGGGATGGTGGCACTGGTCAACATGATGGTCGGCGAAGTGATCTTCGGCGGCGTCGGTGCCGGTATGTACGGCATGTTGCTCAACGTGTTGATCGCCGTGTTCCTCGCCGGCTTGATGATTGGCCGTACCCCGGAATACCTGGGCAAGAAGCTCCAGGCCAAGGAAGTGCAGTTGCTGGTGGTGACGTTACTGGTCATGCCGATCGGCACGCTGGTACTGGGCGCCATCGCCGCCAGCCTGCCTGGTCCGGCGGGTGCCATCAGCAACCCTGGCCCTCACGGTTTCAGCCAATTGTTGTATGCCTACACCTCGGCCAGTGCCAACAACGGTTCGGCGTTCGGCGGCTTCAGTGCCAACACCACGTTCCACAACCTGATGATGTCACTGGGTATGTTGATCGGCCGCTTCGGCTACATCCTCCCGGTACTGGCCCTGGCCGGCAGCCTGGCGATGAAGAAGACCGCACCGATTGGCCAGAACAGCTTCCCGACCCATGGCCCGCTGTTCGTGACCCTGTTGACCGTGACCATTTTGCTGGTGGGCGGCCTGACCTTCCTGCCGACGCTGGCACTGGGCCCAATTGCTGAACATCTGAGCATGGGCTTCTAAGGGGATATGAAAATGAATATGCCTGCAAAAAATGCCACTCCCGTGAACACTCAGGAGTCGCCAAAAACCGCCATGTCGGCCCTGTGGCGCCCGGCGCTGGTCCAGGCTTTCGTCAAGCTGGACCCGCGCCAACTGCAACGCTCGCCAGTAATGCTGGTGGTCGAATTGACCGCCATGCTGACCACCGTGCTGTGCTTTGTGCCTGACACCAGTGTGCCGACCTTCGTCGCCGTGCAAATCGCCGTGTGGTTGTGGTTCACCGTGCTGTTCGCCAACTTCGCCGAAGCCTTGGCCGAAGGTCGTGGCAAGGCCCGCGCCGACAGCCTTAAAGCCGGCAGCGAAGGCCTCAGCGCGCGCCGCAAGGAGGCCGACGGCAGCTTCAAGGTCGTACCGGCCACCAGCCTGCGTAAAGGCGACGTGGTACGCGTCGCCGCCGGGGAAATGATCCCCGGTGACGGCGAGGTCATCGAAGGTATCGCCGCAGTCAACGAAGCGGCGATTACCGGCGAGTCCGCGCCGGTGATCCGCGAGTCCGGCGGTGACCGTTCGGCCGTCACCGGCAACACACGGCTGGTCTCGGACTGGTTGCTGGTGCGCATCACCGTCAACCCGGGCGAGTCCACGCTGGACCGCATGATCGCCCTGGTGGAAGGCGCCAAACGCCAGAAAACCCCCAACGAAGTCGCGCTGGATATCCTGCTGATCGGCCTGACGCTGATCTTCCTGCTGGTGGTGGTCACGCTGCAGCCGTTCGCTCACTTCGCCAATGGCAGCTTGCCGCTGGTGTTCCTGGTCGCACTGCTGGTGACGCTGATTCCTACCACCATCGGCGGCCTGTTATCAGCCATCGGTATCGCCGGTATGGACCGGCTGGTACGCCTCAATGTGATCGCCAAGTCCGGGCGTGCCGTGGAAGCGGCGGGTGACGTGCATGTGTTGTTGCTGGACAAGACCGGCACCATTACCTTCGGTAACCGTCGCTGTGCCGCAGTAATCGCGGCGCCCGGCGTCAGTGGCCGGGACTTGGCTGAAGGGGCGCTGCTGGCGTCCCTGGCGGATGACACGGCTGAAGGTAAATCCATCGTCGAATACCTGCGTGCCTTGCACCCGCAAGCCGAGCCTACCCTGGACCAACTGACCTCCGTGCCGTTCAGTGCTGAAACGCGCCTGTCCGGTGTCGACTATCAGGGCCGTGTGTTCCGTAAAGGCGCCGTCGATTCGCTGCTGGCGTTTATCGGCCAACAACGCCGCGACCTGCAACCGGCACTGTCGCGGGAAATCGACAAGATCGCCCAGAGCGGCGGCACGCCGTTGCTGGTGTGCGCCGATGGCAAATTGCTCGGTGCGATCCATCTGAAGGACGTGGTCAAACCCGGCATCCGCGAACGTTTCGCCGAACTGCGCAAACTGGGGATTCGCACCGTGATGGTGACGGGCGACAACCCGCTGACCGCTGCCGCGATTGCCGCTGAAGCCGGTGTGGATGACGTGCTGGCTGAAGCCACCCCTGAGAAAAAACTCGCGCGCATTCGTCATGAGCAAAACGACGGTCGCCTGGTTGCGATGTGCGGCGACGGTGCCAACGATGCGCCGGCACTGGCCCAGGCCGACGTCGGCATGGCAATGAATGATGGTACTCAGGCTGCTCGCGAAGCCGCCAACATGGTCGACCTTGACAGCGACCCGACCAAGCTGCTGGACGTGGTGCAGATCGGCAAGGAGTTGCTGGTGACTCGCGGCGCGTTGACGACCTTTTCCATCGCCAACGACGTGGCCAAATACTTCGCGATCCTGCCGGCGCTGTTCGCCTCGATCTACCCGCAACTGGGCGTGCTCAACGTGATGCACTTGCAGAGCCCGCAGAGCGCGATTCTCTCGGCCATCGTGTTCAACGCCCTGATCATCGTGGTGCTGATTCCCCTGGCGTTGCGCGGTGTGCGCGTACAGGCGGCGAGTGCGGCGGCGTTGCTGCGTCGCAACCTGCTGATCTACGGGCTGGGCGGGATCCTGGTGCCGTTCGTGGGCATCAAGGCGATCGACATGCTGCTGACGGCGCTGCACCTGGTTTGACCCGATTCCTGTGGGTGCCAGGCTGGTGCCCACAGGTTGCAATGACTCACGTGAGGAATTTGAAATGTCCACCATGATCCGCCCGGCCCTGAGCCTGCTGGTACTCATGACCCTGATCACCGGCGTCGCTTACCCACTGGTCGTGACCGGTGTCGCACAAGTTGCCTTTCCTGATCAGGCCAACGGCAGCCTGGTGCGTGATGCCGACGGCAAAGTGCGCGGCTCAAGCCTGATTGCCCAAGATTTTACCGGTGACGGCTGGTTCCATCCGCGCCCATCGGCGGGCGCGTTTGCGACGGTTTCCAGCAGCGCGAGTAACCTCGGCCCAAGCAACCCGGCGTTGGCAACGCGCATCTTTGATGATGCGAATAAACAGTTGGTGGCAGGGCAGGGGCCGGTGCCTCTTGCATCACTGACTACCTCCGGCAGCGGTCTTGATCCACACTTGCCACCACAGGCAATTGCCTATCAACTGGCACGCGTAGCGGCTGCCCGGAATGTGCCGGTGTCGACCCTGCAACGCTTGCTTGATGAACACATCGAAAGCCCGCTGGTAGGGCCGCCGGTGGTGAACGTACTGGCGCTGAACATGGCGCTGGAAAAATTGTAAGCCGTGGTGCCGCCATCGCGGGCAAGCCCGCTCCCACAGTTGGAATACATTCCCCTGTGGGAGCGGGCTTGCCCGCGATGAGGGCCTGACAGATTCCCCATGAACACCTGAAGGAACCCCTGCGCATGAGCGACTCCGGCCGCGCCGATGCCCTGTTAGCCGACCTGCCACGGGACGGCCGTGGCCGGCTCAAAGTCTTCCTCGGCGCCGCGCCGGGTGTGGGCAAGACCTACGCCATGCTTCAGGCCGCGCACACCCAACTGCGCCAGGGCGTGCGCCTGGTCGCCGGGGTGGTTGAAACCCATGGCCGCGCCGAGACCGAAGCGTTACTCAGCGGCCTGCCGCAACAAGCGTTGCTGCGCAGTGAATACCGTGGCGTGATGCTCGAAGAAATGGACCTCGACGGCCTGCTCGCCGCCAAGCCCAAACTGGTGCTGGTTGACGAACTGGCCCACAGCAACGCCCCCGGCAGCCGCCATGAAAAGCGTTGGCAAGACATCCAGGAACTGCTCGCCGCCGGCATCAACGTGTTCACCACGGTCAACGTCCAGCACCTGGAAAGCCTCAACGATCAGGTGCGCGGCATCACCGGCGTACAAGTGCGCGAAACCCTGCCGGACTGGGTGCTGCAAGAAGCAGACGAACTGTTGCTGATCGACCTGCCATCGCGCGAGCTGCTCGAGCGCCTGCGCGACGGCAAAGTGTATGTACCGGAACAGGCCCGCGCGGCCATCGACGCGTTTTTCACCCAGACCAATCTCATGGCGTTGCGTGAGTTGGCCATGCAGACCGCCGCGGCCCACGTCGACGACGATTTGGCCCAGGGTTATCGCCAACTCGGCCAGGCTGCGCCGGCGGTACGTGGCCGCTTGCTGGTCGGGATTGATGGCGATGCGCAGGCCGAACGCCTGGTGCGTCACGCCAGCCGTGTCGCCCAGCGTCGGCATTTGCCGTGGAGCCTGGTGCATATCGATAACGGCCGTGCGCGAGATGAACAATCGCGCCTGCGCCTGCAAAACGCGCAGCAACTCGCCGAGCGGCTTGGCGGGGAAGTGGTACTGCTGCGGGCGGGGGAGGTGGCGAAGACACTGATCCAGCATGCCGCCGAACGCCGTGCCAGCCTGTTATTGGTGGGGCAGTCGCGTATGCGCTGGCGGCGTCGTTTGTTTGGCGGCGGGCTGGCGGCGCGTTTGCTGCGAAATGCGCGTGGCTTGGAAATCAACGTCCTCGACAGCGACGACATGCCCGCGCCCCCGCGCATGCCGGATGTGCGTGGGTTGGTGTGGTTCGACTACGGCCTGGCGGTGGTGGCGACCGTGGTGGCGGCCGCGGTGGCCTGGGCGGTGGCCAGCGTGCTGCCGCTGCCGAATATCTCTCTGGTATTTCTCGCGGCGGTATTGCTGGTCGGCGTGCGCAGCAGCCTGGGGCCGTCCCTGGTGTGTGCGGCGCTGTCGTTCCTGACGTACGACTTTCTGTTTATCCCGCCGAATTTTTCCTTTGCCATTCAGCGTGAAGAGGATGTGTTGACCCTGCTGTTCTTCCTGCTGATGGCCGCGTTGACCGGCAACCTGGCCGCGCGCCAGCGTCGGCAGTTGCAAGCCCTGCGCGATACCCAGGAAGAAACCAGCGAGCTGCTCGACCTGTCGCGCAAACTCACCGCCGCTACCGATCGTCAGGCGGTGATCAGCGCGGCAGCGCATCATCTGGAAGGTTGGAGCGATCTGGATCTATGCCTGGTTAACCGCGATGGTCAGGGCGGCTGGAAGGTCGAGACGGGCGCTGCGTTGAACCTCACCGAATCTGAACGCGCCGCCGCCGATTGGGCCTGGCAGCATGATCAGCCGGCCGGCATGGGCACCGGCACGTTGCCGTTTGGGCGTTGGTGGTGGTGGCCGCTGTCGGGCGAGGAGGGGCCATTGGGCTTGCTCGGTGTGAGCCCCAAACCGGGCCTGGAATTAAGCGGCCAACGCCGTCGTCTGCTGACGGCACTGAGCCAACCGCTGGCTCAGGCCTTGGCACGCGCGCAATTGGCGCAGGAGCTGGAGTCCGCGCGCCTGCACGGCGAGACCGAGCAACTGCGCAGCGCCTTGCTGGCCTCGGTGTCCCACGATTTGCGCACACCGTTGACGTCCATGCGTGGCAGCATCGACAGTCTGTTGGCCCTCGGCGAGGCCATTCCCCTGGAAGATCGCCGCGAATTGCTCGAAGGCACTCGCGATGAAGCCGAGCGCCTGGACCGCTATATCCAGAACCTGCTGGACATGACGCGCCTGGGCCACGGCGCCCTGAAGCTGGCGCGTGATTGGGTTTCGCCCGGCGATATTGTCGGCAGTGCGCTTGGCCGTTTGCGCGCGGTGCTGGCGCCTTTGCAGGTGAAAACCGACGTGCCGGCGGAGTTGCCGTTGCTGTATGTGCACGCCGCGTTGATCGAGCAAGCGCTGGTCAATGTGCTGGAAAACGCCGCGCGTTTCTCTCCGCCCCAGGGACGTTTGGACGTGACTGCTGGTGTGTCGGACAACCAGCTGTTTTTTGCGGTGGCCGATGAGGGCCCCGGAATTCCCGAAGACGAGCGCGCCAAGATTTTCGATATGTTCTACACCGCCGCCCGCGGTGATCGTGGCGGGCAGGGCACGGGCCTCGGCCTGGCGATCTGCCAGGGCATGGTCGGCGCCCACGGCGGCCGTATCAGCGTCGCCGAGGGCATTGAAGGGCGGGGCACCTGCATCACTTTGTTCCTGCCATTGCCGACACAGCCTGGCCTGGAACGCGAGCCTTGAGCTACCCTCTTTTCTCCACGGATTTTGATTGGACACCATGAGCCAGACCGCGACGATTTTAGTCATTGATGACGAACCGCAGATCCGCAAGTTCTTGCGGATCAGCCTGGCCTCCCAGGGCTACAAGGTGATCGAGGCCGGCACCGGCAACGAAGGCCTGGCCCAAGCGGCATTGAGCAAACCGGATTTGCTGGTGCTCGACCTTGGCTTGCCCGACATGGACGGCCAACAAGTGTTGCGCGAGTTTCGTGAGTGGTCGACGGTGCCGGTGTTGGTGCTGTCGGTGCGCGCCAGTGAAGTGCAGAAAGTCGAAGCCCTCGATAGCGGCGCCAATGACTACGTGACCAAACCCTTCGGGATCCAGGAGTTTCTCGCCCGCGTGCGTGCATTGCTGCGTCAGGCCCCGGCGGGAGAAGCCCAGGAAGCAGCGTTGAGTTTCGGCCCGTTGACGGTGGACCTGGCTTATCGCCGCGTCCTGCTGGACGGCGTCGAAGTGGCGCTGACCCGCAAGGAGTATGCGGTGCTGGCGCAATTGGCGCGGCATCCCGGGCGGGTGATTACCCAGCAGCAACTGCTCAAGGATATCTGGGGGCCGACCCACACCGAAGACAGCCACTATCTGCGCATCGTCGTCGGCCACCTGCGCCAGAAGCTGGCGGACGACCCGACTCAGCCGCGGTTTATCGTGACCGAGGCGGGTGTGGGTTATCGGTTGTTAAATGCCTGAGTTGAGCGGCGCCTGAACTGGCCCCTTCGCGAACAAGCCCGCTCCCCCATTCGATCGAGTTCCACCTGTGGAATGCGGACAAATGTGGGAGCGGGCTTGCTCGCGAAGAGGCCATCAGCCACACCCTCTCTTTCAACCCTGCTCACTCTCATACTTGTCCAACGTATCCCTGGCGATTTCCCGCCCTAAAGCGATCAACTCCGGCGCCTTGTAGAACTCGAAAAACCGGCACACGCGCTTCGGCACGTTGATCAGCACATCCGGCGGGTAGCCGGCGATCTTGTACTGCGCCAGCGACGTTTGCATCACCTCGAAGCTCTGGTTGATCAGGTCCAGCAGCGACGCCGGGCCAACGTTGTCGATGATGAACGAGCCGGTCGCCGATTTTGGCGCCCCGGCCTTTTCCGGCGCGGCGGCGGGTTGCTGGGATTCGGGCTCGGCCGATTCCAGCCACGGGTTGATCTCTGCCGTCTGGGCCTGCAATGCCTCCTGCTCCAGCTTCATTAATTGTTCGGCTTGTTTGCGTCGAAACGGCAGGTGTGAGCCCAATGACTTGGCCAAGCTGTTGAAGCGGCTCTTGAACGCGGGCGGGCGCTGGATCACCGGCAATTGGTAGTGTTTTTGGTTGGTGGCGTTGAGGTTGACGGCGATGATCAAGTCGCAATGGCTCGACACCACCGGCACAATCGGCAGCGGGTTGAGCAGGCCGCCGTCCACCAGCATGCGGTTACCTTGCATCACCGGCGTGAACAGGCTGGGAATCGCCGCCGAAGCGCGCATGGCCTGGTGCAGGCAGCCCTCCTGGAACCAGATTTCCTGTTGGTTGGTCAGGTCCGTGGCAACGGCGGTGTAGGGAATGCGCAGCTCTTCGATATTGATCTCGCCGACAATCTTGCGGATTTGCCCGAAGACTTTCTCGCCGCGGATCGCGCCCAGCCGAAAACTCACGTCCACCAGGCGCAGCACGTCCAGGTAGTCGAGGCTCTCGATCCAGTTTCGGTACTCATCGAGCTTGCCGGCGGCATAGATCCCGCCCACCACCGCCCCCATCGAGCAACCGGCGATACAGGCGATGTCGTAGCCGCGCCGTTCGATTTCCTCGATCACACCGATATGGGCGTAACCCCGGGCGCCGCCGGAGCCCAGTACCAAGGCAACACGTTTCTTCATGACCTGATCCTTCGTAAAACAGTTGCCCACAATGCACCCATCAAGGTCAGTGCTTCAATCTTCGTCGACACACGCAATAATTTTCCGGAATAGTCGGGGCGCTCGGGTATGCTCTGGCTATCATCACTTTTGGTTTCAGGTGCCCGTACAAGGCACTTTTCCTTGTAGGCAACGTCTACACCGTACGACTGTTTTTCTTTATTTGAGGTGTCATTGATGAAAGCCTGGATGTGTGTGCCTGTGATCGTGTTGGCCCTGGCCGGTTGTGCCGGGAAAACCGCGTACCGCGACAGTTGTGGCACGCAATTGGACGCGGCGTGGCATGAGTTGGATTTGGCCAAGGCCGAAGGTTTTGCCGGGACTGTGAGCTACTCTAAGGCTTTGTCATTGTTGACGGGCGCCAAGACCCAACAGCAATTCGAAGCGTTTGAAGGGTGCTCCAACAAGGCCGAGAAAGCGCGGTTCTATATCCGTGAGTCGCGCGCCGGGCGTTAACCCGTAAGCGGCAAGCAGGGTCTTAATGGGCAAGGGAGGAAGGGATGTCAGCTTTGGTTGATCAGTTAGTCGCTCAGGTCATTGGCCTGGAAGTAGGGTTACTGAGCTGCCAGGCTCGCCTCGCCGCCGTCACCGACGATGAAGCCTTGCACGACCTGCGCACCACCGTGCGGCGCCTGCGCAGTTTGCTGCGGCCTTTGCGTGGCCTGCCGGGTGTCGAACAGCTTGAATTGGCCGCCGGCACGGTCGGCCAAATGACCACGCCGCTACGCGACCGAGAGGTTCTGGCGGCGTATCTTCACCAGCACGGTCATCACGCGGCTGCCGACCGACGCCTGCGCCTGCAACCCGATGCCTATCGCCACGTGGCGCAAAGCCCGGAACTCGCGCACCTGCTGCTGATCCTTGATGCCTTCCCACGTTTTATCCGCGCCTCCCAGCACCAGAAGCTGCTCAGAGGCCTGCGCCCGAGCATCGAAAAGCGGCTGGGCAAGCAATGGCACGCACTCGATAAAGCCCTGAAAGACCCAAGCCATGATCGCCATCGCCTGCGGTTGCTGATCAAGCGCGTACGCTACGCAGCCGAGGCCTACCCCGAGCTGGACAAACTCCCGGCCAAAGCGATGTCGCGCCTCAAGCAAGTCCAAGGCGCCCTGGGTGATTGGCACGATTGCTGGCAGTGGTTGGCCCAGGCCGAACATCAGCCCGACTTGCAGCCGTGTGTCGCAGTGTGGCATCGCACCATGGCCACGGCTGAAGGGCAGGCGGATCGGGTGCTCGACAAACTCAGTGCGGATTGTTTCTAGGCGGGTCCGGTTTTTGGCCGGAATAGGCGCTGTACCTTGCCAGCCCGGTGGTTAAAATTCCCCCATCGGTTTTCTTGATGTGAGGTCGCCATGCGCTTTAGTGATTTGCTCGACGCCGCCCGTAACAATCCGCTGGATGTGACTATCCCCGCCGAATGGGCCCAGGGTCGCGCGACCTTTGGTGGCCTTGTCGCCGCCTTGCAATACGAAGCCTTGCGCGCCCAAGTGCCGGCCGATCGCCCTTTACGCTCACTGGCCGTGACCTTTGTCGGTCCGGTCGCGCCGCAGGTGCCTGCCAGTTATCACGTTGAAGTCCTGCGCGAAGGCAAGGCCGTGAGTCAGCTACTCGGCCGTGTGGTGCAGAATGGTGAGGTTGCAACGCTGGTACAGGCCAGCTTTGGCGCGGCACGCGAGTCGCAGATTGATGTGGCGAGTGAGCCCCCACCGACGTTCAAGCACTGGGATGAATGCCAGGAGTTGCCCTACATCAAGGGCGTCACCCCCGAATTCATGCGGCATCTGGCAATGCGCTGGAGTGTCGGCGGGCTGCCGTTTACCGGTAATAAATCCCGCGACATGGGCGGCTGGGTGCGTTTGCGCGGCGACGTGAAGGAAGAGCCCCTTACCGAGTCGCACATCCTCGCCCTGGTCGATGCCTGGCCACCGGCCTTGCTGCCACACCTGTCCGCACCGGCGCCCGGCAGCACGCTGACCTGGACCATCGAATTTATCCAGCCGCTTCAAGACCTGACCACCCTCGACTGGTGCCAGTATTACGTCAACATCGAGCACGCCCGCGACGGCTACGGCCATGCCGCCGCCGCACTCTGGAGCCCGACCGGCGATTTGATCGCCGTCAGCCGCCAGACCGTGGTGGTCTTCGCCTGAGCCTCAGAACCGCTGGCTACCCTGAGCTTCCAGCTTGCGCCCGTGGCGTTGCAGCGCAACGCCGGCCAACACACCGATGGCGCCGACGGCAAAACTGGCCAGGCTGAGGCTGAATACACCGGAGGCCATCGACAGAAAACCGATGATCAGCAGCGGTACGGCAATCAACTGCAGCCCCAGGTTGGTCGGGTGCTGAAGGCTTTGTGGCTGATTGCGCCATTGCCAGGCGGGGAAGTTAGGATGACGTTTGCCCATGATGATTAATCCTCTGTCCGTTGAAACAACATGGACAAAGTTTAGGTCGCAGGCGGGTGGGGCGGCGAATCAAGACTCGCTATGGGGGCCATAGCCAGCCTTGTTCAGCTATCAGCTACAACTTCAACTGCCCGATCGCCTTGCTCAACTCCCCGGCCAGCGTCGCCAGTTCATTGCTGGTAGTGGCCGAGCCCACCGTCTGCTGCACCGTGTTCTCCGTCACATCACGAATGCTCACCACTGCGCGGTTCATCTCTTCGGCGACATGGCTTTGCTGTTCGGCGGCGACGGCAATCTGGGTGTTACTTTCGCGCATCTGCGCCACGGCACCGGTGATTTCGGCGAGCGCCGCGCCGGCTTCCTGGGCCTGTTGCACGCAGTCGTCGGCCTTGAGTGAGCTTTCCTGCATGAAGTCCACGGCGTCGCGGGTGCCCGATTGCAGGGCTGACACCATGCGGGTGATTTCGTCTGTGGAGGTTTGCACGCGTTTGGCCAGGTTGCGCACTTCATCGGCGACCACGGCAAAACCACGGCCCATTTCACCGGCACGGGCGGCTTCGATGGCGGCGTTGAGGGCGAGCAGGTTGGTCTGTTCGGCGATGCTATGGATCACGCTGACTACGCCGTTGATTTTCTGGCTGTCTTCGGCGAGTTTCTGAATCATTTCGGCGGTCTGTTGCACGCCGGTGGACAGCCCGGCAATCGAACGTTGTACCCGGTCGACCACTTCCCGGCCGCTGCCCGCCAGGGTGTCGGCGGTCTGTGACAGGTCGCGCGTGGCGCCGGCGTGTTGGGCGATATGGTAGACGGTGGCGGTCATCTCGTTGATCGCGGTGGCGGCCTGGTCGGTTTCGCTTTGCTGGCCGAGCATGCCGTGTTGCACCTCGTTCATGCTGCTGGCCAGGCGAGCGGCGCCTTCATCGAGCTGCCGGGCGGTGCGCGCCACGGTGTTGACCACCCGCTGGTAGCCGGCTTGCATGGCGTTGAATGCACTGGCCATTTGGCCGACTTCATCTGTGCAGGCCAGGGGCACGCGGGCCGACAAATCGCCGGTCTTCTCGACGTGCAGCATCACGTCCTTGAGGGTATTGAGTTGGCTGAGCAGGAAGCGGATCAGCAACTGCGAGGCGCCGAGCATCGCCAGCATCAGGATCAGCACGGCCACAGCGTAGTTGGCGAAGCGTTCGGCGAATACCTGGCTCAGGCTCTGCCCATAGGCCAGCACGGCGATCTGTCGCCCATCGGCGCGTGCAATGACTTCAGCGCCGATCAGCGGGTTTTCACCCAGCAAGGGCAGGTGATTCAGCTCGACCCAGCCACTGGCTGTGCTCAGGGCTGACAGGTCCTGATCGGCCAACTGCGGGATTTGGCCACGGGCAAACGTCAACCAGTGCTCGCCCTCAGGCAGCGCCTTGTCGGCCGGCCAGCTGCCGAGCAATCGCGCCTGCGCCTGGGCTTGGGACGCCGCGTTGCGTGCCTGTTGTTCAAGCTGCACGGCGTACAGCACCAGCAGCAATGTGGTGATGAAAGCGACCGCGTTGACCGCCCAGAATTTGTATTTCAGCGAGATATTGCTAAGCCAGGCACCCATGGAAGGTTTTCTCTGATAGCGGAAACAGTATTGGCAAGGTGCCATTATTGTGCCGCTACTCAGGCAATCGGTTTTGACATGGGTCAATGCGCCGCATCAACCGACGTGGGGCAAGCCAAAAAATGCGCGCGAGCACGCGCTGCTGTGCTCGGCCAGGTCTTCGATGGTTTCGTTGCGGTGCAGGGCGACTTCACGCAGCACTTCAGGCAAGTAGGCCGGTTCATTGCGGCCATTTTTCGGCTTGGGGCGCAGGGTGCGCGGCAGCAGGTAGGGCGCATCGCTTTCGAGCATCAGACGGCCCCGGGGAATTTCCCTGACCAGCGGATGCAGGTGAGCCCCACGGCGCTCGTCGCAGATCCAACCGGTGATGCCGATGTGCAAGTCGAGGTCGAGGTAGCTGAATAACGCGTGTTGTTCGCCGGTAAAGCAATGCACCACGGCAGCCGTCAGGTGGTCGCGGTAGCCCTTGAGAATTTCCAGCAGGCGCTGGTTGGCGTCGCGCTCGTGGAGAAACACCGGCAACTTCAGCTCGACGGCCAGCGCCAGGTGTTCTTCGAGGACTTTTTCCTGCTGGGGCCGCGGGGAAAAATCCCGGTTGAAATCCAGCCCGCATTCACCCACCGCACGCACGCGGTTTTCGCTGAGTAGTGCGCGCAAGCGCTGAGCGCTGTCGCCGTTCCAGTCACTGGCCGAGTGCGGGTGGATGCCAGCGGTGCTGAACAGACGTTGGCCGCTTTGATCAAGTTTTACGCACAGTTCCAGGGCCTGTTCGCTGCCGTCGACACTGGTGCCGGTGAGCACCAATTGTTCCACGCCGGCGGCATAGGCGCGGTCGAGAACGGCCTGGTGCCTCTCGTCGAAACAGGGGTTGGTCAGGTTGACGCCGATATCAATGAGTTGCATGGTGCTATCTCCGCCTGCGGCCGGAAAGCATATCAGAGCTGTAGATTTATAAGAAAAACTAAGAACTACAACGAGTTATAGCTGTCTTTGAACGTCGCAAGCGACATTGTGGTGGGTAACACGCCTTCTGCCATGCCGCCGTTGCGTGCCTTGCCAGCGCATAAAGCGCTCTGTTTCTGACCTCCAGCCCTTCGCCTTTCGCGAAGAGGCTGGCCAGTATTCTTTCCGGAGAGCGGATGATCCGACCCTCGGCGTTGCTTGTGTTGTGCCTGACGTTACTGCTGCCCATGGCGGCGGTCGCACGTCTGGATGGGCCGCTGGAAGTGACCAAGCCCGGCAAGGTACGTGACCTGGCGCAAATTCGCTCCAGCCGCACCCTGCGTGTGTTGGTCAACCAGAGCCGCAACAGTTCCGGTGAGGTCCAGGGCCAGGCCATCGGTGTCGAATACCATCGCCTGCGGGCCTTCGAGCAATACCTGAACGGCCACGCCCGTGACGGTGAAGAAATCAACCTCAAGATTATTCCCAAGGCCAAGGATCAACTGCTCGGCGCGCTGGCGCGTGGCGAAGGTGACCTGGTGGCGCCGGGTGAATTGCTCGATGTGAAGGCCGCGCACAAAATCAGCACCAGCGACCCGATTGCCAGCGATGTGCCGTTGTGGCTGGTGGGCGTCAAGGGCGAGCGGCGGTTTACCAAGCTGGAGCAACTGTCCGGGCGTACCCTGGCGCTGACCACCGGCAGTGCGGCGGCGGACGCGATTAATCAGGTCAACCAGAAACTGGCCCTACACAAGCAGCCGCCGGTGAAGGTGGAGTGGGTCGACCCGACATTGGCCGTGGAAGATGTATTGGAGATGGTCCAGGCCGGTATCTTCCACCTCACCATTGTCGAAAAACCGATTGCCGAGCGTTGGTCGAAAATCCTGCCCAAGTTGCGCTTTGATCGGCAGGTGGCGATCAGCGAGCCGGGCGATGAGTACTGGTTCGTGCGCCAGGATGCCTCGATGCTACGGGCCAGTATTGATCGGTTCCTCAAGTCCTATCGCACGCCCTCCGACCAGGACGTGGCGTTCCAGCGTATCTACCGACGCCTCTATCAAGTGCGTAACCCCCTGGCACGCGCCGATCGCCAGCGTCTGGAAAAGCTGCGCCCGGTCCTGCAAAAACACGCCCGTGAGCAGGGCATGGACTGGTTGAACCTGGCGGCACTGGCGTTCAAGGAGTCGGCCTTTGACCCCGGCGCGCGCAGCAGTGGCGGACCTACCGGCCTGATGCAGATCACGCCCTCCGCGGCGCAGCGGGTGGGCGTCAATAATATCGAGAGCCTCGACAGCAACGTGCAGGCTGGCGCGCGCTACCTGGCGATGATTCGCCGCAAATTCTTTGCCAGCCCAAAACTGAACGAGCGTGAACGCATGGCCTTTGTGCTGGCGGCTTACAACATGGGGCCGGAGCGTGTGCAGGGCATGCGTGCGGAGGCACGCCGCCGGGGGTTGAACCCCAATCAGTGGTTCTTCCAGGTTGAACGTATTGCCATGGAGCAGGTGGGAATGGGTGGCGTCAGCTATGTTAATAGCGTGAACAAGTACTACTTGGCGTTTGATCGGGAGCGCGGGTCCCTGGAAACGTCGACACCGAAGATCGCCTCGCGAAAATAATCGTTTTTATCGATAAGTATTAGGCATTTTTTCGGCTTTTATCATTGTTTAATTCGATTAATATAGCGGCCAACCAACCCCTACTTTGAAAAGGATTATCTGCATGAGCCCAATGATCAACCGCATCCTGTCCACCCGCGCCGGTTACGGCCTGACCATCCTGCGAATTTTCGTCGGTATCATTTTCGCGGCACACGGCTCGCAAAAACTCTTTGGCTGGTTTGGTGGCTACGGCCTGGCGGGTACTGCGCAGTATATGGAAAGCCTCGGCCTGACACCGGGTACCTTGATGGCGGTGCTGTCAGGCGGTACGGAGTTCTTCGCCGGGCTGGCATTGATCATCGGTTTGCTGGCGCGCCCGGCCGCATTGGGCCTGACCTTCCTGTCGCTGGTGGCGATTTTCTCGGTGCACATCCACAACGGGCTGTTCATGGCGAACAACGGTTATGAGTTTGCATTGGCCTTGCTCGGCGGCGCGCTTGCGGTCTTGCTGGAAGGCGCTGGCAAACTGTCAGTCGACCGTGCCATCGCCAACTGATACCCACGACGCACCTTGAAAAAGCCCGCCATGAGCGGGTTTTTTCGTTGCTCGCGATTCTTGACACCGCCCCATCGGCTTCTCTAGGATGCTGCTCATGCGCCGATTTAAACAGCTAATTGCGGGGCGCCACTGGGACTCATTGCAGCCCGACAGAAGCCTGCGCTTATTCCGCGCCAGGCTTCGAAATACCGCTAAAGCGCTGGTTCGGTGTTGCCTCTCACCTGCCCGCAGACTTTTGAGGCAGAGACACGACACGATGAATGCACTACGCCCCCTCATACGCCTGGCCCCGATCACTGCGGGCCTGACTCAACGTAATCCGAGAATTCTGCTGGGCGGCAAGCACCAGCCAACGCTGTTGCGTTATCTGGACGGTTGGCCGCGTCGCACGGGGCGGCCTTCGGCCTTCCTGATCCAGTTTGTGGAAGATGGCGACTCCCTGGCCCGTTTTGCCAGCAACAGCTTTGATCTTGCGGTTATTCAGGCGCCAAGTGCCGGCGATGCCGACGAGGTGATTCGCCAACTGACGCGCATTGCCCGGCAAGGCTTGATTGCGCGTCGTTAAGGCGTCAGTGGAAGGCTTTAGCAACGACTGCTCGCCGCCGCCGGTGGTACACAAAAACTGCCCAGGCGATCAAGCATAACGGCAGCGGTACCGCGCCGATCATCAGCAGTTTCAGGTTTCGTTCCATGCGATGCACCGAGGCGTAAGCCTGGGCCTTGAGTGCTTGCAACTCCATGGGCAGTCGCAGGCGCTCCTTGTTGAGCGCTTGCAACTGGGTATTGGTATCCACCGCTTGGGTGCCGAAATCTATTCTCGGCGGGTTCAATCGTTGCCATTCCTGTTCGGTTTGCTCAAGCCGTTTTTGCAGTTCTCCCGCCTTTTGCGTATAGGCCTGTGCGGCGGCCTCGCGCATTTGTTCCAGTGCCTGGGGGGCATCGCTCGCCATCGCACGGGGTTGAACGCTCGCGAGAATGTCGGGGGCAGCCAGGTTATCCAATGTATTTAAGACAAACAGCACGTTGTTGTTGGGCGCCGAACTGATGACAGAATCCATCAGCAAATCCGTGTCGGCGACCACCACCACCTGGATGTGTGCGGCTTTTTGCAAACCAGGGGGCTGTCCACTGACACCCTCTGGAAATGCGGAGTAGGCAGGGCCATCGATGCGGGCCGCTATCACCTGGCGTTGTCCGGGAGTCGTCCAGTCGATGAGTGAGTCGAATGCAGGCGCCGCTGCAACCCGGTCAGTGTCCATTAATGCGGACTGCCTGGAGCTTTGCAGCAGAGGCGTCAGCGTCGTACGGCCTTTCCTGACGCGCGAAAGTGCGCCGCTGCTTGATACGACAACAGCATTCAGTTTCCAGGTGCTCACATCGTTGGCTGTCATCGCTTGCCGTGGCAGGTTCAACCTGGCTGCGAGGCGTAATGCCGGCGCCTCAGGGCTGAGCGAAGACGATAGGGTATAGAGATGATCGACCAGTAGTTTGTCCGTCGGCATCTGTATGCCCCACGCGGCAAGTAGCCCGTCGAGCCGGGAGTCCGCCGATGGCGTTTTCCCATCCAACGCGCTCACGGGATCAATGAAGATCATCAGTTTGCCGCCCCTCAATACAAACTGTTCAATCGCATACAAGGTGTGTTCGGGCAGTGCGCGCGGGTGCACGACCATCAGCGTTCCGATCGATTCAGGCACCTTGGAGGTGCTTGATGCCAGGCTCACAAGGTTGAAATGTTGATGCATCTGCGCCATCACTCGGCCTGCAGACTCATTCAGCGCCAGCCCCGTCAGCACGCCAATGGTGGGCGGTTCGGGGTGCATCAACTTGTAGATCAGGTGGCTGATTTCATATTCAAGCAGTGGCTCGTCATCGCGGCTGAATACATCGATACGTTGTGCAGTCTGGCCGGCACGGGTACCGATAAGGCCCATGAAACCCTGCTTGTCATCCAGGCCGAATAAGCCGGCTTTGTAGGCATCTTCTGAATAAGGTACCGGATCAATAACGTGCAGGTTAATCATGCCCTTTGACGCTTTTTCGAACTCATTGAGCAAGTCTTCGACGCGTTCACCGTAGCGCTTTAATGCGTGGCTTCTGTTTGGATCATGGCTTGAGTTGAAGTAATACAAATCCAGCGGATGTTCCAGTGTCGCGAGCAAGTGTCGCGCCGAGGGCGACAAAGTGTGTTTTTTTTGCTGTGAAAAGTCCCAGCGTACCTCAGGCAGGTTATTTACCCAGGCCAGATTAAACGCGAGGAACAGTAACAGTATGACCAACAGTGTCATGCCCGTACTAAGAACGGATCGCATACGTTGCTTCCCTTCTCAACTGGTTTTGTAGTTGAGTGTGACCGTCGTTGCCGAGAGAAAGGCAAGGATCATGCTGATGAAGTACAAACTGTCACGAAGTGTCAGTTTGCCATTGTCGATCGTCTCGAAACGCGAGATGGGGTCAAGCGCAATCAAACTGTCTACCACCCAGATGGGCGCCTGATGTTCGAGTGCATCCAGGACAGAAGAAAGTCCGCTGGCTGTCAGCAATAAACCCAACGTCACCAGGAAAATAACCAGGCGTTGGCGCGTGAATGTGCAAATAAAACTACCGACAGACAGATAGCTTCCCGCCAGTAACCAACTGGCCAGAAATTGTGAGCTGATAACACGGTTGTCGGCAGTGCCGAGACAGTTGGCGAGGATCACTATAGGAAACGTGAGCATCAACGCGATACCACACACGACCCACGCGGCCAGAAATTTTCCCATTACGCGTTCTGCTGACGTAATGGGCAGTGTTTTCATCATGTCGCGCAGGCCCGTGGTGCGTTCGTCCGCCCACAGGTGTGTCGATAACATTGGAATCAGCAGCAGATAGAGCCAGGGGTGCAACTGGAAAAATACGTGCAAGTCGCCGCTGTCCCGTTCCATCCACGGGCTCGTATACAACCCCAGCGTTGCGCACAGCACTAGGAAAGCAGCAACACTCAGGTAGGTGCTTGGCGTGCAGGCGTAACTGGCAAGTTGACGCTTGAAAATAACGGGCAGCAGCTTCAAAGGGATACCTCGTGGCTAAGGCGGTGAACAACGTCGTTCAGGCGCCCTAGTTCCAGGCTCAGTGACGTGATATTCCAGCCGCGGCTGGCGATAAGTGCGTTTATAGGGGGGTAGATGGTGTGCCCCGGCATCGCGAGAACAGTCACGGTGCCTGGCGTGTGCCGGTCCTCCTCTATGCCAGCGACGCCGGGTAATACGGCAAGGGCCAGTAAATCCAGAGGTGTTTGCGCGGCCAGCGTGACGGCTTGGTAATGCCGGGAGTTGCGCTGCAAATCGGGCAGCGGGGTGTCGGCCACAAGATGGCCGTCTGCGATAACCAGCGCGCGCGTGCAGAGATTGGAAAGGTCATCGCAATGACGGGAGGCGATGATGACCGTCATTTCTTCGGCCAGAGACTGGATAAATGTCTTAAACTTGAGCAATTGATCCGGCGCCAGCCCCTCGATCGGTTCATCCAGCAAGAGCAGGTCGGGTGTATGCAGGATCGCTTGGGCGATGGCTACTTTGCGCTTCAAACCGATGGAAAGCGTGGCGAGTGGGGCGTTGAGCACGCGGGACAATTCCAGGCGCATGGCTGCTCGATCTACCCGGCTGCGTTTTTCAGCGCCGCTGAAACCTCGTACGTCAGCGATGAAATTGAGCAGGCCTTTGACCGACATCGAATGATGGCTGAGGCCGCCCTGGAGTTGATAGCCCAGGGCTTTTCGGGCTTGAAGTGGGTGCGATTGAGTGTCGAACCCTTGGACAGTGATATGCCCGGCAGAGGGTTTTATTACGCCGGATATCAGGTTCAGCAGTGTGGTTTTGCCTGCGCCATGCTCCCCGAACAGGCCTATGCATTCCTGGCGTTCGGCGCAAAACGAGAGTTGGGTAATGACGTTTCTTTTGCCCAGGTGCTTTGTCAGGCTGCTTATCTCGAGCATTTGTTTACCGAATAAGTTTTGCGAGGCGTATGAGCATGTGCCCGTCATGAACGGTTGAGCGCCAAGAAGGTTACGTTTAAACATTGGACTTGGGAACGTGGGGACATGTTTATCAGATAAGTCCTACGTCAGATTGGATAACTTGCTGAAACAATTGCGTTGTTTCGAGCTTATTAATGGCCGGATGTTTATCTGGCGTTTATATAAGGTTTACTCTTTCGCAATGAGGCCTGAATAGCATGATGCTTCTACGTACCCTTGTTCTTGAACGCAGCGGCCAGGACGCACCGGTCAACGGTGCATTGCTCTGCGGGTTTGCCGTAGCGCAGACCGACTCCAACTTTCTTGTCTATAGCCTGGATGAAGAGATCGAACCCGGTAACTCGAGGGTCTATATCGCGGCGTTACGCAAGAAACTCGATCGGTATTTCCTGGGCGGTGTGGAGTCCAAGGAAGACCTGCAAGTTGCCATGCAAGTCTTTAAGCAAATCCTGATGATGGCGGCAGCTTCCGGCACTAAGACGGGCGCGGTTCTCGAGTCTTCGATCCCGTTTCATTTCATTGATTTGAAAGGCTGCAAGTTGCCACCTGCGAGGCCTGAGGATCATCATTCAATGATGATCAAGAAAGCCTTGGTCATGAAGGTCATTACCTTGGGCATGTCCGCGCCCACATTGCCTGTGATCGAAAGTGCTTCATTGATCGTGCCGTCCATTCGCTTCTCGTCGCAGATGGTTTCGCCACCCCGAACCACGACTCCACCCAAGGCCGCCGAGCAGCCTGTTTCCGAGCCCGTCGTGCCACAACCCCTGGACTCTCCCGTTGCGACAACGCAGGCGCCGGAGCCGGCCGAGCCCAGTGCGCCAGCGGCTCGGCTTGAGCCCCGAGAACCGGCGCCGCACAAACTCCCTGCCAAGATGGAACATGCATCAATGGTTGAGGTGGACAGCACGCTGACCAGCCTCGCCAAGGTCGCCCAGGAGCTGGCACAACAGAAACTCGCCGTTATCGAACGCGAAGAAATACTGGAGCAGTGGCAGGCTCGACTGGAGCAAGAGCAGAGCGCGTTGGATAAAAAGGGTGTTGAGTTGGAGCAGCACGCCACGCAGTTGCAGAACCAGACATTGGAGGTTGGCCGGAAGGCTGAGAAGTTGGCGCTGGCGCTATCGCAGGTGTCGGGGATGCGTGAGCGTCTGCAGGGTGTGCTCCTTGAGCTGGATCACGCCTTGGATGGCCAGGGTTGAACCGATGGGTTCTCTGGTCTGGCTACTTTTCAGGGTTCATTTATTATCAACCCCAGCCAGCCGACGCCAAGGCATGATGCCGTGGCGTATCGGCACCATTGGACATTGTCTGGGGATGCAAGCGTTTGAGTACCAAGCTGATTACCAAAGAAGGTCATGAAGCGCTGAAAAAAGAGCTGGATTACCTGTGGCGTGAGAAACGTCCGGATACCACCCGCAAGGTGACCTGGGCGGCTTCCCTCGGAGATCGCAGCGAGAACGCGGATTACCAATACAACAAGAAACTGCTGCGTGAGATTGATCGGCGCGTGCGCTACTTGCGCAAGCGTCTGGAAGACATGCGGGTGGTGGAGTACATGCCTGAGCAGGAAGGCAAGGTGTTCTTCGGCGCTTGGGTCGATATCGAAAATGAGCAGGGTGAGACCAAGCGTTTTCGAATCGTCGGCTATGACGAAATTTATGAGCGCATGGATTACATCTCCATCGACTCACCCATGGCCCGGGCGCTGTTGCGTAAGGAAGTCGACGATGAGGCTATCGTGCAGACACCGAATGGTGAGGTGTGCTGGTGGATTACCGGTATCGAGTATGTGAAGTAGACGATGGCCGGCACGCGATTTCGCGTGCTGGCCATCGGTCGTTTCAGCCTTCGCGCAGTACGGTCAACGGGCTGGCATTCAGCGCGCGGCGCGTACCCAATACACCGGCACCGCCGATCAGCACGGCACCGATCACTGGCAGCAGTAGCAGCCACGCATGTGGATGCCATACCAGGTCGAAGGCGTAGCGGTACAGCACCCATGTCACCAGTTCCGTGCCCAGGGCCGCCAGCAGGCCACTGACCGCGCCCAGCAAGCCGAACTCGATCCGCCGAGCCTTGACCAGCAACCTGCGCTCGGCGCCCAGTGCACGCAACAGCGCACCTTGGCGAATTCGCTCATCCAGCGTGGCCTGCAGGCCCGAAAACAACACGGCCATCCCGGCAGCCAACACAAACAGCAATACGTACTCCACCGCCAGGGTCACTTGGGCGAGAATGCTGCGCAACTGCTCCAGCAAGGCTTCGACCTGCAATATCGTGACTGCCGGGAATGCTCGGGACAGGTCGACGATCTGCTGGTCGTGCCCAGGCGCCAGGTAGAAGCTGGTCAGGTAGGTGGCGGGCAGGTCCTTCAACGTGCCCGGCTGGAAGATCATGAAGAAGTTGGGCTGGAAGTTATCCCAGTTGATGGTCCGCAGGCTGGTGACCCGCGCTTCGCGATTCTCCCCACCGATGGTGAACACCAGGTGATCGTTCAGCTTGAGCTTCAGGCTTTCGGCGACCTTGGCTTCTACCGACACCCCAGGGATTTCATCGCCCGGTTGCTGCGACCACCAGGAACCTGCGGTCAGGACGTTGCCCGGCGGCAGGTCGGCCGCCCAGGTCAGGCTCAAGTCGCGCTGCACGGCACGGTCACCGCTGGAGTCTTTGCTGACGATTTGCTGCACGGGTTCGCCATTGATGCTGATCAACCGGCCCGGCACCACCGGATACAGCGGCGCCGCTTGCGCCTGCAGGTCCAGCAGGCGCGCGCCAAAGGCGTCCTTGTCGGCCGGCAGGATATTCAGGGCGAAATAGTTGGGGGCGTCCTTGGGCAGCTGGTTTTGCCAAGTGTCGAGCAGTTCACCGCGCAGCAGGGCGATCAAGCCCATGGACAACAGGATTAGCCCAAACGCCAGGGACTGACCGGCCGCCGCCAGTGGGTGACGCAGCAATTGGCCCAAGCCCAGGCGCCAGGGCAGGGAGGCGCGCGCCAATAGCCGTCGCAAGCTCTGCAGCAACAACAAGAGCAGGCCGCCGAGGATCAGCGCCGCCATCACGCCGCCGCCCAGCAACGCAAAGGTCAGCACCAGATCGAGGCTCAGGCGCCACATGATCAGGCCGAGGGCGAACAGTGCGGCGCCGTACACCATCCAGGTGCTGGAAGGTATCGGCAGCATGTCACGGCGCAATACCCGCAGCGGTGGCACGCGGCCCAGCGCCGCCAACGGCGGCAGGGCGAAGCCGGCGAGCGCAACCAGCCCGGTGCCGATGCCTGCAACTGCCGGCAGCAGCCCGCCGGGCGGCACGTCGGCCGGCAACAGGTCGTGCAGGAAATAGAACAGGCCAAATTGCGCCAGCCATCCGAGCACGGCACCGGTCAGGCTCGCCAATAGGCCCAGTACGCTCAGTTGCAGGCTGAACAACACCATCGTTTCGCGGCGTGACAACCCGAGGCAGCGCAGCAGTGCACTGGCGTCGAAACGTCGGCTGGCAAATCGGTTGGCCGACAGCGCCACGGCCACGCCGGCCAGCAGCACCGCCACCAGGCTGGCCATGTTCAAGTAACGTTCGGCCTTGCCCAGGGCGCCGCCGATCTGCTGGTTGCCGTCTCGCGAATCCTGCAGGCGCTGGTTGGCGGCAAGGCCTGGCTTGACCAGGTCGCGATAGGTTTGCAGCGCCGTGCTGCCTTGGGGGGCACGCCACAGTTCGCGGTAGCTTACGCGGCTGCCGGGCTGCACCACACCGGTCGCGTCCAGGTCCGAAAGGTTGATCATCACCCGAGGCGTGAGGCTGTAGAAGTTGCCGGCGCGGTCGGGTTCATAGGTCAGGATGCGAGCCAGTCGCAGGGTTTTCATACCGACGTCGATGCTGTCGCCGACCTTCAGGTTCAGCGCCGTCAACAGCCTAGCTTCCACCCAGGCTTCGCCGGGTTTTGGGCCGCCTCCCGGGGTTTCGGCACCGAAGGGCTCTGTCGCGCTTTTCAGCTCGCCACGCAACGGGTACTGCTCGTTGACCGCCTTGATACTGGAGAGCTGGATGCCGTTATCCGTGGCGATAACGCTGGAGAATTCGACGATGCGCGCGTGATCCAGGCCCAGTTCGGTCCCGGATCTGATTTGTTCGGGACGTGCCGGCGAGCTGCCTTCGAGCACCAGGTCGGCACCGAGAAACTCGGTGGCACGCAACAGCATGGCGCCATTGAGGCGTGCGCCGAAGTAGCCGATGGCCGTGCTGGCCGTCACCGCCACCAGCAAGGCGAAAAACAACACGCGCAATTCGCCGGCGCGGGCGTCACGCAGTAATTGGCGCATGGCAAGGCTGAACAGGCGCAACAGCGGCATACGTGCCATCAAGGCTCCAGGGGCGCGACCATCAGGCCGGCTTCAAGGCGGATCAGGCGTCGGCAACGGTGGGCCAGGCGCTCGTCGTGGGTGACCAGCACCAAGGTCGTGCCGCTCTCTTTATTGAGCTCGAACAGCAGGTCGCTGATGCGCTCGCCGGTGTGGCTGTCGAGGTTGCCGGTAGGCTCATCGGCAAACAGCACCTCCGGCTCGGCGGCAAAGGCCCGGGCGATGGCGACCCGCTGTTGCTCGCCACCGGAAAGCTGGCGTGGCGAGTGGGTCAGCCGTTGGCCCAGGCCGACGCGCTCCAGCAGGTACCTGGCGCGTTCCCGGGCGTCTTTGCGACCGTCAAGTTCCAGCGGCAGCATGACGTTTTCCAGGGCGTTGAGGCTGTCGAGCAGCTGAAACGATTGAAAAACGAAACCCACGTGCTCGGCACGAATGCGCGCGCGCTGGTCTTCGTCGAGGGTGCTCAAGGCTTGGCCGGCGAGGGTGACTTCACCGCTGCTGGGCAGGTCGAGGCCGGCCAGCAGGCCGAGGAGGGTGGATTTGCCGGAACCGGAACTGCCGACGATCGCCAGGCTATCGCCCTTGTTCAGTTCCAGGCTCAGTTCGTGCAGGATAGTCAGTTCACCTTCCGCGCTGGGAACCACTTTGCTAAGGTTTCGCGCGGTGAGAATGCTTGCGCCCATGGAGAATCCGATGCGAATGTGGTTTTTGAGTGCTGGCCTGGCCTTGATGTGCATGGCCCAGAACGCAGCGGCGGGTACAGTCCTGATCGTTGGGGATAGTATCAGTGCCGGTTTCGGACTGGATACCAGCAAAGGGTGGGTAGCGTTGTTGGGACAACGGCTCAAGAGCGAAGGTTTCGACGATAAAGTGGTTAACGCCTCCATCAGCGGCGACACCAGTGCCGGAGGCCTGGCGCGGCTGCCGGCGGCGCTTGCAGAGCATAAGCCAGATGTCGTGATCCTCGAGTTGGGCGGCAATGACGGTCTGCGCGGCCAGCCGCCCGCGCAATTGAAACAAAATCTTGCTTCGATGATTGACCAGTCCAAGGCCGGTGGTGCCAAGGTGCTGCTGTTGGGCATGCAGTTGCCACCTAATTACGGGCCGAAATACACCACGGCATTTGCCGAGGTGTACGGGGCCTTGGCCAAGGAGAAAAGTGTCCCGTTGGTGCCGTTTTTTCTCGAGGGAATCGGTGGCCACCCGGAACTGATGCAGGCGGATCAGCTTCATCCGGCGGTCGGCGCCCAGGGCAAGTTGCTGGAAAATGTCTGGCCGACGCTAAAACCGCTGCTATGACGCTTTTCTAGCGGCAGGCTTTCGGCTAAGGTGGCGCCCCCCCGATCTGGAGCCCCCGATGTCGCGCCCTGCCTGGTCCCTGTTCAACTACCAACTGATCGAGCCTGACGAGCAGCTGGATCTGTTCGCCTGCCAGGAAGTCCGGGTGCATCTGGTGGCGCGTCAACTGGAGTTGGGCGGCTCGATCGACCGCACACTCTGCGGCACATTATTGCCGGCGCAACCGCGCTGGTCGTCGGTGGGTCGCTCGATCTTTCAGGACCAGCGGTTGTGCCCATTGTGCCGGGCGATTCTCGAATCGCAAAAGCGCGGCACGCCGCTGATCTGGCCGGAACTGCGCTTCGAATAGCAGCAGGGCAGACTGATGCTTGAAGTGCGCTTCACGTATACAATCAGTTTTTTCCTACCCGTCGTTCTGCGAAGGATTTTCCGGATGTTGTCGCGCCTTTCCGTCGTTACCTGCTGCCTGTCTCTCGCTGCGCTTTGTGCGGCCGGTTCGGCGTCAGCCTTGCAGTTGCCCTTGCCACCGCCGGGTGAAGACATCGTTGGTCAGGTCCAGGTGATCAAGGCCAAGTACGAAGACACCTTCGCCGACCTGGGTACTACCTATGACCTGGGCTATTCGGAAATGGTCGCGGCCAACCCGGGTGTCGATGCCTGGTTGCCCGGCGCGGGCACGGAAATTGTGCTGCCCACGCGTTTCATCCTGCCGCCTGGCCCCCGCGAAGGCATTGTGATCAACCTGGCGGAATATCGGCTTTATTACTATCCCAAGGGCCAGAACGTGGTTTACACGTTCCCGTTGGGGATTGGCCGCGAGGGCTGGGGTTCACCCGTCGCGCACACCACCATCACGGGCAAGATCCCCAACCCGACCTGGACGCCACCCGCCTCGATCAAGGCCGAGCATGCCGCCAACGGCGACCCGCTGCCTAACGTGGTGCCGGCCGGCCCGGATAACCCGCTGGGGCCGTTCAAGTTCACGTTGGGCACGCCGGGGTATCTGATCCACGGTTCCAACATGAAATTTGGTATCGGCACGCGTACAAGCCACGGCTGCTTCCGCATGTTCAACAACAACGTGCTGGAAATGGCGAGCATGGTGCCGGTTGGCACGTCGGTGCGAATCATCAGCGATGCCTACAAGTTCGGCAGCAGTGGCGGCAAGGTCTACCTGGAAGCGCATACGCCGCTCAATGATGACGGCACACCGTCGGTCGTCGACAAGCACACCGCGGTGATCAACGCCTTGCTCAAGCGCGAAGACCTGGCCAATAACCTGCGGGTCAATTGGGATCAGGTGCGTGACGTGGTGGCGGCGGAAGACGGTTTGCCAACGGAGATTGGTGTGCCGGGCGGCAACGCGCCAGTGGTGTCGAGTACGCCGGTCGACCTGCAGCAATAAGCGGGCTCGATCAAACGCCCGCCCTGGCCTTGCGCTGCGGCGGGCTTTTTATTGCACGCGATTCAGGGCTGAATTCCGCGCAATAAAAAGCCGATCCAAGAATGGATCGGCTTGATAACAACCCCGAAGGATTATTACTTGCGGCTTGCTTTTTCAAGCATGCGCAGAGCGCGCTCGTTAGCTTCGTCAGCAGTCTGTTGTGCTTTTTGAGCAGCAGCCAGAGCTTCATCAGCTTTACGGTAGGCTTCGTCTGCACGAGCCTGGGAGCGAGCTGCTGCGTCTTCAGTTGCAGTCAGACGAGCTTCGGTTTCTTTGGAGACGCTGCTGCAACCGGTAGCCAGAACTGCGGCCAGAGCCAGAGCAGAGAATTTCAGAACGTTGTTCATCGTGTTCCCCTTCAAGGACTTTCTATTAAATGGCTACTTTCTCAGAGTGAGCTGATAGCCGGCGTACATACTACTCATTACTTGTAGTAAGTAAACTGACGTAGCGCAAGAAGCAAAAAAAATTCTTGCGCCGAATCTATTTTGGCTAATCTTTTGGGGGTTTGTATAAAAACCCTCCGGGAATTTTCATATCAGTGGGAACTGGATCCAAGCTGAAAGGTCCGGCCCGCATGTGTTGGGCCTGCCAAACACGTGAAGATTTATATATCGACGTTGACACTTTTTTTCAGGTTGCCTTTGCCTCACCCGGTATCTTTTGCGCATGTAGAGGTGACTTTAAGAGCGGCAGTTCGTCTCAAGCTTCAACTGCCGGCAATGTTCAGGCTATCGATTGCTGATTGATCGAGGCTCTTTCTGTAACCACCAGCGGCAGGGGATGACGAGTGCGCCTTGAGCTATTGCAGGATTGGTGCCTACTATTCTCTACGTGCTGGTTGTGAGCGCTATAGGTTTTCTCGTTGTCGAAACCGGCACGGGGTGGCGTAGATGTTCCTTCGCCGGAAAAACATCGGTAAGGTAGGGGTCGAAATTCAAGACCCGCGAGGAGTAGTGATGAGCGAGGCGTTGTCCATCCACCATGACCAGGCTGGTCATCAGTTCGAGACCAATGTGGACGGTCATCGTGCCTATCTGACCTATATGGACCTCGGGAAGCAGACCCTGGACATCTATCGTACCTTCGTGCCCAACGCACTGCGTGGCCGTGGCATTGCTGCTGCGTTGACCGAGGAAGCGTTGAAGTTCGCAGAAGACGCCGGGTACACAGTCATCCCTTCGTGCTCCTACGTCGAACGCTACATGGAGCGCCACCAGCACCATGCCGCGAAGCTGTAACTGATCAGTCGCACACAAAAACGCCGGGCTTAGCCCGGCGTTTTTGTGTGCGCAATTGCGTGGTTCAGGTGCGTTTGCGTTTGGGCAACACGTCCTTGAGCTTGGCGTGCATGCTGCGCAGGGTGGTTTCGGTGGCGGCCCAGTCGATGCAGGCATCGGTGATCGACACGCCGTACTGCAAGTCGGCCAGGTCTTTTGGAATCGCCTGGCAGCCCCAGTTCAAGTGGCTCTCGACCATCAGACCGATAATCGACTGGTTGCCTTCAAGAATCTGGTTGGCGACGTTTTCCATCACCAGCGGTTGCAGGGCCGGGTCCTTGTTGGAGTTGGCGTGGCTGCAGTCGACCATGATGTTCGGCTTGATCTTGGCTTTGTTCAGCGCCTGTTCGCACAGTGCAACGCTGACCGAATCATAGTTCGGCTTGCCGTTGCCACCGCGCAATACCACGTGGCCATACGCGTTGCCCTTGGTGGTGACGATGGACACGCCACCTTCCTGGTTGATACCGAGGAAACGGTGCGGGCTGGAAACCGATTGCAGCGCGTTGATCGCGACCGTCAGGCCGCCATCGGTGCCGTTCTTGAAGCCCACGGCCGAAGACAGGCCGGACGCCATTTCGCGGTGGGTCTGGGATTCGGTGGTGCGCGCGCCGATGGCCGACCAGCTGATCAGGTCCTGCAGGTATTGCGGGGAGATCGGGTCGAGGGCTTCGGTGGCGGTGGGCAGGCCCATTTCGGCGAGGTCCAGCAGCAACTGACGACCAATGTGCAAGCCGTCCTGAATCTTGAACGAGTCGTCCAGGTACGGGTCGTTGATCAAGCCTTTCCAGCCGACGGTGGTCCGCGGTTTTTCGAAATAGACGCGCATCACCAGGTACAGGGTGTCGGACACTTCCGCCGCCAGTACCTTGAGCCGCTCGGCGTATTCGTGGGCCGCCTTGAGGTCGTGGATCGAGCACGGCCCGATGACGACGAAGAGGCGGTGGTCGGTGCCGTCGAGAATGTCACGGATGACTTCGCGGCCCTTGGTGACGGTCTGCAGGGCAGCGTCGCTCAGAGGGATTTCGCGCTTGAGCTGATCGGGCGTGATCAGGGTCTCGTTGGATTCGACGTTTAGGTCATTGATCGGTAAATCAGCCATCGTGTTACTCGTCAGGGTCACGGGTGCCGGCCGCCAGCCATCCCCGTGCGGCGGAGCACAGCATGATTTGAATGCAGGGGGGAGGAACCTTAGCGCGTAACACGGGCCCGCGACAATGGGCAAAACCGGCTTTAATCCAGCGCTGGCGCCACAAAAGCCTCGTGGGAGAACTCAACGGCATGGCGCGAGACCCACTCGCGAGCCATGGCTTCGAGCTGGGCAGGGGTCGGCTCCGTGTCTTCGTGCAGGCGACAGTAGCGTTCTATCTGGCACACTTGCTCGCCCATGCGTGCACCGAACAACGCGTGCTCATCGGTAAAAGAGATGCCGACGCGATAGCCCTGGTCGACTTTGCGGCACCAGGCTACATAGCCCGGATAACGGGCGGTGGCGCCAAGGGACGGGATGTACAAATCAACGGCTGTGCCCTGGCGCAAGGCACGCGGGCAATTGCAGGCGACGCCGCCCAGGCCGATAGTGTGCAGGCGTTGCCGGGGAATGGCAGGGGAGGGACGTTGGATCAACTCGACAGCGACATCATCAGGGTGAGGTAAAAAACGACCCATGTACACGGACTCCGAGCGCCGTCCAGTTGACGGCAGTGGCAGCAGTATAGTGAAGGAACAGGAATTGACCGACCTGGATATTGACCAGCAATTGCTGGGATTGCCAGGTATTTCGCTGGTGGTGTTTACCAGCGTAGGCTGCTCCAGTTGCCGCTGGGCACGCCAGCAGTTACCGAGTTGGACGTTGCCGGTGGACCGCGTGTGCTGGGTCGATGCCGGGAACAACGGCGGAGCGGTCGAGCGCTACCAGATCTTTCATTTGCCCGCGTTGTTCCTCGTGTGCGAGGGTCAATTTCTTGGGCAATTACAGTCACGCCTTACGAATAAAGACCTTACCGACGCGGTGAATCACGCACTCACCCGCACACCAGAGGATTTGCCATGAGCGCAGTTGCACCCGAGTCGTCTCCACGTATTGGCATTATTGGCACCGGTGCGATCGGTGGGTTCTATGGGGTGATGCTGGCGCGGGCCGGGTTCGATGTGCACTTTCTGTTGCGCAGCGAATATGCAGCGGTCAGCGAACATGGCCTGCGCCTCAACAGCACGCTGCATGGCCAGTTGCACTTGCACCCGGTGCAGGCTTATGCCCGCGCCGCCGATATGCCTGCCTGCGATTGGCTGTTGGTCGGGACCAAGTCCACCGGCAATGTGGACCTGGCCCCAACCATCGCCCAGGTCGCAGCGCCGGACGCCAGGGTGGTGCTGTTGCAAAACGGCCTCGACGTCGAAGACAGCCTGCGTGAACACCTGCCGCCGTCGCTGCACCTGCTGGGCGGCCTGTGTTATATCGGCGTGCATCGTGCCGCGCCTGGCGTCGTCGAGCATCAGGCCCTGGGCCGGGTCAATCTTGGCTATCACAGTGGCACGGCGGCCAATGATGAGGCGCGCCAGAAGGCGATTGTCGAAGAGGGCGCCGCGCTCTTTCACAAGGCCGGTATCGAGTCCCAGGCCATGGCCAGCGTCCACTTGGCCCGCTGGCACAAGCTGGTGTGGAATGTGCCTTACAACGGCCTCTCCGTGTTGTTGGGCACCGGCACTACCGCAATGATGGCGGATGAATCGAGCCGCGAACTGATCCAGGCATTGATGGCTGAATTGGTGAAGGGCGCCCATGCCTGCGGTCATGAAATCCCTGCCAGTTATGCCGAGCAGATGTTCGCCATGACCGAAACCATGGTTGACTACCTGCCGAGCATGTACCACGACCATGTGCACAAACGCCCGCTGGAGTTGGCGGCGATTTACGCACGGCCACTGGCCGCCGCCAAAGCCGCAGGTTGCGAATTGCCACGCATGGAAGCGCTTTATCAGGCATTGAGTTTTATTGATCGGCACAACCGCTGATTCGGGGGGCACACCATGGCGAAAGGATTGGGCGACAAGTTGGTGCTGGCGATTTCGTCGCGGGCACTGTTCGACCTGAGCGACAGCCACAAGGTCTACCTGGCCGAAGGTGTGGAGGCTTACCGCAAATACCAGATCGAACACGAGGAAGAAACCCTCGAGCCCGGCGACGCGTTCCCACTGGTCAAGAAGTTGCTCAGTCTTAACGCCAGCCTGGGGCGTGCTCGCGTCGAGGTGGTATTGGTGTCGCGCAACAGTGCCGATACCGGCTTGCGGGTGTTCAATTCGATCCAGCATTACGGTCTGGATATTTCCCGTGCTGCTTTCGTCGGCGGGCGTAGTCCCTATCCTTATTTGGCTGCGTTTGGTTGCCATCTGTTTCTTTCGACCCATGCTGAAGACGTGCGCAGCGCACTCGATGCCGGTTTTGCGGCGGCGACGATTCTGTCGGGCGGTGCGCGTCGGGCATCGAGTGAAGAACTGCGGATTGCGTTCGACGGTGATGCAGTGCTGTTTTCCGATGAGTCGGAGCGTGTGTACCAGGCCGGCGGGCTCGAGGCGTTTCAGGCCAGCGAGCGCGAGTCGGCGCGCCAGCCTTTGCACGGCGGTCCGTTCAAGGGCTTCCTTGCGGCGCTCAACCTGTTGCAACGTGAGTTCGCGGATGACGCGTGCCCGATCCGCACGGCGCTGGTGACTGCGCGCTCGGCGCCCTCGCATGAGCGCGTGATTCGCACATTGCGCGAATGGGATATCCGCCTGGACGAGTCGCTGTTCCTTGGCGGCCTGGAGAAATCTGCATTTCTGGAGGCGTTTGCCGCTGACGTGTTTTTCGATGACCAGGCCGGTCATTGTGAGAAAGCCAGGGAGGTGGTGGCCACCGGGCATGTGCCCCATGGCATCAGTAATGAGCTGAAAATCCAGACCGAGCGCTAAGTCAGCCGAAGTCGTCAAGGCGCTGCTAAGCTCATTCAATCCCCGCCATCCTGGCAGTCCAGGAGGTTCTATGATTCGTTCGATGCTGTATGCCACGGACCTTGGTCTGTATGCGCCATATGTCATGCAACACGCGCTGGCGCTGGCCCGAACGTTCAAGGCGGATTTGTATGTGATCCATGTGGTCGAGCCGATTGGGCTGTTCGCCGAATCGGTGTTGCAGAGCTATCTTGATGAGAAAGCCTTGAGTGAATGGCAAAGCCAGGGGCTTAACACCGTGATGGCGACGATTGAGCAGCGGGTACTGGACAGTTTTCGCGAGGAGTTGGGGGAAGGGGAGCAAGACTTGAAGTTGATTCGCTCGGTGCGTGTGATTCAGGGGGACCCGTGCGAGGTGATTCTCGACCAGCTGCGTAAACTTTCCGTCGACCTGCTGATCGTAGGTAGTCACAGCCATGCAACCGCCGCCGCCACACCGCTCGGGCGCACGGCAGCGAGGGTGCTGCAACTGGCGACAGTGCCGGTTTACATGGTGCCGTCGCTGCAGCGTCGGCGCAGTGATGACAGTTGATCGGTAAAAGCGATAAAAAGTTCTAGATTTATCCGTCTGACCTTTAATATAGTTATATACCGTCGCTGATACCCGTGGCGTCTATTTGCTTTGAGGGACATCTATGAAGCTTCAACAACTGCGCTACATCTGGGAAGTGGCGCACCACGACCTCAACGTTTCCGCTACCGCTCAAAGCCTCTACACCTCGCAACCCGGTATCAGCAAGCAGATCCGCCTGCTCGAAGACGAGCTGGGCGTCGAAGTGTTCGCGCGCAGCGGCAAGCACCTGACCCGCGTCACCCCGGCTGGCGAGCGCATCATCACCACCGCCGGCGAGATCCTGCGTAAAGTCGAAAGCATCAAGCAGATTGCCCAGGAGTTCTCCAACGAGAAGAAAGGCACCCTGTCGATCGCCACCACCCACACCCAGGCGCGTTATGCCTTGCCGCCGGTGATCCGCGATTTCATCAAGCAGTACCCCGACGTGGCGTTGCACATGCACCAGGGTTCGCCGATGCAGATCGCCGAGATGGCCGCTGATGGCACCGTTGACTTCGCCATTGCCACCGAAGCCCTGGAGCTGTTCGGCGACCTGGTGATGATGCCGTGCTACCGCTGGAACCGTTGCGTCGTCGTGCCCCAGGGTCACCCGCTGGCCAAGCTGCCGAAGTTGACCCTGGAAGCCCTGGCTGAATACCCGATCGTGACTTACGTGTTCGGTTTTACCGGCCGCTCCAAGCTCGACGAAGCCTTCAGCCATCGCGGCCTCACCCCGAAAGTGGTGTTCACCGCCGCCGACGCCGACGTGATCAAGACTTACGTGCGCCTGGGCCTGGGCGTGGGGATCGTCGCCAAGATGGCGGTCGACACCAACCTCGACAAAGACCTGGTGGTACTCGACGCCAGTGAGCTGTTCGAGTCCAGCGTGACCAAAATCGGCTTCCGTCGTGGCACATTCCTGCGCGGCTTCATGTGCGATTTCATCGAGAAGTTCGCACCGCACTTGACCCGCGAAGTCATGGCCAAGGCGATCCAGTGCCACAATAAGCAGGAACTGGAAGAGCTGTTCGACGGCGTAGAATTGCCCGTCCACTGAGTGGTTTATTTGGCCTCGGTAACCGTAAAATGTTGCCGAGCGCCTGCCACCAGAATCTCCACCTCATCACCTTCGAACTTGCCCAACAGGCTTTTGCCCAGAGGCGAGCGCGGGGTGATGACGGTTATCGGTTGCCCCACCACATCCACTTTCAGACCTGCTGCATCCGGCGCCAGGAACAGCCACTGCTGGCGACCGTTCTCGTCCTCCAGCCCCAGTAGCGCACCGACTTCTATGCCGCGCTGATCATCATAGGCACGCAGTTGCAGGGTATGGCACAGCGTCAGCGCCTGTTTGATTTCCTCGACGCGTTTGGCCTGCCCGGCCGCCAGGTAGGAAGCTTCCAGCCCCAGCGTGTCGTACTTGTTTTCCGCAATGTTTTCTTCGTGGGTCGCGGTTTCGTAGGCGGTCTGCGCGGCGCGCTGGGCGATGTCGAGGTCGACGGTGAGCTTTTCCAGGATCAACTGGTGAACGGCGTGTTTATTCATGGCTGTGCTTGATCATTCGCAAAATTGCAGGACGTTCGCCTTGCTCTTTTCATTGGGGGCGTTCTGGTCCTGCTGCAGCCAGAACTGGCATTTGGGGTTGGACAGGTTGCGCGCATTGTTGCGCGCCTGGTCCAGGGTTTGCTGTTGTTCCTGCTTGCGCAGGTTCTCCTGATACTGCTCGAACATGCGGTTCGGTGGCTCTGGCGCAACAACCGCGGGCTTGCCCAATTGTTGAACCGCCTGAGCAACCGGCGCCAGGGTTTGCACAAACACGTAGCGCGATGCCAGCCACGCGGTCAGCACGATGGCGATAAACCCAAGCCACAGGCCAAAAGCCACAGCCATACTGAGTTTGAACAGCGATAACGGACGATCAGACATGATTGTCTCCTGGCAGGTAGTTGCGGCGTGACGGCGATTGTCGCACAGCCACTGTGCAGAATAATCGCGATCAAGCCTTCTGCATCAGCGCATTTATGCGGACAATCGAGCCTTTGAGCGTTGGAGCCCGGAATGAAAGCCCGCTGGGATATTTTTTGCAGCGTCGTCGACAACTACGGCGACATTGGCGTGACCTGGCGCCTGGCCCGGCAATTGGTGGTGGAGCATGGGTGCGAAGTGCGCTTGTGGGTCGATGACCTACGCGCCTTCGAGCGCATGTGCCCCGAAATTGATGTGCGACTGGACCAGCAATGGCAAGAGGGTGTGGAGGTTCGCCACTGGCCGGCGCCGTGGCACGACACGCCCTCTGCCGATGTCGTCATTGCCGCTTTCGCTTGCCAGTTGCCGCCCGATTATATGGAAGCCATGGCCGCTCGGGAACGCACGCCGTTGTGGATGAACCTGGATTACCTTAGCGCTGAAGACTGGGTGGTGGGGTGCCATCGCTTGCCGTCGGTGAAGTTCAAGGGCGTGCAGAAGTACTTTTTCTTCCCTGGCTTTCGCCCGGGTACGGGTGGGTTGCTGCGAGAGTCCGGCTTGCTGGAGCAGCGTCATGCCTTTCAGCAGGATCGCGCCGCGCAGCAACAATTCCTGCAAGCGCTGGGCGTATTTCCTGCGATTGGTACACGGTTGATGTTGCTGTTTGCCTACGAAAACGCCGGGCTCGCCAGTTGGCTGGAGGTGTTGGCGACGGACGGGCGTGCCACTCATCTATTGGTGCCGGAAGGGCGCATCCTCGGCGATGTACAGCGTTGGCTCGGTGTAGAAGGGCTGGCGGTGGGGGATATCCATCAGCGTGATGCCCTGACCGTGCAGGTACTGCCGTTCGTACGCCAGGAACAATATGACCGCCTGCTGTGGTGCTGCGACTTCAACGCCGTGCGCGGCGAAGACTCGTTCGTACGCGCCCAGTGGGCCGGGCGCCCGTTGTTGTGGCACATCTATCGCCAGGATGAAGACATCCACCTGGACAAGCTTGATGCTTTTCTCGAGCTCTACACCGCGGCCTTATCGCCGGCAGCCAAAGTCGCGCTGGTTGCGCTCTGGCAAGCCTGGAACGCTGATGGCGATATGGCACAACCGTGGAAAATGCTGCTGGAGCACTGGCCTGAGGTGTCTCAGAACGCCGAGACGTGGTGTCTGGAACAAGGCTTGCAGGCCGATCTTGCGACGGCGCTGGTACAGTTTTATGAAAGTTGGATATGATACGCGACCTTGATTTTTGTAAATCCCATCCAAATTTCGGATATACGCAATGAAAACTGGTAAAGAACTGAAACCCGGTACAGTGATCCGTCTCGAAAACGACCCTTGGCTGGTTCAGAAAGCTGAGTTCACCAAGTCTGGTCGTAACAGCGCAATCATGAAGACCAAGCTGAAGAACCTGCTGACCGGTTACAAGACCGAGATCGTCTACAGCGCCGATGACAAACTGGACGACGTGATCCTCGACCGCAAAGAAGCGACCCTGTCCTTCATCAGCGGCGACACCTACACGTTCATGGACACTTCCGACTACACCATGTACGAACTGAACGCTGAAGATATCGAAGCCGTTCTGCCGTTCGTGGAAGAAGGTATGGAAGACGTCTGCGAAGCTATCTTCTTTGAAGACCGCCTGGTTTCCGTAGAGCTGCCGACCACCATCGTGCGTCAGGTTGACTACACCGAAGGTTCCGCTCGCGGCGACACTTCGGGCAAGGTAATGAAACCTGCCAAATTGAAAAACGGTACCGAACTGGCCGTTGCAGACTTCATCGAGATCGGCGACATGATCGAGATCGACACCCGCGAAGGCGGTTCGTACAAAGGTCGCGCCAAGAAGTAATTCTGGCCCTGCCGATACGAAAAAAACCCGACCTGGCGTCGGGTTTTTTTATGGGCGTTTATTAATCAGACCGTCACGTGCAGGCGCACATCGACGTTGCCACGGGTGGCGTTGGAGTATGGGCAGACTTGGTGAGCGGCATCGACCAGGCTTTGCGCATCATCTTGGGCCAGGCCCGGCAAGCTCACGTGCAGGTCGATGTCCAGGCCGAAACCACCGGGGATTTGACCAATGCCGACGTGGGCGGTGATCGAAGCGTCATCCGGGATTTTGCGCTTGGTCTGGCTGGCGACGAACTTCAGGGCACCGATAAAGCAAGCCGAGTAGCCGGCGGCAAACAGTTGTTCAGGGTTGGTGGCTTGGCCGCCGGCACCGCCCAGCTCTTTGGGGGTAGAAAGTTTGACGTCGAGGATGTTGTCGCTGGAAACCGCACGACCATCACGGCCGCCGGTGGCGGTGGCTACTGCGGTATAGAGAGTTTGCATGGTGTCGTCCTTTTGGGTTGTTAGCGCTAAATGTTTGCGCGCTAAGTAGTTGGTGAGGCAAATGTATAGCGCTAATGTTTAGTGCGCAAGATAAATTACAAAAAATTTTGCATTGCGTAATCTACTGGCCCACCACACAAACAAATGTGGGAGCTGGCTTGCCTGCGATTACGGTGTGTCAGTCGATGTATTCATGACTGAAGTACCACGATCGCAGGCAAGCCAACTCCCACATTTGGTAGTTGGCGTTTGGTCTACCGCGTCAGACGTTAGCCTGCAGCTTTCCCCGCAATGCAATCAAATCGCTTTGCAACGTGCGCAACTGCTCCAGCTCCAGGCCGCTGGCGCCGAGGATGCAGTGGGGAATCCCCTTGGCTTTTTCCTGCAAGCCGCGGCCGGCGGCGGTGAGCTCCACCACTACCACGCGCTCATCTTCACGGCTGCGGGTGCGGCTGAGCAGGCCTTCGGCTTCCAGGCGCTTGAGCAAGGGTGTCAGGGAGCCCGGATCGGTCAGCAGACGGCTGCTGATTTCGCCGACGGTCAAACCATCTTCTTCCCACAGCACCATCATGGCCAGGTACTGCGGATAGGTCAGGCCGAGGGCTTGCAGCAAGGGCTTGTAAACCTTGGTCATCAGCAGCGAAGTGGAGTGCAGGGCGAAACACAGCTGGTTGTCCAGCATCAGGGATTCGCAAGGGGCGGGATTTTTGCTCATGGCGGTGCCTCGAAAAAGCGTGTCTGAGCTGGAATCTAGCGGGCAAATCTTTAATGCGCCAGATAATTCTGGCCGAGTAGTCAGACCAGGCCGCTTTGCAGTGCCAGATCCCACGGTGGCACGGGGCTGAAGCGCGACTTGAGGTATTCCAGCAACAACCGGCTACGGGCATTGGCCTGCTGTTCCAGGCGCAGGGCATAGATGCCGGTGGTTTCCGGGCTGGGCAGGCCGTTTTCGCAAAACAGTGGCAGCAGTTCGCCACGCACCAGGTATTCACTGGCCAGCCAGGTCGGCAGATGCGCAATACCCAGCCCGGCGAGAGCGCCCGAGAGCAGCGCTTCGGCGTTATTGGCACTCATGCGAATGCGCCGCGGGCGATAGGTGGCGCGGCGCCCGTCCAGTTCAAAGCGCCAGGCGAACATCGGCGCCAGGCCGTCCCAGTCGAGCCCGTCATGCTCGCTCAGGTCCCGGGGATGGGTCGGCGTGCCACGGTTTTTCAGGTACGCCGGGCTGGCGCAGGCGATACGCACGATGCTGGCCAAGGGTGTGGCGATCAGGCGGGTATCGACGATATGCCCCGCGCGCAGCACCAGGTCGACCTTGCCCAGGTGCGCTCCCTGCATATCGACGAAACTGTCGATCAAATGCAGGTGCACATCCAGCCCCGGGTATACGTTCAAAAAGTCCGCAATCACCGGCGCCAAGTGCCGTCGCCCGAACGCGGCCGGGGCGTCCACACGAATCAAGCCTTCCGGCGCATGGCTCAACGACACCGCCTCGGCACGCGCCAACTGCAACTCGCTGACGATTCGCCGCGCTCGCTCCGCAAAGGCCAGGCCGGCCGGGGTCGGCACCACCGCGTGGGTGCTGCGCTGAAACAAGCGGCTGCCCACCGAGTTTTCCAGGCTGTCGATGCGCCGGGCCACTGCCGACGGGGTCAGCGGATGGCGGCGGGCGGCGGCGGAAAAGCTACCGGTCTCGAGTACATCAAGAAACAGGCCCAGTTGATCAGTCAGGGTATTCGGGTTCATCGGCGAACGCTTATGCGAGATTGGCACAGCCATTGTGCGTTGCTGTGCCTTTGCGCGCCAGAGTCGACTGCGTAGCATGCGAGGCCTGGGCTTTTGGAGTAATGAGCGGTGTTGGATCTAGCGATGTATCTGGTATTGGGCGCGGCCCTCGGCACCGTGGGCGGCCTGTTCGGCATTGGTGGCGGGCTGATTGCGATCCCGGTACTCGGCGTGTTGTTCGGCCTCGATCAACAGCTTGCGCAAGGCACGGCGCTGGTGATGGTGGTGCCCAACGTAATGCTGGCCCTGTGGCGTTACCACCAGCGCAACCGCATCGAACTGCGCCACGCGCTCCCGTTGGGCGTCATGGGCTTCTGCTTCGCCTGGCTCGGCTCGATCTGGGCAGTCGGCCTGGATGCCGGCGCCATGCGCATCGGTTTTATCGCGTTCTTGCTGACGCTGTCGGCGTACAACCTGTTGCGCATGTTCACCCGTAATGCGCCACTGACTGCGCAGATGCGGTATTCCTGGCCCTGGCTCGGCGTGCTGGGTGCCGCTTCCGGTTCCATGGGCGGTTTGTTTGGAGTGGGCGGGGCGGTGGTCGCCACGCCGGTGTTGACCAGCCTGTTCGGCACCTCCCAGGTGGTCGCCCAAGGCCTGTCCCTGGCCTTGGCGTTGCCCAGCACCGGCGTCACCCTGGTCACCTACGCCTGGCACCACGAAGTGGACTGGATGATCGGCGTTCCACTGGCGGTGGGTGGCCTGTTGAGTATCAGTTGGGGCGTGAAAGTTGCCCACGCGCTGCCGGAGCGGGTGCTGCGCGGCTTGTTCTGCGGTTTTCTGGCGGTGTGCGCGGTGATGCTGACCTTTAAAGTTTGAAGCCTTCGAGGATGTACTCGGCCAGGCATTCGGTGATCGGCGAAGTCATGGCCGGGTTGCGCAGCAGCCGCAAATTAACCGACGGCAACGGCGGAAATCCCTCGTCACTGCCGAGTACGCGCAGGTCGTCTGTCACCAGGCTTTCCATGCTGACGGTCACTGCCAGGCCTGCGCTGACTACCGCCTGGATCGCCGCCCCGTTGGAGCTGTGGTAGGCCAGGCGATAGTCGCGCCCAATGGATTCGAGGGCGGAGCGGGTCCAGTGGGTGCAGAAACTGTCCACCCCGGAAATGGCCAGCGGCAGCGACTCATGCTCGTCCACACAGAAGCATGGCGCCGCCGCCCAGACCATGCGCTCATTGCGCAACAGTTCGCCGATTTCACTCCCTGGCTCCCGGCTGATCACCGTCAGGGCCAGATCGCGGCGCTGCATCAACACCAATGACGATTCGCAGTGCATTTCGATCTGGATCAGCGGGTACGCTTTGGAGAACCGCTTGAGAATCCCCGGCAGGAAGCGCATCACGTAATCGTCCGGCGTACCGATGCGCACCAATCCGACCATATGGGGCTCGCGCAGGGTGTTGAACACTTCGCTGTGCAGCTTGAGAATGCGCCGCGCATAGCCCAGCAGGACCTGGCCTTCAGGTGTCAGTCGCACCTGGCGGCCGTCGCGTTCGAATAGCTTGCGTTGCAGCACGTCTTCTTCCAGGCGCTTCATCTGCATGCTCACCGCCGATTGCGTGCGATTGACCAGCTCGCCAGCACGGGTAAACCCGCCCTGATCGGCGATGGCGACGAAGGTGCGCAGCACTTCTGTGTCGATGCTCGGGTAGCCGGACAATTGATCAATCTCCGAGATGTATTGCATAAGAAACATTCGTTGGATTGATCATAAGGCCGGGCACACACTCTCGTCATCCCCACTGGAGGGCGAGAAGATGAAAGGTCAGAAAGGTTTTGTGTTGATGACGAAACGCCCGTTTTTCGGGCTGTTTCAGGTGGTGGCCCGTTGGCAGGCGCTGCACCATGAGCGTCAGGTGCTGGCGAACTTGAGTGATGATGCGCTCAAGGACATCGGGCTCAATCGTGGCGACGTGGAGCAGGACCGTCACCTGCATTTCTGGCAAGACCCGCTGCGCAAGTGACCCAGGATGCAGTAGGGTAGTCGGCGAGCCCATACGGAGAATTCCATGCCCGTCGACCTGTGTTTTTCACTCAAGCAAGCTCGACGCATGGCGCTGGCGGCCCAGGGTTTTTCCGGGCGCCAGGCGCCTGCAGTGATCAAGGCTGCGCACCTCAACCGCGTGATTGATCGCTTGGGCGTGTTGCAGATCGATTCGGTCAATGCGGTGGTGCGCTCCCACTACCTGCCGCTGTTTTCCCGCCTGGGTCATTACGCCCCTTTGCTCCTTGAGGACGCCGCCTGGAGCCAGGGGCGGCGGCGCTCGCTATTTGAATATTGGGGCCATGAGGCCTCTTTGCTGCCGATGGCGTTGTACCCGTTGATGCGCTGGCGCATGGAAAGGGCAAAGCTGGGGCAGGGGATTTATGCGCAGATGGCGCGTTTTGGGCGTGAACAGCAGGCCACTGTTCATCGCGTCCTGCGCGCCGTCGAGGAGCTGGGCGCGTTGGGCGCGGGCAGTTTGTCCACCCGTGAAGAGCGCGCCGGCCCCTGGTGGGATTGGAGTGATGAAAAACATGCGCTCGAATGGCTGTTCGCTGCCGGCCTGGTCACCGTCGCCGGGCGGCGTGGTTTTGAGCGGCTCTACGATTTGCCGGAGCGGGTCATCCCCGGCGACATCCTTCACCAGGCTACCTTGAGCGAAGCTGAGGCCCAGCGCGGCTTGCTGCTGCACAGTGCGAGTGCATTGGGTGTGGCAACCGAAAAGGACCTGCGCGATTATTTCCGCCTGGACCCCGCCGACGGCCGTAACCGCCTGGCGGAGTTGGTCGAGGATGGGCAACTGCTGGCGTGCCGGGTGCAGGGCTGGACGCAACCGGCTTACTGCCTGCCCGAGCCGAAAGTATCCCGCAAGGTGGTGGCCAGTGCATTGCTGTCGCCGTTCGATTCGCTGATCTGGGAGCGCAGCCGCACCGAGCGTCTGTTCGGTTTCCGCTATCGGCTGGAGATCTACACCCCGCAGGCAAAACGGGTGTACGGCTACTACGTGCTGCCGTTTTTGAACAACGAACGGATCGCTGCGCGTGTGGACCTGCGCGCCGAACGCGCCAACGGGCGCCTGGCGGTGCATGCAGTGCACGAAGAAGAGCCGGGGCTGGACGAAGCGGGGATGCAGGCACTGGCGTTGAACCTGCGGCAAATGGCTGACTGGTTGGGGTTGGAACAGGTCCAGCTCAATTGTCAGCGGCCGAGTGCCGCTCGGTTAAGAGCGGCAATGCTCGACTTGGATAGTGGCCTTTAGGGCCCCATCGCGGGCAAGCCCGACTCCCACAGGAGTACGCGGTGGAATGTGGGAGCCGGGCTTGCTCGCGATGGCGTCGGCCGGTCAAGTCAACGTCTCAGCGTTTGACCTGTTTTAAGGTCTCGGCAATCAGGAACGCCAGTTCCAGCGACTGATCGGCATTCATCCGTGGGTCGCAATGGGTGTGGTAGCGGTCCGACAAGCCATCTTCGGTGATCGGCCGTGCACCGCCGATGCATTCGGTAACGTTCTGCCCGGTCATCTCGATATGAATCCCGCCGGCATACGAGCCCTCGGCCTGATGCACCTGGAAGAACTCCTTCACCTCGCCAAGAATCTGCGCAAAGTCGCGGGTCTTGTAGCCGCTGCTGGCCTTGATGGTGTTGCCATGCATCGGGTCCGAGCTCCACAGCACCTGCTTGCCTTCACGCTGCACGGCGCGGATCAGGTTGGGCAGGTGGTCGCCGACCTTGCCTGCGCCCATGCGCGCGATCAGGTTGAGGCGGCCGGGGTCGTTGTCCGGGTTGAGGATGTCGATCAGGCGGATCAGGTCCTCCGGGTTCATGCTCGGGCCGACCTTGACGCCGATCGGGTTGTTGACCCCGCGCAGGAATTCGACGTGGGCACCGTCCAACTGACGGGTGCGGTCGCCGATCCACAACATGTGGGCCGAGCAGTCGTAGTAGTCGTTGGTCAGGCTGTCGCGGCGCACGAAGGCCTGTTCATAGTTGAGCAGCAGCGCTTCGTGGGCGGTGAAGAAGCTGGTTTCGCGCAGCTGCGGCGAGCTGTCCATGCCGCAGGCGCGCATGAAGGCCAGGGTTTCGTCGATGCGGTCCGCCAGTTGGCTGTACTTCTCGGCCAGCGCGGAGTTGGCGATGAAGTCCAGGTTCCACTTGTGCACTTGATGCAGGTCGGCAAAACCGCCTTGGGCAAACGCGCGCAGCAGGTTAAGCGTGGCGGTGGACTGGTGATAGGACTGCAGCAGGCGGTCAGGGTCCGGCACGCGGCTTTTTTCGTCGAAACCGATGCCGTTGACGATGTCGCCGCGGTAGGCGGGCAGGGTAATGCCGTCGATGGTTTCATCGTTGGCCGAGCGCGGCTTGGCGAACTGGCCGGCCATGCGCCCTACTTTCACCACCGGGCAGCCGGCGGCGAAGGTCATCACAATCGCCATCTGCAGCAGCACCTTGAAGGTGTCGCGGATTTTTGCAGCCGAGAACTCGGCGAAGCTCTCGGCGCAGTCGCCGCCCTGCAACAGGAATGCGCGGCCCTGGGTCACTTCGGCAAACTGACGGCGCAACTCGCGGGCTTCCCCGGCAAACACCAGTGGCGGGTAGCTGGCCAGGTTCTGCTCCACTTGCAGCAAGTGTGCAGCGTCCGGGTACTGGGGTTGTTGCTGGATCGGCAGGGCGCGCCAGCTATCGGGGCTCCAGGGTTGGCTCATCGTGAACTCGATTGGTTGATTGACGGTCGGGCGCCAATGTTATCAGCAATTAGTGCGTGACCTGTTGCCGCCGGTTGGCCGACAATCGCGCCTTTGCCGTGCGGTAAACCCTTTAGGAGTAGTGATGACCGAGGAGCGTGTCGAGCGCCTGCTGGCCGAAGTCCATGATGATTTCGGCATGATCCGTGTGCTCGAAGTGGCCGATTACCGGTTTCTCGAGTTTGGCGATGCCATCGAGCAAAGTTGCGTATTTACCGCCGACCCGAGCTGGCTGGAGTACGACTACACCCGTGCAATGTTGATTGGTGCGTTGTGCCATGAGCAGCCGGAAAGCGCGCTGTTCCTGGGCCTTGGCGCCGGCACGCTGACCCAGGCGTGCCTCAAGTTCCTGCCGCTGGAAGACGTCGAAGCCATCGAGCTGCGCCCGGATGTGCCACGCCTGGCTATTGAGTACCTGGGGCTGGATGACGATCCGCGCCTGTACATCCGCATTGGTGACGCGCTGCAATTGCTCGACACCGCGGAGACGGCCGACCTGATTTTCGTCGACCTGTACACCGATGTTGGCCCGGGCGTCGGGCATCTGGCCTGGACCTTTCTGGAAAACTGCCAAAAGAAACTCAACCCGGGTGGCTGGCTGGTGATCAACCAGTGGGCGACCGACGACGGCAAACCACTGGGCGCGGCCTTGCTGCGCGGGTTGTATCACCGGCACTACTGGGAGCTGCCGGTGAAGGAGGGCAATGTGATTCTGCTGGTGCCTTCGGAGCTTGATCAGGAATTGGACCTGCCTGCGCTGTCGGCCCGTGCCGAAGCGCTGGCGCCGCGGTTGGGGTATTCGTTGCAGGCGTTGATCAAGGCTATTCGGCCGGCGACCTAGTCGACTGTTCCGACGCCTTCGCGAGCAAGCCCGCTCCCACATTTGAAATGCATTCCAAGTGTGGGAGCGGGCTTGCCCGCGATGGCGTCAGCTGGGTGTTCAAATACCTTTGAACACCCCCGGGCGCTTCTCAATCATCGCCCGCACACCCTCTTTGGCATCTTCGCTGTTGAGTAGCTTCTCCACCAATGGCTGCAACCCTGCCGCCGCGACGGTCTCGCCCTCCATGCGCGCCTGACGCGCCGACATCAACGTCGCCTGTACGCCCAGCGGCGCCTGGCGGGCAATGCGGCTGGCCAGTTCGATGGCACGGGGCAGCAGGTCTTCACTGGCCATCACTTCCTGCACCAGCCCGAGACGCAGCGCTTCATGCGCGTCGAATTCATCACCGGTGAGCAACCAGCGCATTGCATTTCCCCAACCGGCCACTTGATGGAAGCGCAATGTCGCGCCGCCAAACGGAAAGATCCCACGCTGTACTTCCATCTGCGCAAAGCGCGTGTTGCTCGCGCAAATATTGATATCCGCCGCCAGCATCAACTCGATACCGATAGTCAGGCAGTAACCCTGAGCCGCGACGATCACCGGTTTGCTGACCCTGGGCCCGGCGAACACGCCCCACGGATCGCACCCACCCAAGGGCGGTTGCCAGCCGCCCGACATCACGCCGCTGACATTGGCCAGGTCCAGCCCGGCGGTGAAGTGGTCGCCGTGGGCAAACACCACGGCGACCCGGGCGTCGTCGTTTCGATCAAATTCGCCGTAGGCCAGGCTTAGCTCATTGAGCAACTCCAGGTCAAAGGCGTTGCGCTTTTCCACCCGGTTCAGGCCCAACAGCAGGACATGGCCCTGTAATTCACGGCTGACGCGACGGCTGTTGGCTTGATTCATCGGGTGGGCCCTCAGGGCTTGGTTAAGGTTTCAGACCAAAGGGTCTTGATGGATAGGTGAAGCGTTTAAGTGTTATGACCAACAGGGCCGGGCCTTTGAAAAATAGACCCTGGAGCGGGTATCTGCAAAGACTGTGACGCAGCGCGGTTTATCGGCGCTTTCAGATAAAAAAAGCTCCCTTTTTCAGGTATTTCCGGTATAGTGCGCGCCGGCCTTTAACCGGGCCGCGTTTAGGTAGCGCAATTCCCCGAAGTCAGCTTCGGCTGCACGTCCGCATAGCGGACTCTCCCTTGACGAATCTTTTTCATTCATTCGTTTTCGCAAATCCCCGCCGACAAAGCAGCCAGGGCGACTCTTGAGTCTCAACACGGCATGCGCAGCTTTGGAGCATGGGTCTTTGCGGATGCACTTAGAGGCAGACCCATGACCCAGGAAACCGGCGGCTTCGCCGCTTTTAATCTTAACCCGAACATTCTTGCTGCCGTCATCGCGACTGGCTACGAAGAACCTTCGGCTATTCAGCAGCAATCGATCCCGATCATCATGGCCGGCCAGGACATGATTGGCCAGGCGCAAACCGGTACCGGTAAAACCGCCGCGTTCGCCCTGCCTATTCTGCATTGCATCGATCCTGCCAAGCGCGAGCCGCAAGCCCTGATCCTGGCGCCAACCCGTGAGTTGGCGCTGCAAGTAGCAACCGCTTTCGAAACCTACGCCAAGCAAATGCCAGGCGTAACCGTTGTGGCCGTTTACGGCGGCGCGCCTATGGGCCCACAACTGAAAGCAATCCGTAACGGCGCACAGATCGTTGTCGCCACCCCGGGCCGTCTGTGCGACCACCTGCGTCGTGACGAAAAAGTCCTGTCGACCGTGAACCACCTGGTTCTGGACGAAGCTGACGAAATGTTGAAGCTGGGCTTCATGGATGACCTGGAAGTCATCTTCAAGGCACTGCCACCGACCCGTCAGACCGTACTGTTCTCGGCGACCCTGCCACAGTCGATCCGTGCCATTGCCGAACGCCACCTGCGCGATCCGCAACACGTGAAGATCCAGACCAAGACTCAGACCGTTACCGCGATCGAACAGGCTCACCTGTTGGTTCACGCTGACCAGAAGACCTCGGCTGTATTGAGCCTGCTGGAAGTTGAAGACTTCGACGCCCTGATCATGTTCGTGCGCACCAAGCAAGCGACCCTGGACCTGGCCAGTGCCCTGGAAGCCAAAGGCTACAAAGCCGCTGCGCTGAACGGTGACATTGCCCAGAACCAACGTGAGCGCGTGATCGACTCCCTCAAGGATGGCCGTCTGGACATCGTTGTGGCGACCGACGTTGCTGCCCGTGGCCTCGACGTTCCACGTATCACCCACGTGTTCAACGTTGACATGCCGTACGACCCAGAGTCCTACGTTCACCGTATCGGCCGTACCGGCCGTGCCGGTCGCGAAGGTCGTGCACTGCTGCTGGTGACTCCACGTGAGCGCCGCATGCTGCAAGTGATCGAGCGCGTTACCGGTCAGAAAGTTGCCGAAGTCCGCCTGCCGGATGCCCAGGCTGTTCTCGATGCGCGCATCAAGAAACTGACCAACAGCTTGTCGCCGCTGGTGGCTGATGCTGAATCGACCCACGGCGAACTGCTGGACCGCCTGACTGCCGATATCGGTTGCACCCCACGTGCCCTGGCTGCAGCTCTGCTGCGCAAAGCAACCAACGGTCAGGCCCTGACCCTGGCAGCCATCGAGAAAGAACGCCCACTGGTTCCGAACAACGCGCCACGCGGTGATCGTCCAGAGCGTACCGGTGACCGTCCAGACCGTGGTGATCGTGAGCGTCGCGCTCCGGTTCCATTGGCTGAAGGCCGTGCTCGCTGCCGTACCGCGCTGGGCGCGCGTGATGGCATCGCAGCCAAGAACCTGCTGGGCGCTATCCTCAACGAGGGTGGCCTGGCACGTGAAGCGATCGGTCGCATTCAGGTCCGTGACAGCTTCTCCCTGGTGGAACTGCCGGAAGACGGCCTGGAAAAACTGCTGGCCAAGCTGAAAGACACTCGCGTTGCCGGTAAGCAGCTGAAGCTGCGTCGCTACCGCGAAGATTGATCCGCCCTTGGGCTGATTGATCGCACATAAAAAATCCCCGACTGGTTCGGGGATTTTTTTTGCCTGGCATTTCTGGAGGACTACGCGATCAACTGTGGGAGCTGGCTTGCCTGCGATAGCGGTGTACCCGCCAACATTTCGGGCAACTGACACACCGCCGCCTGAGTCACCGCTCGACCAGACACCCAAGATCCCATGTGGGAGCGGGCTTGCTCGCGAATGCAGTCTTTCAGACACATGGAGGCTGACTGACCCACCGCATTCGCGAGCAAGCCCGCTCCCACAGTTGATCTCTGTTGTCGATTAGAGAGCATTTCAGGCTCAGCCCAGCAGGCGCGCCAGTTCTTCTGGGCAGGATGGGCAACACATCTCCCACCTTTAGATCTCTGTTAGCCGAAACGGTAGATGTCCATCCCCAGCGCGCCCATCGTGAACCCCTGATGCGCCACACTGAAGTCGCCACCGGCGCCACGCGCAAAGTACAGCGGCAACAGGTGTTCATCGCTGGGATGGCTGCGCACGGCATGGGGCGCCTGGCGGCGATAGTCGTGCAAGGCCGCTTCGTCGTTGGCGGCGAGTTTATCCACCACCCAGTCGCGGAAGTCGCGTGCCCATGGCTCGATGCTCTCGGGGCCGGCGTGCCAGTTCAGCTCGCCGAGGTTATGGGTGATGCTGCCGGAGCCGATCAACAGCACGCCTTGCTCGCGCAAACCGGCGAGCGCGTGCCCGACTCGGGTCTGCAGGGCCGGGCCCATGCGGCTGGGCAGCGAGACTTGCACCACTGGAATATCCGCCGCCGGGTACATCAGCGATAGCGGCACCCAGGTGCCGTGGTCGAAGGGGCGGCGATCATCGATTCGCGCATCCAGGCCGTCAGCATTGAGCAGGTCGACAATTTCACTCGCCAACTGTGGGTCGCCCGGCGCCGGGTATTGCACGGCAAACAGTTCGCGGGGGAAACCCCCGAAATCGTGCCAGGTTTCCGGAGCGGCGCTGCCGGTGACCAGTAATTCTTGGCTTTCCCAGTGCGCGGACACTACTACAATCGCCTTGGGCCGTGGCAGTTCAGCCGCCAAACGCCGCAGCGCCGGGCCGCTGGCGCCAGGTTGCAGCGCAAGCATGGGTGAGCCGTGGGAGATAAACAGGCTGGGGAGCATAAGTGGGGTCCTGAGCGTTAAGATGGGCTCATCTTCAATCAGATCATTGATCTAAATCTAATATAAGTTTTAGCCCCTTTTGATCGAATTTTCAGGGTGATTTATGGAGCCTAAGTTTTGGCAAGAGCGTTGGGCGCGCAACCAGATCGGTTTTCATCTGCCCGAGGTCAATCCCTACCTGCTGCGGCACTGGCCAACGCTGGGCTTGTCTGACGGAGCCAAGGTGCTGGTACCGCTGTGTGGCAAAAGCCTGGATTTAATCTGGCTGGCGAGTCTCGAATATTCGGTGATGGGCGTGGAGTTGTCGGAGCAGGCAGTTGAAGCCTTCTTCAGTGAGCAGTCGCTGACACCGCATATTCGCCAGCAAGGTGTGTTCAAGGTGTATCAGTCCGGGCTGATCGAGGTGTGGTGTGGCGACTTCTTTGCTCTCGACGCCGGTGCGGTGAACGATTGCACAGCGCTTTACGACCGCGCGGCGTTGATCGCGTTGCCACCACTGATGCGGGCGCAATATACCGAGCATCTCAATAGTCTGCTGCGGCCTGGCTGCAAGGGATTGTTGATCACGCTGGATTATGACCAGACGCAGAAGGTCGGCCCACCGTTTGCGGTAACCGACGAAGAAGTCCGGGTGTTGCTCGGCTCCCGTTGGGGCCTGGAGGTGTTGGAGGAGCGAGACATACTGAGCGAGAGCTGGAAGGCTATGCAGGACGGCGTCACGCGCCTTGAAGAGCGTGCCTATCGGTTGGACAAGGCGTAAATCGCGGGTATAAAAAAGGGGCGATCAAATCGCCCCTTTTTGCGTAGCTACCGGTAATCAGCCCCGACGACGCAGCGCGTCGATACGCTCTTCCAGCGGTGGGTGGCTCATGAACATGCGTGCAAAGCCTTGCTTGATGCCACCGTTGATACCAAAGGCTGTCAGGCTGTCGGGCATGTGCACCGGCAGGCCCTGTTCGGAGCGCAGGTGTTGCAGCGCTGCGATCATTGCCCCGGTACCGGCCAGGCGGGCACCGGCTTCGTCTGCGCGGAATTCGCGTTTGCGCGAGAACCACATGGTGATGGCACTGGCCAGGAAGCCCAGCACCACTTCCGCGAAGATGGTCGCCACGAAGTAGGCAATGCCACGGCCCTCTTCGTTCTTGAAGATCACCTTGTCGACGAAGTTGCCGATGATCCGTGCGAAGAACATCACGAAGGTGTTCACCACGCCTTGTACCAGCGCCAGGGTAACCATGTCGCCGTTGGCCACGTGACCGATCTCGTGGGCAAGTACTGCCTTCACTTCATCGTATGAGAAGCGTTCCAGCATGCCCTGGCTCACCGCAACGAGCGCGTCGTTCTTGTTCCAGCCGGTGGCAAAGGCGTTGGCTTCATAGGCCGGGAAGATCCCGACCTCAGGCATCTTGATTCCGGCCTCGCGGGACAATTGCTCAACGGTTTGCAGCAACCATTGCTCATGCCGGGTGCGTGGCTGGGTGATGACCTGGGTGCTGGTGCTCATCTTTGCCATCCACTTGGAGATGAACAGCGAGAACAGTGAGCCGGCAAAACCAAAGACCGCACAGAAAACCAGCAGCTGATTGAGGTTCAGATCAACCCCGTTGGCCGCCATGAACCCGTTGAAGCCAAAAAGGCTCAGGGTGATGCTGGCAATCAGCACGACCGCCAGGTTAGTGGCCAAGAACAGCAGGATGCGCATCATGGTTGTAGAGTTCTCCTCATGCTTAATATGTCGCGTACTGCGGGGTATATAAGGTGCGGCCTGGGGTGATTCAACCGAGCGACTATTTCAAACTGTGTCCTACAGCATGAATGTAGAGTCTTGAAAGGCATTTCCCACCTGAAAAGTAGGTCGGGATAACCGCACCCCTGCCTTGGCGCCCTGTAATCATAGGGGGCTGACCGGTCCGTGGTGTGCAGCGACAGCAGAGGAGGGGGGCAGTGCAGAGAAGTGTTGCCAGATACTCGCTGTACGACCTGATAGTGATCGTACAGCGATATTTGCATTACTGGCGATACGACTTCAGGAAGTTGCCGATGCGACCAATGGCCATGTCCAGGTCATCTACACGTGGCAAGGTCACCACTCGGAAGTGATCCGGCCACGGCCAGTTGAACGCCGTTCCCTGGACCACCAGCAGCTTTTCCGACAACAGCAGGTCGAGCACGAACTTCTCGTCGTTGAAGATCGGGCACACTTTCGGGTCGATTCGCGGGAACGCGTACAGCGCGCCCATCGGTTTTACGCAACTGACACCCGGAATTGCGTTGAGCAATTCCCAGGTGCGGTTGCGTTGTTCCAGCAGGCGACCCTGGGGCAATACCAGGTCGTTGATGCTCTGGTAGCCGCCAAGGGCGGTCTGGATCGCATGCTGGCTCGGCACGTTGGCACACAGGCGCATATTGGCCAGCATGTCGATGCCTTCGATGTAGCTCTGGGCGTTGTGCTTAGGACCGGAGATAGCGATCCAGCCGGAGCGGAAACCTGCCACGCGATAGGACTTGGACAGGCCGTTGAAGGTCAGGCACAGCAGGTCCGGTGCCAGGGAACCCGTACAAATGTGCACAGCATCGTCGTAGAGGATCTTGTCGTAGATCTCGTCCGAGAACACCACCAGGTTGTGCTGGCGTGCCAGTTCGAGCATGCCCAGCAACACTTCCTTGGAATACACGGCGCCAGTGGGGTTGTTCGGATTGATGATCACCAGGGCTTTGGTGTTCGGGGTGATCTTGGCCTTGATGTCGGCGAGGTCCGGGAACCAGTCGGCGCCTTCATCGCACAGGTAATGCACCGGGTGGCCACCCGCCAGCGTCACGGCGGCGGTCCACAGCGGGTAGTCGGGCGCCGGCACCAGCACTTCATCGCCATTGTTGAGCAGGGCCTGCATGGACATCACGATCAACTCGGACACGCCATTGCCCAGGTAGATGTCTTCGATGCCGACACCTTCCACCTGTTTTTGCTGGTAATACTGCATCACCGCTTTACGTGCGCTGAACAGGCCTTTGGAGTCGCTGTAGCCCTGGGCGGTCGGCAGGTTGCGGATCACGTCCTGGAGGATTTCGTCCGGCGCTTCGAAACCAAAGGGCGCCGGGTTGCCAATGTTCAGCTTGAGGATGCGATGGCCTTCCTCTTCCAGGCGTTTGGCGTGCTTGAGCACTGGGCCGCGAATGTCGTAGCAGACGTTGGCGAGCTTGTTCGATTTGCTGACCTGCATGGCGATGTGATCCTGAAAATGAACGATCCAGACGGTGTGGACACTACCGTACTGCGAATCCTGCGAGGCCTGCACCCATAAATACGTTTGAATGCCGATAGCGCGGGTGCCAGACTGGCGTTTTGACGAGGCGCAATCATACGTGCCGCCTGATCCATGGAAAAGACACAGATCAGGCTTTTTCAGTTGCCGAGGTGTACCGATGGAAAAGTTGCAGAAAACCGTTGATGAATGGAAGGCGATGCTCGATCCAGAGCAGTACAACGTGTGCCGTCTCAAGGGCACCGAGCGACCTTTCAGCGGTAAGTACAATGGCACCAAGACAGATGGCGTATACCACTGCATTTGCTGCAATGAGCCACTGTTCGACTCCAACACCAAATTCGATTCCGGCTGCGGCTGGCCGAGCTTCTACGCGCCGATTGCCGACAGCGCGATGATCGAGATCCGTGATGTCAGCCACGGCATGATCCGAACCGAAGTCACTTGCGCCAAGTGCGATGCGCACCTGGGGCACGTGTTTCCCGACGGTCCGCCGCCGACCGGCCTGCGCTACTGTATCAATTCGGTGTGCCTGGACCTGGTGCCGCGCTAAGCCTTGTACCGCCCCGGCCAAAGGTGCCGGGGCGGTCCATGACGAGGTATTAGTCTGGTCAATTAAATTGCACGCAATTGAATTGCCTACTATCTTCCTGGCTCTTACCCCCTTTCATTTCGAGGCGCTGCCATGAGTGACAACCTGCTGAGCATCCCGTGCACCACCATCAAGGGTGAGCAAAAGACCTTGGCCGATTTCGCCGGCAAGGCTGTCCTGGTGGTCAATACCGCCAGCAAATGTGGCTTCACCCCGCAGTACAAGGGGCTGGAGCAACTTTGGCAGCAGTACAAGGATCAAGGCCTGGTGGTACTGGGCTTTCCCTGCAACCAGTTTGGCAAGCAGGAACCGGGCAACGAAGGCGCGATTTCCGAGTTCTGTGAGCTGAATTTCGGCGTCAGCTTCCCACTGTTCAAAAAGATCGACGTTAACGGCAGCGATGCCCACCCGCTGTTTGTGCAGTTAAAAAAACAGGCGCCCGGCTTGTTGGGCTCGAAGGGCATCAAGTGGAACTTCACCAAGTTCCTGATCGGTCGCGACGGTCAGGTGGTCAAGCGTTTTGCTCCGACCACCAAGCCGGAGGACTTGACCCAAGAGATCGAAGCCCTGCTCAAATGACCGACGTGCCCGCCGTGTCCCTGGCGCTGGACGACCAGTTGTGTTTCAAGCTCTATGCCGCGTCCCGCGCGGTGACGCGCGCTTACAAGCCGATGCTCGATCAGTTGGGCCTGACCTACCCGCAGTACGTGGTGATGCTGGTGCTGTGGGAGTGGCAGGACGCAACGCCGCTGCAACCCACGGTCAAAGCCCTGGGCGAGCGCCTGATGCTCGACTCCGGGACGCTGACGCCATTGCTCAAGCGTCTGGAGCTGCTCGCGCTGGTGAAGCGTCAGCGCAGCACGCTGGATGAGCGTGAGATGCACCTGAGTCTAAGTACAGCGGGTTTGCAGTTGCGCGACCAGGCGCATGCCTTGAAAGCCCGGCTGCTGTGCGACAGCGGCGTGGACCTGAACCAGGCCGACGCCTTGCGCGACGGCCTGGACCAGTTGCTGGCGCAGATCAAAGGCTTGTCGTGTCAGGCACCCAAAGGTCCAGCAGGGCCTTGAGTTCTTCGCGGCGGAACGGCTTGGCCAGGTAGTCATCCATCCCCGCCGCCCGACAACGCTGGCGTTCTTCCGAGAGGGCGTTGGCGGTCAAGGCGACGATAGGCAGGTCCGGCCAGCGCCCGCTGCGGCGAATCTGCCGGCTGGCTTCGTAGCCGTCCATCACTGGCATATTGCAGTCCATCAACACCATGTCGAAGCGCTGTTCTTCAAGGAGCCTGAGTGCTTCGCCGCCGTGGGCGGCCACAATGACTTCGCATCCCAGCTTGCTGAGCATGCCTTTGGCCACCAACTGATTGACCGGGTTGTCTTCCACCAACAGGATGCGCGCCCGCTGCGCGAGGGGTGTGCTTTCCATTTGGATAGGGTCGAGGATCAGTTGCGCATCGCTGCGCAGGTTGCGCTGCAGAATCTGGTACAGCGCGTTGCGGCTCAGCGGGCGTGCCTGTTGCTGCAGCGGCGCAAGGGCGGCGACTTCCTCGCTGGGCATGAAGTTGCCATAGGCGGTGACCAGCAGAATGGGCGCGCTAATCGCCGGGCGCAGGCGGAACAGGCACTCCGGGCAGTCAGTGATCAGCAGGTCGGGGGTTTGCCCGCTCAGGTCATCGTCCTGTGAATAGCAGCGCGGTGCCAGGCCCCAATGGGGCAGCAGCGTGGTCAGCAACTCTGTCAGGCCATTGCTGCCGCTGGTGATGACGATTACCTCACCCGCCAGGGGCGCGTAACGGGCGGCGGGCAAATGCATGGGCAGCGGCAGATCAGCACAGAACTGGCTGCCAAAACCAACCTCCGAGCTGATACTCAACCGGCCCTTCATCGCCTCACACAGGTTGTGCGTCAACGCCAACCCAAGTCCCGTTCCGCCAAATTGGCGTGTGATCCCCGCACCTGCCTGGGTGAAGGGCTGGAATATCTTCACCTGCGCTTCCTGGGCGATACCGATGCCCGTGTCACAGACCTCGATTTTTACCCGGCCATCCTGTGCGCTGAGGCGCACATCGACACGGCCGAAGCGGGTGAACTTCAAGGCATTGGAGAGCAGATTGCTGACGATTTGCCGCACACGTGTCGGGTCGCCTATCACCTGGGCGGGAAAGAGTGGGTCGATCAGGCAGGTTAACTCGACACTCGGCGCCGCGTTCTGCGACAGCAAGTTGGCGGTGTCTTCCACCAGGGAGCCGAGATCAAACGGGATGCGCTCCAACTCCAATTGGCCGGCGTCAAACTTAGACAGGTCGAGAATATCGTTCAGCAATTCCACCAACACTTTGCCCGAGTCGTGGGCGATGGACAGCTGCTGGCGCTGTTCGGCGTTCAACGGGCTGTCCAGTGACAACGCGATCATGCCCAGCAAACCATTCAGCGGCGTGCGGATCTCGTGACTCATATTGGCCAGGAATGCGGCGCGGGCCTGGGCCATGCCCAAAGCGGTCAATTTTGCCGCCTCCAGCTCATCGTTGGATTGGCTCAAACGTTGGTTGCTGGCCTTGAGCTCCAAGGTGCGTGCGGAGACGATATCTTCCAGTTGGCCCAAGTATTCGGTAAGGCGGTCCTCGGCGTGGCGCCGTTGCTCGATTTCGGTTTCCATGTTTTCAAATTGCTGGTTGGCGACGTTGACCAGTACGCCGATTTCATCGTTTTCGTGACCCGGTGGGCAATCCAGGCGGGCCTGCTTGCTGGTACTCAGTGCGCGAATAATGCGCACCAGCGGCTGGGTCAGCATCACGTAGAACAGGCCCAGCAGGATTCCTGTCAGGAGCAGGCTGCGGGCGAACCCGTTGAGCAGGGTAATCTCGGCACGGTGCAGGAAACGGCTGCCAAAGGTGTAGGTGTCCACGTCCAGACGCAGCACGCCGAGAGAATCATTGGGCATGTGGCTCAGGAACAGCCGGTCTTCGAACTCACGGTTGGCACCAAACAGAAAATCGCTGATGGGCCGGTAAGCACTTTCCTTGCGCGGTCGATTCACGTCGGCCAGGACCACGCCATTGTTGTCGATCAGTTGCGCGCGGGTAATCGCCGGGGAATGCAGCAGGCCCTGGGTCAGTTCCTGGGCGAGTTCAGCATCAATGTTGTAGGCAATACGCGAGGCGGGGTTATGGCTGATTTCGATCAGTGAGCGTATTTCACGGTTGATCGATGCGTCTTCGCTGGCATAATCAATGCCGATTTGGATCAGGCTGAGCAAGGTTCCCAAGACGAAACCTACCAGCACAGTCAATCTGGCTTGTTTATAAGACAAGCGGTGGGCGAACTTGATATCCATCGAGTGTTGAACCACTTCACGTTTCCCTTCGCCCGGCAAGCATAGCTGAACATCCACTGGCTCTGGCTTGGCCGGCATGAATCGTTTTATACGCAGCCTTGTGCGGTCTGCCACAGGGTTGCCAATACGCCATCTTTTGCAAGAACTTGCCAGAGGAATAATCGTGGATTCTCGATTGAATGCCTTTCTTGAGCGCGCCGATGCGGTACTTGCTCGTCTGGAGCCGCTGTTACCTGCGCCGCGCCAAGCCATCGACTGGAACCAGTGCCTTGCTGCCCGTTGGCAGCGCGAAGGCCGCAGTGGCTTTTTGCTGCCGCTGGAAGTGAGCCTGGATATGCGCTTGTCTGACCTCATCGGCATAGACAAACAGCGTGAACAACTGGCACGTAACACCCAGCAATTTCTGGATGGGCTGCCTGCCAACCATGCGCTGCTGTGGGGCTCACGCGGCACCGGTAAATCGTCGATGGTGCGCGCCTTGCTGGCCCGGCACGCCAAGGCGGGGTTGCGCCTGATTGAAATCGAGCGTGATCACCTGGCTGACCTGCCCCGCGTCGTCGAGCAACTGCTCAAGCTGCCGCAGCGTTTTATCCTGTTCTGCGACGACCTGTCTTTCGAGGCGGGCGAGGGCGATTACCGCGTGCTCAAAAGCGTGTTGGACGGCTCCCTGGAGCAGGCGCCGGAAAACGTGTTGCTGTATGCCACCTCCAACCGTCGTCACCTGGTGCCGGAAAACCAGAGCGACAATGACAACTGGAAGCGGGTGGACGGTGAGTTGCACCCCAGTGAGGCGGTGGAAGACAAGATCGCCCTGTCCGACCGTTTTGGCCTGTGGCTGTCGTTCTACCCGTTCAGCCAGGAACACTTTCTGGAGGTGGTCGAACACTGGATCGGGGAGTTGGCCAGCAAGGCCGGCTTGCAGTGGCAGCGCGATGAAGCCCTCGACATCCTTGCCGTACGCTGGGCCACCGGGCGTGGCAATCGCAACGGCCGTTGCGCGTATCAATTCGCCCGTTACTGGGTAGGACTCAAACTGCTGGAGCGTCAACCATGATCGATTTGCAACAGGCCGGCACCGGCCTGGATGGCTATGCAATGTTGTGTGCACAACTGGAATCGCTGCTGGCCGATGAGCGTGACTTTATCGCTAACAGCGCCCAGTTCTCTGCATTCCTGTTCAACCAGTTGGACGACTTGAATTGGGCAGGTTTCTACCTCAACCGCCATGAAGAGCTGGTGCTTGGCCCGTTCCAGGGCCAGATTGCTTGCGTACGCATTCCGTTCGGTCGTGGCGTATGCGGCGCAGCGGCAGCATCACGGCAAACCCAGCGGGTGGACGATGTACATGCGTTCCCCGGCCATATCGCCTGTGACAGCGCCTCCAACAGCGAACTGGTGGTGCCATTGATCAAGGATGGCGTGCTGATTGGCGTTCTTGATCTGGACAGCCCGTCGCTGGCCCGTTTTAACGAGCAGGACCAGGCGGGTATCGAACAATTGGCGGCGATTTTTCTACGCTTGACCGACTGCTGACCTGGGCGTAGAGGGCTGGCCTCGGTTATTGGCTGTCCAGCTTATGGAGCTGCACTTGCAGTGTCCTCTCCAGTTCCAGCATGAGTTTTTCCAGGAACTTCACCTCGGCCTCGATCAGGGGGCGATCATCGCTATGGGCGCACGCCTGCTCCAGTGCTTCGCATTGCGCGGCCAGTGAGCATGCCTGGACGATGCGCGCGGCGCCCTTGATCTTGTGAGCTTGCTCAATGATTTCGTGGGGCGGCGCCTGTCTGGCCATCAAGGTCAGCAGGTCCTGGCGGTCATGACGACTGCTGTCCAACAGTTCCTCCAGCAAGCGCCGGCTCAATTGCGGATCGCCCCCGGTCAGTGCATCCAGGCAGTCGAGGTCCAGGCGCAGGACCGCCGATTGAGGTCTGATCCGCGCCAGTTGCTGCTCCAGCGCCGTAAGACTGATGGGTTTGAACAGGCAGTCGTTCATGCCCGCTTGCGCGCAGCGATGTTTCTCCTCGGGCTGGGCATTGGCGGTGAAGCCGAGTATCACACAGGGTGCCTGTTGCTCTCGCTGCTCATATTCACGGATTGAGCGACTCAACTCATAGCCATTCATGACGGGCATGTTGCAGTCGGCTATCACCAGGTCGAAGCGCTCCTGACGCCAGGCCAGAAACCCGGCGGCACCCTGCTGGGCAGCCGTGAACTGATGCCCCAGATAACCCAATTGCTGGCACATCAGCAAGCGATTGGCCGGGTGGTCGTCCACCACCAGTACATTGAGTACCGGCGCGGCAGCGGGCGGCTGTGACTTGAGTTCGTCCTGTACCTCGCTTGGCTGCAGGCACGTCATCTTCAGGCTGACCTGTACTTGAGTGCCCACCATGGGCACGCTGCTCAGGCTCAGTTGCCCCCCCATCATTTCGCACAGGCTGCGGCAGATCACCAGCCCCAGGCCGGCTCCACTCCTGGCCAGGTGTCCGGAGTTGTCGGCCTGGGCAAAGGGTTCGAACAGGCGCAATTGGTCGTCCCGGCTGATGCCGATGCCCGTGTCCTCGACCACCAGTTTCATCTGGATCTCGTTCGGCAGTGTGGTGGCTTGCACCTGCACCTTGATCTTCACCTGTCCGTGCTCGGTGAATTTGATCGCGTTGCTGACCAGATTGGACAGCACCTGCTTGAAGCGCAGCGGGTCGATCAGCACGGCGGTGTCGTCCAGATCCGTGTCGAATTCAAGCAACAGGCTGAGGGTTTTCTGGCGGGCCAGGCCATCGAAAACGCGTACCACCGACTCGATCACTTCCCGCAGATTTACGCGCTCAGGTGCAAGGCTCAGGCGGCCTGACTCGATGCGAGCAATGTCGAGGATATCGCCAATCAGCTCCAGCAGATCCTTGGCCGAGTTGTAGGCCACTTCGATAGCCGGGCGATCAAGATGGCCCTGGTCGGCGCGCTTGAGGGTCAGTTCCAACATCCCGATCACCGCATTCATCGGCGTGCGAATTTCATGGCTCATGGTGGCGAGAAAGGTGCTTTTGGCCCGGTTGGCCTCGTCGGCGCGTTCCTTGGCGGCGCGCAGTTCGTCGAACAGTTGGCGCCGGTCACTGATGTCGATCCAACCGCCGATAATGCCCTGAACTTCGCCGTCCGAGTCGCGATAGGGAAGAATCCAATGGTAGATCGTCAGTTTTTTTCCGTGAATATGCAGGGAGCGATCGAGGATCAGCGGGTTACCTTCCGCTACCACCCGTTGGTAGTCGGCGTGGTACTGCGCCGCCTCCGACTCCAGAGCCATGTCCATTTGGACCACACTCTTGCCAATCACCTCTTCGCGTTTGACTCCGAACACTTGCAGGTAACTGTCATTGCAGGTTTGCAGCAGGCCCTTACGGTCGCGTACGTAAATCGGGTGCGGCGTTTCATTGACCAGTGCGCGCATGAACTCGAATTGGTCGTTGAGTGCCCGTTCGGCCATCTTCCGGTGTTTGATCTGGCGGCGCATGTAGGCGTTCCAGGTCAGGGAAATCAGCAGCAGCAACCCAGTACCGATGATGATTTGCGCAATCAACTCGTGGTAATTGCGCCAGTAGCTGTCAGAGGCGGGTGTGTAACCCCGCCAGCGGCTGTTGATCACCCCCATTTCATCCGGGGAAATACTCAGCAGTGCCTTGTCCAGGATTGAACTCAGCTCGACGGCGCGGCGTGGTGTCGCAAGGGCTAAAGTGGCTGGAAGGGTGCCGATGCTGGCGCTGATCTGTAATTTGTCCTGGAAAACCTGGGAGGACAGAAAGTAGTTGGCGATTACCAATGAGTTCACCGCACCGTCTACATTCCCTTGGGCCAGCATTTCTGATGCCTTGAAGGTGTCACTGACTTCCGCCAGGCGAATCTTGGGGAATTCCTTTTGCAGGATTTTTTCCAACGGGTTGCCTACAGTGATTGCCAGGCGTTTGCCCGCCATCTGCTCCAGGCTCGAGGGTGCGTTGGGCTCCTTGCGAGTCAGCAGGACATAGGAGTTTTCCAGGTAGGGACGACTGAAACTGAGCTGAGCCTCCCGCTCGGCGCTGGGGATGATCGCGCCGATGACGTCGGCCTTACCCGAGATGACCCGCTCTATCATCGCGTTGACCTCGCGACTGCTCTGGATTTCGAAACGCAAGCCGGTACGCAGGCGAGTCAGTTCCAGCAGGTCGGCGGTGATGCCGCGAAAGTTGCCGTCGGCATCAAAGAACGTCAGCGGCGCGAAGGTCTCATTGACCACGACTTTGACTACCGGGTGCTCTTTCAACCAGCGCGCTTCGCGTTGGGTCAGTTGCAGTTTCTTGTCGGTCAGCAAGATATCGCTGCCGGCGCTCCAGCGCTTGGCGATGCTGTCCCGCTCATTGATGGGAACGGCCGCCAGTACCGAATCGACAATGCTTAGCAAAATGGGCTGGTCCTGACGCAGCGCAAAGCTGAAACCATAGGCTTCATGCTTGCCGAAATTGGCCATGCGAACGTTCTTCAGGTAGCCCTTGTTGATCATGTAATGGGTGGAGATGGTGTCGCCCAGAAACACATCGGCCTGATCAAAGGCCACTGCATTCAAGGCGTTTTGATACGAGGGAAAGGCGCGGATATCCGCCTGCGGGTACAACTTTTCCACTTCGCTCAGCGGCAGGTAATGGTAGACGAGGCTCAAGCGCAGCCCGGCCAGGCCATCGCTCAAACTGCGCGTTTCCCTTTCGCGGGTCACCAGCACCGGCTGATCCACCGCGTACGGCTGTGACAGGATGAGATTCGGGTTGGCGGCCTCAAAGCCGTTGGAAGAACCCAGCAGGTCAATTTCACCTGTTTCCAGAGCGCGGATCGATGCTTCCCGCGTTGGGTAGCGCACTACCTTGATGGGCAGGGCCATGGCTTTGGCCAATAGCCCGGCGTAATCGGCGGTCAGGCCCTCATAGTCGTGGCCGCTGGAGGTCAGGTCGAAGGGTGGGTAGTCAGGTGCCGAGGTGCCCAGCACCAGTTCGCGTTTGTTCTGCAACCACTGGCGCTGAGCCTTGTCCAGTTGAGTATCCATTTGAACGGTACCCGCGCGGCTCAATAAGGTGAAGTGTTCCGGACCGGGTTGAGGGGTCGCGGGCACAGTAGTGCTCAAGCACATACTGGCAATTAATACAATCAGATAGTCCTTTATACGCCTGGGCATCCGCTTTCTCACACTAGCGCGTTTCGTTTTGCCATCTCGATAAGTTCTACCAAGGATTTGGCTTTAAGTTTTTGCATCAGCCTTTTTTTGTAAGTACTTACTGTCTTGTTACTTAGAAACATACCTTTGGCGATTTCTTTGTTGGTGCGGCCCTGTGCGAAAAGTTGCAACACCATCAGTTCCCGGTCGTTTACCGCCTTGAACAGTTCAAGTTCCAGGCCGTCCTTGCCGTCGGCGCCATTGCTATTCAATGCCTGGCTGGGAAAGTAGTTGTAACCGGACAGCACCGCGCGAATGGCACTCAGCAGTTCGCTCAGGTCACCCTCCTTGCACACATAGCCATCTGCGCCCGAGCGCATGCAACGCGTGGCAAACAACGTCGGGCTCTGGGCGGTCAGAATCAGGGTTTTCATGGAGGTGTTCATGGCGTTGAATCGGCACAGCACTTCGAGGCCGTCCAGTTTCGGGATGCTGATATCCAGAATGATCAGGTCCGGCAGGCATTCGCGAACCATTTGTATCGCGTCACAACCGTTGTCCGTTTCGCCAACGACTTTATAACCTTCGTGCTCCAACAACATACGAATCGCCAACCTGATAACCGGGTGGTCATCAATGATAAAAACTGTGTTCATAATCATATTCCATGCAAGTGCAAATAAAGCGGGCACATTAGCTCAGAAGATGACGGAGTAGGATGAGCCTTTGGGGGAGTAGATATAAAACAGGAGAATTCCTACATAAAAAAAGGTAGTTGCCTACCCTCCATTAAGGCTTTGCGCCGTCGGATGTAAGCAATGTTTGAATCAGTGTGCTGATGGACGGAGCTACAGATTCAGCGCTGGTTTTCAGACGCTCATCCGTCGCTGAAGAGCGTTTAAAGTCCGGTATTTATAGTGGGCTTATTGGCGCGATCAACGCTGCAAGTTCGTCTTTATTCAGAGGCTTCAATAAATAGCCAAGGAGTGGCAGGCCGCGTTGCAAGGCTTGTGTTGTCAGGGTGGACAGTTCCGTCGCCGGCAGCCCGCTCAGTAGAATGGCGCCGCTTATGAAGTGGCGGCGGCTGGCAATTTCCACCAGTTCCAGCCCTGGCAGATCAGGCAGGCATTGGTCGCACAGCATGAGGTCAAACGGAGTCGTGGCGCTGGACATCGTGCGGATGGCCTGTTCGGCATTTTCTGCAAGGGTCACGTGCTCGAAGCCGAAGCTTTTGAGCAGGCACTGAGTGGCCAGGAGCTGAAAGGGATGATCCTCCACCAACAGGATTCGAAGACGGGGTAGGGGCATAGAAGGCACATGGCTCATTCAGAGGGGGCGCGGGCGTAGCAAGTCCGCCAGAAGCGTGCGCGATTATTCCTCGAGTGGGTGTGCGAATTCGATCAGGCCGCTCTGTTCCCGTCGTAGGTAAAATCTGTACGGGAAGCAGGCGGCGCGACCATCATCTTCACTGCGGGCTGGAACGCCCGGTCATCTCCCGTGCCATCTCGGTGGCATAGCTGTCTGTCATGCCCGCGATAAAGTCGATCATGCGCAAAAACGAAGTGTGCAGCGACCAGGCTGGATTTGGCGCGCTGTTGCCCAGCAAGTCGAGGATGCGCCGGTTCTTGAACGACGGCGTGCGTCCCCCATGCTGCTCCAGTGCGGCACCGCAAAAGGCGTTCAAGAGGATTTCCAAAGTCGTGTAGGCGCCGATTTCGTGCAGGGTCTTGCGCTTGTCCTGGAAGATTTTTTTACGCGCCATGTCCTTGGCATCCAGTACGCAGCGCTTGGCGGGGCCGTGCATGTGCTCCACGAGGTCACCCGGCAGCGTACCGGCGAGCAAGGCGTCCTGTTGTTCGACAAAGGCCCGAGCGGCTGCATTGGTCAGATGCTCGATCGCCTTACCGCGCAGGATCGCCAGCTTTCGCCGACGAGAGTCCTCCGGGCCCAGTTGCCGGTAAGTCTGGGGCAAATCGTCACCCACCAGGTCGAGCAACAACGACTCCACCTCGGCATATTCCAGCAATTCCATTTCCAGGCCGTCTTCGAGGTCGATCAAGGCGTAGCAGATATCGTCTGCCGCCTCCATCAGGTAGACCAACGGATGACGGGCCCAGCGTTGTTCTTCCAACTGCGGCAGGCCGAGTTTGTGGGCGATCTGCTCAAGGATTGGCAGCTCGCTCTGATAACAGCCGAACTTATGTTTCTTGTAGCCCAATGAGTCCGCGTGGCGGGCGGTCCATGGGTATTTCAAATAAGTGCCGAGGGTGGCATAGGTCAGCCGTGTGCCGCCGTCGAACTGGTGGTATTCCAGCTGGGTCAGTACCCGAAAACCCTGGGCATTGCCTTCGAAATTGAGGAAGTCATTGCGCTCGGCAGTGCTCATGTCATCCAGCCAGCCGCGCCCGGCCGCCTGTTGGAACCAGTGGCGAATGGCGTCTTCACCGGAATGCCCGAACGGCGGGTTGCCGATGTCATGGGCCAGGCAGGCCGATTGCACCACCATGCCCAGGTCGTTCGGCTCACACCAGTCGGGCAGGGCGCTGCGCAGGGTTTCGCCCACGCGCATACCGAGAGAGCGGCCGACGCAGCTGACTTCCAGGGAGTGGGTCAGGCGGGTATGGATATGGTCATTGCTCGATACCGGGTGCACTTGGGTCTTGCGGCCAAGTCGGCGGAATGCGCCGGAGAAAATAATACGGTCGTGGTCTTTGTGAAACGGGCTGCGGCCGAGTTCTTCGGGGCTGTGCAGGGGCTTTCCAAGACGTTCGCGTGTCAGCAGGGTGGGCCAATCCAAGGCGGGTACTCTCCGTACGGTGAATGACCCTCCCAGCTTCCCGGTTCAGCGGGGCCTCGGCAAGCGAAAATCTACAGGCCGGCCGCATCGATATCGATTAACAGCAAGCGCTGGCCGTTATCGAAGAATTGTCCGGCGGTCAGGCAATACTGGTTGGTGGTGGCGTCGCGGTAGGTCGACGAGAGCGTCAGGCGTCGCTCCTCCCAGCCTTCGGCGAGCAGATGATAGAAGTAGGGGCGCCACGACCAGTTGTGGCCCAGGTAGCGGCTGTCCGCCTGCCAGGCATCCTGGCGCCATTCGAAGTTGGGTGTGAGTTGGGTGCCATGGCGGTCGCACTGGTAAAAGCGCAGCAGCCAGGGGAAGTCCGGCAATTGGGGTAATTGATTCAGAGGCGCCCGGCACTGTGCCCAGGTTTGCAGGATTCGCATCAGCTCGACCAATTGCAGACGCAACTGCATCAAGCGGCCCCGCTCTGCGAGTTTGTGCTGGACGTAAACCGTACGCAGTTGGGCAAATCGCGTTACGAAGGCATCCGCTGCAAACCATTCCAGCTGCGCCTGAGCAAACAGGTAACCTTGCACATACCGCGCCCCGCATTCCAGGGCGAAACTCAATTGCGCCTCGGTTTCCACGCCTTCGGCGATAATCCAGCACCCGGTTTTTTCCGCCATCTGCGCCAACGCCCTTACCACGTCACTGCTCGGCCCGCCTTTAGCGGCTTCCTGGAACAGGCGCATGTCCAGCTTGAGAATATCCGGTTGCAGCGCCAGAACGCGGTCGAGCTGGGAATAGCCGGCGCCGAAGTCATCAATGGCGATCCGCGCACCGGCGTTGCGATAACGCACCACCACGTCGGCCAGGCGCTGGATGTCGCCTCCCAACTCGGTGATTTCAAACACGATGCGCCGCGGATCGATACCGTAGGCGTGCACCTGTTTCAAACTGGGCAAGGCTTGGCCAGGGCGCAGGCGATTGATCCAGCGTGGCGAGATGTTCAGGCTGAGAAACCAGTCTTCGGGCGCTTCATGGAGGCGACTTAAAGCATTGTCACGGATTTGTCGGTCAAGGCGGCGCAAGGTTACGCCGGGTGTCCGCGGGTCAGCAAACAGCGGGCCCACGGACAGCAAGCGGCCATCAGCCTGGCGCAGGCGGCCGAGGGCCTCTACACCGGCAATGCGCCCGGTGGCGGTGTCGATGAACGGCTGGAAGCAGGCGAGCGGTTGCCCGTCGATCACGGGGCCTCCTTAAGAGAGCTGGCAAAAAAAGGCCCGGCCCTCATGTTCGAGGGCCGGGCCGATTCTGTTTGCAAGAATGCAGCCAGCGCGGTTCAGCCTTTACGCGAAGCCCCTTGCATGGCCAATTTAATCAGCGGGATCAAACCGGCGCCCAGCCGCACCAAGCGTGTCAGGCTGCTGATGCTGCCGCCCTTGGCGCCCTTGCCGGTAAAAAAGCCCATCAGTGTCACCGCGGCCACGCCCCACAGTGGCGCGTGCTTGATGCCCAGGCTGTCCTGCCAGTTATGGCGCATGTCGCGCATTTTGTTCAGGGGGGCCATCAGTTGCTGGGACTCGTGGCGGATTTCCTGGCGGTGCATTTCCATGCGCAGGCGAATCAACGCCTTGCGCATTTCGCGGCGGGAAGCGGTTTGCGGGATTTCAGTCATGCTCATGGCAGCAGGCGCTCCCGGTCGTTGGCCAGTTCTTCAAGGGTGGCATGGAACGGCGTGGACTCATCGAATATCGCCGCCTTCAAGCGCACTCCGCAGAACACTGCGGCCAGGGAATAGAACACGCACAGGCTAATGATCCCGGTGAGACGGTAAGTGTCCCACACCAGAATCATCACCAGCGCCGACAGCCCCACCAACAGCAGCAGGGCAAACACCAGCGCCAGGCCTGCGAACAGCAACAGGCTCACCGTGCGCGATTTCTGCTCTTGCAACTCGATGCCAAATAACTCGACGTGGCTGTGCAGCAAGCCCAGAACGGCCGCGCCCAGGCGTCGGGAAGTGGAGCTTGAGCTCGTGGACGAGCCGGATTCGCCGATAGACATAATGTTAGCGCCTTGTAGCCAGCAGACCGATCAGAAAACCAACGCCGGCGGCAATGCCCACCGACTGCCAAGGGTTGGCCTGCACGTAATCTTCCGTTGCAGTGACCGCCGCCGCGCCGCGTTCGCGCAGGGAGTCTTCGGTCAGTTGCAGGGTTTCGCGGGCCTTGAGCAAGCTGTCGTGGATCTTGGTACGCAGCTCATCGGCCTGATCACCGGCCAGCACGGCGGTGTCGTCGAGCAACTTTTCAGTGTCACTGACCAGGGTTTGAAAATCCGCCATCAGTATCTCTTGAGCAGTCTTTGCAGTTCTTCTGGCCATGGTTATCTCCGTGATTGGCTGATCTGTACGTGTGGTTTCGAGTCACAGGCTTCTGTGAAGGTTCACTTCAATTGTCTGGTACAGCTTTTGCTTTGCCTTGGTGCGCATGCCCCGGGGCGTGCGCTGAATCTGGGCGGCCTGAGGCTAATGCCTTGAAAAACCTTACCCTAAATAACTCAAACTCGCGGAAAAACCCTGTCGGTAATGGCTTGTTGTGGTGTTCGCTGCGCTAAAGCGGTTCACGCCCTCTGACGAGGTGCGGGGCCGGCGGTGCCAATTTAGTGCGCGAAACCCTGGCTTGAACCGCTTTGGTGCTTTTTGCCCTTAACGCAGGCCTGCCAACCTCCATGGAAAATTTGCAAAGTGCAGTGGACACGTTAGTCCACAGCTCCAACACCCTGTTTATTTTGATTGGCGCGGTCATGGTCCTGGCCATGCACGCCGGTTTTGCGTTCCTGGAAGTCGGCACCGTGCGCCAGAAAAACCAGGTCAACGCCCTGTCGAAGATCCTCAGCGACTTCGCCATCTCGACCTTGGCTTATTTCTTTATAGGCTACTGGATCTCCTACGGTGTGAGCTTTATGCAGCCGGCGGCGGTGATCAGTGCCGATCACGGCTACGGCCTGGTGAAGTTTTTCTTCCTGCTGACCTTTGCGGCGGCGATCCCGGCGATTATTTCCGGAGGCATTGCCGAGCGCGCAAAGTTCGCGCCTCAGCTGTGTGCCACCGCGCTGATCGTGGCGTTTATCTACCCGTTTTTCGAGGGCATGGTGTGGAACGGCAATTTCGGCCTGCAAGCCTGGTTGCTCGCCACCTTTGGTGCCAGCTTCCATGACTTCGCCGGTTCCGTGGTGGTGCACGCCATGGGCGGTTGGCTGGCGCTGGCGGCGGTGCTGCTCTTGGGCCCGCGTAACGGGCGCTATCGAGAAGGGCGTCTGGTGGCATTCGCGCCGTCGAGCATTCCCTTCCTGGCGTTGGGGGCGTGGATCCTGATCGTTGGCTGGTTCGGCTTTAACGTGATGAGCGCGCAGACCTTGAATGGCGTCAGCGGCCTCGTCGCCGTCAACTCGCTGATGGCCATGGTTGGCGGCACCGTTGCTGCCCTGGTGATCGGCCGCAATGACCCTGGCTTCCTGCATAACGGTCCGCTGGCCGGGCTGGTGGCGATCTGCGCCGGGTCCGACTTGATGCACCCTGTGGGCGCACTGGTCACCGGTGTCGTCGCCGGTGCTTTGTTCGTGTGGTTCTTCATCGCCGCCCAGGATCGCTGGAAAATCGATGACGTGCTGGGTGTGTGGCCATTGCATGGTTTGTGCGGCGTGTGGGGCGGTATCGCATGCGGCCTGTTCGGCCAGACCGCTCTTGGCGGCTTGGGCGGCGTGAGCCTGATCAGCCAGTTGATCGGCACCGCGCTGGGGGTGGCGGTGGCGCTGGTCGGCGGCCTGTTGGTGTACGGCGTGATCAAGCGCGTGCACGGGCTGCGCTTGAGCCAGGAACAGGAGTACTACGGCGCGGACCTGTCGATCCACAAGATCGGCGCGGTCAGTCAGGATTGATCGGCTCGTCGGTTCGCGGGTAGAAACCGTGCAATAGGCGATAGCGGTTACGCCGCACCTCGTCGACCCGCGCCTGCACCTGTTCGTCCGAAAGCCCGAGCAGGATCAAGGCGTGGGAGGCGAGCATCAGGCTCGACTCCAGCAGTTCGGGCACCACTTCGCTGGCGCCTGCGGCTTTCAGTTCAGCCAACTGGCTGTCGTCACGGGTGCGCACCAGAATCGGCACGTCCGGATTGATCCGGCGTGCCTCCGTCAATACCAATAGGGCGACATCGCTGTTATCCACCGCGATCACCACTAACCGTGCGCGTTCCAGGCCGACCGCACTCAGCAGGGCACCACGGCGACAGTCACCGTAGTGCACGCTGCTGTCGTCCGTGGCGGCTTGCTGCACCTGCGCCGGATCATCATCCAGTGCGATGAACGCCTGTTGCTCGCGGTGCAGAAAGCGCCCGATGGATTGTCCGACGCGGCCATACCCGCAAATCACCACATGGCCGCTCAATTGGGCGTTGAGCGCGGTGATTGCTTCCAGTTGCACCTGCTGGTTGGGCTTGCGGTGCAGGCGCAGGGCAATCGTCGGCGCAGCGCGCAGTAACAGCGGGGTCAGCAGCATCGAGCAGAAGGTGGCAGCGAGCAGCAGGCCGTTGAACGCTTCGGGTATCAACCGGCTGTGTTGCATTTGCGCCATCAGCGCAAAACAGAACTCGCCGCCCTGAGCCAGGGCCAGGCCGCTGCGCCAGGCCGTTTCACGGTCGCTGCCGCGCAGTTTGACCAAGGCCGCGACCACCGAGGCCTTGATCAGCATCAGTGCGAGGGTCAAGCCGAGGATCAGCAGGCTATGGCTGACGAACAGCTGCAGGTCGATGAGCATGCCGATGCTGACAAAAAACAGCCCCAGCAGGATGTCGCGAAACGGCCGGATGTCGGCTTCGATCTGATGCCGGTAATGGCTTTCGCCCAACAGCATGCCCGCCAGGAAAGCGCCGAGGGCCGGGGAGAGCCCCAGTAAGTGAGTGAGCCAGGCAGTCAGCAATACGATCACCAGGGCCAACAACACAAACAGCTCCGCTGAATGGGACGCCGCGACTTCGTGAAACAGGCGTGGCAATAACCAGAGACTGGCGAACAGCAGGCCGACGAACAACAGCACGGTTTTACCCAACGTCAGCGGCAACGCCCAGTACCAGGCCTGGTCGCTGTTACCGGCAAACACCGGCACCAAGGTGAGCAGCAGCACTGCCACCACATCTTGGAACAGCAGCACGCCAATCGCATTCTGGCCATGGCTGCTGAAAATTTCCCCGAGGCTGGTCAGCTCCTTGCTGACGATGGCCGTGGAGGACAACGCCAGCCCGGCGCCCAGCAACAGGGCGACGCCTGGCGCCAGACCGAACCCCATCAGCAGGCCTCCCAGCAGCACACCGCAGCCCAGTACCTGCAAGCTGCCCAGCCCGAATACCACGCTGCGCAACGCGAACATCTTGGTGAGGGAAAATTCCAACCCAAGGGAAAACAGCAGGAATACCACCCCCAACTCGGCGAGGTCAGGCAGGTCTTCACTGTCATTCACCCAGTCCAGCGCGGTGGGCCCCACGGCCAGGCCCACGCACAGATAGCCGAGCACGGGCGGCAATCGTAGCCGGCGAAACAGCGCAATCACCACCAGGGATGAAGCCAGAATGATCAGCAGGTTGGCGAACACGTGCATCTCCATTGCGGGGTGAGCGGGCAAAAAGCTGCGAGGATCGCTGACTCAGTGATAGGCCATGGTGATCTGGATCAGGGATTGTGGGCTGTTGGCCGTATCGGGGTGAGCATAGAATAGTGACCTACTTCCTATCAGGTCACTTTGTCATGACTCCTGAATGTCAGTTGTTCACCACACTGGGCTGCCATCTGTGTGAGCTCGCCGAAGAAGAAGTCATGCCGCTGGTCGAACACGGTTTGATGGTCGAGCTGGTCGATATTGCCGACTCCGAAGCCCTGTTCGAGACCTACGGCCTGCGTATTCCGGTGCTTCGGCGGGTGGATACAGGGGCTGAATTGGGCTGGCCGTTCGACACGGAACAAGTGGTCTCGTTTCTGCTTTAGGAAGAGGCCGAACGACCCACCGATTTTTTGCTACCCCCGCCAGTGGGAACTCAAAAAATCGGTGGGCTGGCGTGCGTCAACCGTTGGTTTTTCGACACCCCTTAATAGCGCTGTCGACGTTACCTAATACCACGCGTGCGTCTTTCGATAGGTTTTTCCATAACATCCCCAGCGCCGAGCATAGAATAACCACGCTCAATGCCAAATAAATCCAGCGAACAGACATTATATCTCCCAAGTAACCCACACCCGCGTAGGCAATAAGGCTCACATAGGAGATGAACATCGAAATGGCAGCTTTGACTTTTCCAAAATGGGAGGGCTCTACGCCTATCGCAATAAGGGTGTCTGAATTGACCCGAATCATGACGACAAAAGCGCCTAACAAGAAATAAGCAATCGCCGCTTGAGGCACACTATTTGCCGTCAAGAAAATAAACAGCAAAAAGGAAATCGCAGTTAAGCCGACGACGCCAAACCACTCAGCGCTCATTTTTTTAACAATATAGGTCAGTGAAAAGCCTCCACAGATCGCGCCCACTCCCCACACCGCATCAATTAACCCAAAGCCTTGGGCGCCCGCTGAAAGCTCTCTATCAACGAAAATCGGCAGAAGTGTATTGCACACAGAAAGCGTTACATAAATAAACATTTGCTGGATGGCCAGCCCAATGACAAAGCGTGTGCCAATCGCATAGTGAATCGCGTCATAAAACTCCCTGATAACACTTGGCTTAACTAACTTATTGACACTGTATTTGATCGCGGGCGTGTGTTTTATCCATAGGGTAAGGAAACCAGAGATGGAAAATGAGATGACATTAATGACGACCACATATTGCGTGCCGAACAGTGCAACCAAAAAGCCGCCAATGCTGGCGCCAATCAACAAGCCGATTTGCATGCTCATACTGCTCGACACATTGGCTTCAAGAAGACGCTCCTTCGGGACAATATCGCGTATCAACGCACCGACGGCAGGTTGAAAGAAGTTCTCACACAGCGCGATCAGAAAGGTCGCCAGGTAAATTGATGCGAGCCCCAAGACCTCGTAGTACATTGAAACCGCAACGAACATCAAAATGAGTGCCCGCGCAAAATCGGCGACTATACAAATGGATCGAACATTCCACCGGTCAACCAACACTCCAATCCACGGTGAAAACAGCAAACCCGGCAATGAAGAAACGATCAGCACCCAACCGACTGCCATTGCGGAGCCTGAGGTTGTGTAGATGTACCAAGAAATGGCAACGAAATACATGCCGCTTCCAATGGCGGTTAATATCGACGCGGCAATGTATTTTCTGAATTCCCGGCCGGCAATGAGTGAGAGCAAGCTAAGCATCAATGCGCTCCACTTCAACCGTGACCTTGGCTAAGGCTCGCATCACGTTGTCAATTGCCTGCGGTCCGCTGTCCCCGTTCGCAAGAATGTAGCCAGCCCTTTCATCTGAGTTCTGAGGGCGTTTGCAGGTGTCGCCAGCCTTAACCGTGATATCGCACCGGACGACCCCTGGCGATTGATTCGCGGTATCCAACCCTGAAATGCTTGCCACCCGGCCTGTCGGCAACGACAGATACCGAATTGCGGCACCGTTGGTTTTAGTCATTTGAATGTCCGGGAATGCCCCAAACAAACCTTGAAGCGTAGCGGTAAACATGTCGACGCCACACGCCAACTCGGTCATTTCAAAAATGCGGTCGCCACCCGTGCGTGTATGGGATTCAACAATAACGGGCCCGGTTTCCGAAAAGATGACTTCGGTATGGGAGGGGCCATACAGATGACCAATAGAGGTGAGGAAAGATTCGGTTAGGCGTTGGATGGCATCAATTTTTTCAGGCGCAAGTGCCGAAGGCATACTGTGCCCGGTCTCTACAAATCCAGGGTAGCCAGTTGTGATTTTGTCGGTGACGCCCAATACCGTGTGCTGACCGTCCCAAGAAATGGCCTCGACACTGACTTCGGGGCCCTCGATAAACTTTTCAGCAATAATCCCGATGTCAGGAAAGTCATATTTAATTAAATCCGTGGTCAAGAAATCCTGCTTGATAGCGTGATAGGCTGGCACCACTTCATCTTCCGAAAACAGTTTGTGCACCTGCAGGCTCCCCGCACCGTTCACCGGTTTGATGATGATGGGCCATCCGCACTCGCGTGCAAAAACGATGACCTCTTCAGGGCTGTTAACGGTTGCGAATGGAATCGATGGTATGCCGGTCGCTTTCATGTGCGCGCGCATATGGCCTTTGTCGCGTGTCAATAAAACCGGGCCAAGCGGATTTCCCAGGATGCCCAGCCGATCCTGGATCAGCGCTGCATTCAAGAGACCAAACTCTTGAAAGGAAACGACCGCGTGAAATGGCTTCCCTCGATGCAGCGTCTCGACCAGGTCGACGACTACTTTTTCTCCCATGGGAGAGGAAATGATTTGATCCGCGATGAGAAAGTCTTCGAACGTAATATCTTCTTTTTGCTGTACGACGGTCAGATGGAAGCCACACTCCTTGGCCTTTACATAAATCTCAGTCCAGCCACCGATCATAATTAAGCGACGCATCACAGGTCTCTCCTGGAAAATAAAGGTAAACAGTTAAAGTGCTTGTCAACGTTCAAGCCACGCACTTCGCGCTTTAGCTCAGCACGCTATGTTTGCTATTTGGCATCTCGTCTAGTTCGGCTTTGAGCAAGCGAATGAAAGCATCAAAACTATTCAGGTCCGCTGTGATTAGATGGGCGTGAGGAATATTCTCTGGCAAACAACTGGACTCTTTGGTGAATGCCACTTTGTCAGCATCCACTGGCGGTAATATTTGATGTATCAACGTTGCTTTACTTTGACCCATGTGCGTGAGCATTGACAAAAATTCTGTGTAGGATGCGGAGGCTGTATCACGACCGATTTTCTGCGCGGTATAGCGCACAATGTCGTCAAATCCAACGTATTGTTGGCCAACAACATCAATCAATGATGCCCCGCTCTCGAACCGTTCCTGGCTACCCACAAACGTGCACAGCCACTCGGCCAACGCGTCCGCAGACAGTAGTCCCAGGCTGCCGCAGCCAGCAGGCGCAACGCCCATCTGAACGCATTGCTTTAGCAGTAAATGAAAGAGCGACTGACCATTCGAGTAGCCGGTGTTCATTGAAGGCAACACATCATCAACCCGATAGATCCTGGCATGCAGCCCTTGCTGCTGTGCGGCAACGATGAGGTTGTCTGCCAGGTATTTGGTATATCCATACCCGGTCACACCTAATGCGGCTGCCTCGACTTCCGAGACGATGTCTCCCGAAACGCGGCCGGCACCTGAAGGCAGCTTGGCTGCCAACGATGAAACGTGGTGCAACCTCTTTGCCTTACCTTCGTTACAGAATCGGATGAGTTCCTGGGTTCCACCCACATTCGCAGAGAACAATTGAGAGGCATGGAACAGGAAATTGACCGCTGCGCCACAATGAATCACCTCATCAACAGAAGCACATTGATGTTGCCATTCATCTTGATTCAGCCCCCAACGCGCCAAGGCCAAATCACCCAGCACGACATTAATACGTTGGCGTTGTAATTCTTGTGCAGGGAACGCGTTCAGGAACACGTTTTCCAAACGGCATAAAGCACTTTCTCTGCTGCTGCCGCGTAGCAGAACGGTCACGTTCAGGTGGGTGGTGGCTAATAGGTGCGCAAGAATATGAATGCCAACAAAACCACTCGATCCGGTCAATAAGAGCGTCGCACTCGTTGTCGCCGTCGGCTGGTGATTAGTGAATGCGACCCTTGCTAAGCGGTCGCTCTGCGTGGCGTCGACCGTTCGCTCACGGCCGCTGATAAAGTCGGCCAGCCGTGACGGCGTTGAGTACTGATAAATAGCGGTCATCGGAACATCGGTTGAAATATGCTCGCCCAATGTCAGTGACAGATTAGCCGCCGCTAACGAATCTCCACCGCACTCGAAAAAGTCGTCTTCACCATCCATCTGATTGTTCAGCAGTACGATGCGATAACAAGCAACCACTTTTTCCAGAAGGGTACTGCTGCTGCAAGGTTGTAGCGTATCTGAGTGATGGTTTTTCAAGTCATTGATTATGCGTTTACGGTCTACTTTCCCATTCGGTGAAATAGGCAGCGTCTTCAAGTGATGCACCAACTGGGGCATGTGTGTCGCCGGCAGATGCCGCGCCAGTTCGCGCCGTACGTGCTGCAAATCCAATGCGTGTGACGACACGTAGACCAGCGCCAGACTTGCGTCGCCCTGCTGAGTTGGCAAGACAAACGCCAGTGCGTCGTTTACGGCCTCGAACCCCGTCTTGATTGCCGACACTATTTCATTGAGTTCGATGCGAACGCCACGCACCTTTACTTGATCGTCAGCTCTGCCGCCATATTCCAGGCAACCATCAGACCGTATACGGCCAATGTCACCAGTCAGGTAGACCTTCTCCCCAGGCAGGTCTGAAAATGGATTACGTATAAATGATCGTGCGCTCAGTTCCGGAGCATTGAGGTAGCCCCCCCCGACGCAAATACCGGCAACAACAATTTCACCAAAGGCACCATCGGTGACGGGCCTCAACTGGTCGTCAACTATTTTGACATACGTATTATCGATAGGCAGGCCGAGTGGAATCTTGTCATCGTCGTGATCGCACACCTCATGAAATACCATCCCGATTGATGCCTCGGTGTGACCATAGGTATTGATGACCGTACAACGTGGGAACAAGCGCCTAAACGTGTGCACGGATTCAGCGTCAATCTCTTCTCCGCCGATCAAGACATGCCGCAAGCTGTCTAAGCGTTTTGCAGCAAGGGTTCCATTCTCTAAAGCACGAATTAATAATTTGAAGAGGGTGGGTACGAAATCAGTCATCGTGATTTGATGACGCTCTATCTCGTCAACCAGCGACTCTACATTCCAGTGATCGCGCTGTTTAGGCAATACTGCCATGCCACCGTTGGTGAGCGGCCATAGCATTTGCCAAATCGACGAGTCGAATAAGGGCGCGCTGTTCTGATAGACAGTATGCCCGCCACCAAAGCGTTTAGTCATGTAGGCAAAGCGATTCACAAGTCCAGCGTGATAATTCAAGGCGCATTTCGGGCGGCCGGTTGATCCCGATGTGAAGAAACCATAGAGCAGGTCGTCTGAGACGCACTGAGCGTGCGCTTCAGGACTTAAGTCCGTCGCCCCGTCGAATCTTATCTCAAATAGATTCAAGCCGGCATTCCTTAAAGCGGGCTGTTCTCCATTCGTTATAACCCATGTTGCCTGACTGGCCTCAACGACGGCGTGTATTCTATTTTCCGGCCATTTGGCATCTATCGGAATAATGATGGCGTTGGTCATCATCACGGACAACCAAGCGATGGGTAGCTCAACACCGGTCGGCAATGCACAGAGCACAATGTCTTTATCGCTCACACTGCACGCGTGCAAACGCTTGGCGTTGGCGCGTGCAGCGGCGATTAGTTCATTATAAGTAAGGGAGTGATCACCGCAGGTGACTGCTGTTTTGCTTCCCTGCATGTGTGCAGCCGCATACACCATCGCCAGTACACTTAACCTGTCTGGCTGACCGCCATTCAGGGGCGAGTGCTCGCGTTGACCAATAATCATCTAATACTCCTGTAAATAGAAATGTATAAACAATTTAAGCGCTATGTGCTTTCGTCAGAGAATGTTGTAAATGGTCAATCGGCAAGCGAGCGAAGGCTGTGCTACTCGCTCAACTAAGGTGGTTCCGAGTGGTCCCGGTGTTATGCAAACACTTTCTCATGCACAGAAAACACTTGGTGTGCTCGCTCAAGCCGACGGATCGTTTCGTAGTCCTGCTGTAGAACAGCGAGTTCTTCATGGCTGAGATAAACAACGCCAGGGATCGAGAATAAATCGATGGTGCGTGATATATCATCACCCTTTTCAGGCAGATGAAAATGGCATGCATAGGAGGAAAGCGAGCGAATGTTCTCGAAGCCTGTCGTCTCGACAATGACACCTTCCTGGTCGGAAATCATTGCTACGCATAGGACATGTTTTGATAAAACATACTGCTGGCCCAAACGCCGTTTGAACAGGTGAGGGTGACAATAACGTTCGATCGTCAGAGTGACCTGGCTCTCGCCAAGCGCCTCAATGACGGCCTCTTCAAGCATTGCACCCTGCAGGCGGGCGCCTGTTTCAATCAACACCGGGCCTTCAGCAGTCATCATGATTTCGGAGTGAGCGGGCCCGTTACGCACACCCAGCGCATCCAGCGCTTTTTTCATATAGCTGACTAAAGCCTCCTGTACCTCACCCTCATAGGCCAGGAGTTCTTCGCAATCATAAATATTTGATGCACCGGCAATCACTTTGCGGCGATCTATCCACATATCAGAAATATAATGCTGCGCGTCGATCGAAACACTATTAATGACGTATTGCGTGCCCTTCAAAAGGGTCTGCGCTAACACATGGTTATTGTGCCCGCCAAAGCGATTGGCTTTGTTGTAGATGGAGTGAAAAGCATTCTTCAGTTCGGTGGGGTTGTTGCAGAAAAATACACTGTCATTGCCAGCACTGGCTAAGGGCTTCAGTACAAGTGGCCAACAGTGGCCTGAGGCCCATTCAGTTAACGCATGTAAACTGTCCGTGCGCAGAAAATCAGGCGTGGCTAAACCCGCTTCTTTAAGCGCGCAGGCCATTGCGTATTTATCTCGCCGAACACGCGACGTCTCCTTGGTGTTTCCTTCTACGCCCAGTTCGGAGGCGAGCAGATCCGCTAATTCAATGCCCGTCTCTGCACCGGCTAAAACACAAATGGGTTTGATGCCGTTCAACCACCGATCTATTTCAACCAAGCATTCGGCCAAGCCGTTAAAAACCACGTTAGCGATAAAATCGCCGGGTTTGAAATCGTTGATATAAAAATCAATGATGGGCGAGGCACTTTGGACGTGCAAAACGGCTACACCCTCTGAATGAAACTTAGAGGCCAGTTTCGCGCCAGTGGAATAAGCATCGACGATTACTGCCATTTTGTTAGTCATTGTCACATTCCAGTCTATTGAGAGAGCCGCCGCAGTGAGTCAGCGTTAAGCGTTGTTTAAACCACATAATTCGTGAGCCACTAAATCTTCGTAAGTCTCACGAGCCCGTATTAACTTGGCATGGCTGCCCTCAACTAATACTTCGGGTGGGCGCCCACGGGAGTTGTATTGGCTGGCCATGCTCATGCCATATGCACCACATGAAAAAATAGCCAATAAACTGCCATTGCCGAACGCCGGTAATGGTCGACCTAAAGCAAAGTGGTCGCCGGTCTCACAAATAGGTCCGACAATATCGGTTTCTTCCAAGGGGGGGGTGTCGGAATGCTGGGTGCTCTCCGTTAACGCAGTCCAATGGCCAGAAAAATTGTTAAATTGGGTCGGCCAAATAATATGGTTAGCGCCATACAGGGTGGGGCGCAGCAGTGCGTTCATGCCCGCATCCACAATCGCAATCTTGCGATCCCAGCCCTGTTTAATATATTCGACAGTGGTCAGCAAAATACCGGCATTTGCGCTGATCGAACGACCAGGTTCAATGATGAAACGAATGCCCCGCTGTTTCAGTCCTTGTAGACGCTCACCAATGAGTGCTCCCGTTTCAGTTAATGAACAAACGGGATTGCTTTCTGTTCCGTACTGCGCTGGAAAGCCTCCGCCAATGTTGACAAATTCGATTTTGCAATCAACCGCCTCAAGCCGATTAGTCATGTCCTCAATCTTATCGATGGCAGACAAATAAGTCTGAGCCGATGGAATCGGCGATCCAAGGTGAATATGGATACCAACGACATCTACGCTTGGGTAACGCTTTGGTTCGAAGAGTTCATAGGCGCGTTCAATCGGAATGCCAAATTTTGTCTGACGACCGCCTGTTGATGTTTTTTCATGGGTGCCAGCATCGGCGACATCCGGATTAACACGAATGGCCACCTTTATGCGCTTACCGGCCGTCGAAGCGATCTCATCCAGCCGCAGCAACTCGGCCTCAGACTCCACATTAAAAAGGAAAACGCCAGTTTCAACCGCGTAGCGAATTTCTTCATGTGACTTGCCGACACCGGCAAACACAATCTTATCCGCAGTCACGCCCGCCATCAGTGCCCGGTAGAGCTCGCCGCCACTCACCACATCAAGCCCTGATCCTTGATCGACTAAGAGCTTAAGGATGCTGAGGTTACTGCAGCTTTTAACTGAAAAACAAATCAATGGCGAGAGGGCGGAAAAAGCATCTTTGAGCACGGTGTAGTGATTTTTCAGCGTCTGCGCTGAATAGATATAAACCGGGCTTCCATGCTGTTCGACTATCTGACGAACATCGAGGTCTTCCACATGTAAATGCCCGTCGATAAAATTAAAATGGTCCATCTTGCTTCCTCGAATTGATGACGTTAACTGCGTGCACTGACACGCTCGCGGGGCAAGCAGTTATCCGCTGACTCCAATAACAGCCGACCCGTGCTGTATAAATAGTTGACAATCTTCTCCGCGCAATCAATCGCGGTTTGAGTGTCAGTATTGATGATGAGCTCTGGGTGTACCGGTGGTTCGTACGGAGAATCAATGCCGGTGAACTCGGCGACCTGTTTCTCCCTGGCCTTTTTATAGAGCCCTTTTGGATCGCGCGCCTCGCACACATCAAAAGAGGCATTGATAAAGATTTCCACGTAATCACTGTCGCCAATCAGAGCTCTTGCCAGGGCACGGTCATGTCGAAAAGGAGAAATAAACGCGGTTAATACGATTAAACCCGCGTCAGCCAGCAGCTTGCTGACTTCACCCACCCGCCGAATGTTTTCACTTCGCCCTTGGTGGGTGAAGCCCAGATCACGGCATAGCCCATGACGTACGTTGTCCCCGTCCAATACGTAAGTCAGGTAACCTTTCTGGAATAACAGCGACTCTACAAGACCGGCCACGGTGCTCTTGCCGGCCCCACTTAAGCCAGTAAACCAAAGCACACACGGTTTTTGTTTCAATCTAGCGCTGCGCATAGATTGTTCCACGGGAAATAATTGCCACGTCAGGTCGCAGGACCCATCAGTTGTATGCATTTCTTTCGTCACCTTAGATCACCAAGGTTTTTGTTTAGTACAGCCTCACGTTCGCGCTTTAAATACTCATAATACGGCATGTTTTCTAAATAAAATTCATGCAGTGCCGGATGGTTGTCTACACGCGTGCTGTATTGCTTTTTGATCGGCGCGATGCGTGTGCTGTTTGCTGCATCCAGGTGCCAATGCTGGGTTCGCTCCCACACATCCAAGTGTCCGCTCTGCCACTGGAGAGCAGCGGGTATGTGTTGCAAGTTTGCATCGCTGCAAAAACTCGAGATTGCACACTCAGGACTCAGGATCATGTCATCCGCATCAACGAACAAGGGCGAATGTATCGACTCAGCCCTCACGGCATCATAGAGTTCAGCCAAGTGTTGGTAGCCGACCTCATTACATGTCAGGTCTGGGTTAATATGATAGTGTGAGTTAATCACCTTCTCCGGGTTGCGCAACATAAATACATGTTGCGCCTCACGCATATAATGCGTTCCCGTCAGTCGGTGGCGATAGTCAAACTCACAGGTGTCTTTGATGAACACAGCACGCTGCGCACGCAATGCCTGTACGTAGTTGAACATCTCCGTTGAGTTGTTCAACGTCTGAGTTGAATGATCCGTCTGCGGGTGGTTGTATACACCGCGCGCCGACAGGTCGCACAGAGGCTCATGCAATATAGTGAAGTCGCCACGCGCCGCGATCACACGTACAAACGCGGTGGACAGCGAGCGTGGAGGGGCCCACATAACAATTAGTCTGTGCTGCATAGTTAACCTTTATTTCAACAATACGTGCAGGCTGCGAGGACCGTCAGCCCCTCATGACTTAAACGGATTCAGTGATCCACTTTTGCCCGCCATGAGCGAAACGGAATTGTTGTGCGGTGAATCGCGACTTGGAGTACTCGCGTACGCGGTCAACCATGTAGTTGCCTTTATACGCGATCACATCGACGGTGCCATTCGCCTGTTCAGTCAATGCTGCCACGTTGGCCAATGCGGCTTGCGTGGCGGGGTCATACAAACGACCTGCATACGATTGACGTGCGATAAAGGGCGACAAGAACCGCAGGACCTCCCATGAGTCCTTGTCAACCGTTGCTTGCAGTAGATGTTTTGCTGCAATACCGAGCATATCAAGCCCCGGAGATTCGTATAGGCCGCGACCCTTAGTGCCGTTCATTCGGTTTTCCAATACGTTCTTCAAGACCACCCCATTGCGACCCGCGATCCTGTTAGCTTCGGCGATCGCCTGGTAGTGACTCACGGGCTGACCATTAATCTCAACGGGGATACCTTGCTTAAAGGTAATGCTGCAAGTCTCTGGCACGTCCGGCGCATCCATGACCCTTACGCCCATAATGGGGCTGATCATGTCGGGTGAATTTGAGAGCACCTCAACTTCGCGATTCTCATGTGACACGCCGCCGACGTTGGCATCAACGGAGTGATTGGCTTTATTGCGCATCATGGTTTCGTCAGCGTCGGCAACAAAATCGCCCATATCAACGCGGGTTCGAAACCGATCGGACGTGCTTGAGTCTTCCCAAGGCGAAAAGGGCGTGATCTCTGGCGCAAACATTTTCAAGTAGTAATTGAAGCGGAATTCATCGTTGCCGCCGTGAACTGCGCCATGTGCCAATACACTGCACTGCCGCGTGCGCAATGCATTCACCAGCCCCTTGACGGTTACCGCTCTGGCAATGCCAGTCGTGTTCCAGTAGCCACCGTCGTACTGAGCCTGGGCACGTACAGCCTGGAGAAAGCTAAGCGCAATGTCTTCCTTCAAATCAATGACATTTACGGCCTGCATCAATTCAATGTTGTCTGCACAAAACTTGTGCGCTTCATCACCCGGTTGGCCGATATCGACAATGAACTGTTCGACGTCGACCTGTTCCTCTTTCAAACGCTGTGCAATGAATAAGCTAACCAGGCCACCGGATGCACAGATTCCAACTTTCTTGCCTTTCAAGTCCGAGAATTTCACGCTGTAGTCCTTTATAGAGTTGTTGTTATTAACGTTTCCGCTTCACGCCTATTATTGTGACCATGCGGTTGGCTCACGGTCCCACCTGTGCTGTCTTAACAACGTCATCAGCGTCTGCCCTATCTTTCCCTTTTCAGAACACGCTACGTTTGCTTCCACGTGTGGGATAGAACGCATGCCAGGAATAGTAGTTGTGATGTTATCGTTGGACAGGATGAACCTCAGCGCAACTTCCGATAGGTGAGTGTCGGTGCGAAGAGCCCGTTTCAAAGACTCGACCCGCGCAACTGTCGCTGCCAGGTTTTCTGGCACGAAATAGCTGCTTCTCCAATCACCCGCGGGCCAAGTGGAATCGACCGTTAAATTCCCCGTCAGAGAGCCTTCGTCGAAGGGCACCCTGGCGATGACGGCAATGTCCAGTTCACGGCATAACGGAAGTAATTCATCTTCAGGCGCTTGATCAAAGACGTTATAAATCACTTGTACCGCGTCGATCATTCCCGTTTTGAGTGTTTCAACTACGTTGGTTGGCTCCCAGCGATTGACACTTATGCCGATGCCGCGAATCAGGCCTTGCCGTTTGAGTTCATCAACAACGCGCATCCAGGACTCATCTTTGGCCCAGGCATCTTCCCATACATGAAACTGCAATAAATCCAGGGAGGCCATGCCTAATGACTGCAAACTTTTCTCGACATATTCGTTAATATGATCAGGCGGAAATATTTGGTCTAGGCGGTCACCCCGATGAGAGGGCCACTCTCGGTTCTTAGGCGGAACTTTAGTGGCAACATATAAGGTTTTGCCGGGGTGGTTGCGCAATGCTTCTCCAAGCATTTTTTCGCTGTGGCCACGACCATAAATCCATGCCGTATCGAAAAAGTTACAGCCTAGATTAATCGAATGTTCCAACGCCGCCATGCCGCTGATATCGGATGAGCCTGTCCAACCCCCTTCACCACCAGCGACGCCCCACATTCCATATCCAACTTCAGAAACGTTCCATTCCAGTCGTCCAAATCGCCGGTATTTCATCGCCCGCTCGCTATAGAGTTATTTTATTCAGGACGCGATAAGCGCACTCAAGTAGCGATCACCTTGATCGCTAAAGTGTTGAGTACTGGGAAAGTATGCGCAGCAAAAAAACAAAGTAAAAATATCAATTTAGTGGCTGGCTATTCATTTCTGATATGATCGAGCTTGTTCAATTCATCGCGAGGTTGGCCCATGAATTTCAGTTTTCGCCATGTAGAAGTATTCTGGGCGGTAATGACCACAGGCAGTGCGACAGCTGCCGCTGCACTTCTGCATACCTCGCAGCCCACCATCAGCCGAGAGCTCAGCCGGTTCGAAACGCTGACCCAGTTGACGTTGTTCAAGCGCGCGGGTGCAAAGTTGATCCCGACAGAGCATGGTCTGATGCTGTTCGATGAAGTTCAACGCAGCTATGTCGGGCTGGCCCGTGTGAAAAATGCCGTCGAGGCCATCAGGCATTTTCGGCAAGGGCAAATTTCGTTGACGTGTATTCCGGCTTTCTCAAATGCTCTGTTACCGCAGGTCTGCCAGGATTTCTGCAGTAAATTTCCGGGCGTGAGCATTAACATCACGCCGCAGGAGTCGCCCGCGCTCGAGGAGTCGCTGACTGCTCAGCGTTATCACCTGGGGTTGACTGAAACCCTGGAAACACCTCCGGGAACCTACGTCGAAACACTCTTAAACCTCGACGTGGTGTGTGTCTTGCCGTCTGATCACGAGTTGAATGCGAAAACCGTCCTTACACCACAAGACTTCGAGGGGCAAAACTTTGTTTACCTTGCAGCGGATGATCCCTACAGAATCAAAACCGACGCTATCTTTCAGCAGTCAGGCATTGAAAGGCGCCTGGTGGTAGAGACGCATAACGCGAGCGCCGTGTGTGCGACCGTCAACCTGGGGGTCGGCGTTGCCATTGTGAACCCGCTCACAGCCCTCGACTATGTTGGCCGGGGTTTGCAGATCCGTCGCTTTTCCCACTCAATTTCTTACTGTGTGAGCGTCGTACGGCCGTTGCACCGCCCCGAATCGTCTACCGTGGAGCAATTTGTTGATGTTCTACGAAGCAATTGCCAGCAGATAAGCGCTCGCTTGGGAAATCTCTGAAAAAGCCTTTCAAGTCGGGGATGCGTCCGACGCACAACGGTTGAGTCTCGGTGAAACAGATGTCCGTCACCGATGGCGAGTTTCCAATTATTACGTTACTGTATGCTTGTACAGTGATTGAGTAGAGGGAACGCCCGTGGTGAATGTTGAACAACTGAAAAGCAGCGTCAATCGCATGTCCGCCGATGTCGTGCGCGACGCGGTGAACGAGCTGCGCCTGGATGGCCTGGTCACGGAAGGCAAGACGCCGTTTAACAAAGTGCATTTCAATACCTGCTTCGCAGAAATCGAAGCCTTGTTCCAGCGCGCCGGTTACCACAAGCAGTTGGATGTCGTGGGTTACCAGGGCTTGTTGTACGCGCTTTACGATCCCGGCCGTTGGGAAGCGGTGGACGTGCTGCGCTGGCTCAAGGAGTTTACCGACGCCGCCAGTGCCTCGCCGATCCTGCGGGCCGAATTGGCAAAGGCCTGAGATCCGCCCTAGGCTCAATCCCGCTCCATGCGGGATAATGCCTGCCTGATTTTCCAGGCTTTGAGCATTGTCATGTCCACATCCGGTTTCTCCGCGTCCCAGCACCAAGCCAGCACGTTGTATTTGCCACCTGGCCCCTGGGCAACCGTGCTGGATTGCCTGTGCGAGCATTTTCCGGCGATCAGTCGTGAACACTGGCTGGACCGCATCGCCCGAGGCCGTGTGCTCGACATCAACGGCAACCCGATCAGCCTCGGCCTGGCCTACAAGGAAGGCCTGTGCATTTATTACTTCCGTGAAGTACCGAATGAGAAGGTGATCCCGGTAAAGGAAACCATCCTGTACGCCGACGAACATTTGGTCGTGGCCGACAAGCCGCATTTTCTGCCGGTAACGCCTGCCGGCGAATACGTCGAGCAGACCCTGTTGCGCCGCCTGATTCGTCGCCTGGATAACCCCGCGCTTGTTCCCTTGCATCGCATCGACCGCCATACGGCCGGGCTGGTGCTGTTCTCGGCCAACCCGCAAAGCCGTTCGGCGTATCAACAGCTGTTTCCCACGCGGCGCATCGACAAATTCTACGAAGCTATCGCCCCAGCCTTGCCGAACCTGACGTTCCCCAGGGTGCACAAAAGCCGCCTGGTGGATGGCGAGCCGTTCTTCCGCATGCAGGAAGGGCCGGGCGCCAGCAACACCGAAACCGCGGTGGAAGTGCGCGAAAAAAATGGCGACCTGTGGCGCTACGGCCTGTTTCCCGTGACCGGCAAGAAGCACCAGCTGCGCGTGCACATGACCGCGCTGGGGGCGAGTATCTGCAATGACCCGTTCTACCCCGACGTGATCAAGGACGCCGAGGACGACTACGCCAAGCCACTCAAGCTGCTGGCCCAGGGCGTGCGGTTTATCGACCCGGTCACGGGTGAACAACGCGAGTTCCGCAGCCGGATCAGTCTCGACTGGTAACTCCCGGAAACGACAAGGCCCGCGCGAGGCGGGCCTTGTTGGCAAACCCTAAGACTTACAGGTCTTTAACGGTGCGAACCTGATCTTTGTTGATGCGGGTCTGCTTGCCGTCAAGTTGCTCGAACTCATAGAAGCCCGAAGCCTTGTCGTATTTAGGGGTGTCGACGGCCTGGATTTCGCGACCGTCATTCAGGGTGATCACTGTAGGCGAGGCGCAACCGGCGAGAGTGGCGAGGCCCAGTGCAAGCATGAGAGCGGCGATGGTCCGTTGAGTCATGAGTGTGTCTCCAAAAGAATTCTTTTAAACAGCTGACCTTGTGACGCGCGTGGCGTCGACAAAGTTCCTTGTGCGAGGTTCATTCTGACACGCCGAACCCTGGGTGCAACAGCTCCGGTGTGTTCAGGTTGGCCAGCCGCGGGTCTTGCGCCTGGCATTCCAGGCCCACGCCACCCAGTTGCAAGAGGATCTTGCGCGGGCTCCGTTCACCGGCGTCCCATGCCCGTTCTACCTCGGTTTGGAGGCAAGTCGGGATGATGCAGATCAAGGGTTCCCAGAATTCACCATGACGCACCATCACCGGCAGCAGCGGATTGCGGCGAGCAGTCTCACGCAGGTCGGTGAGTAGTCCCACGTCTATATTCGGCACGTCACACGGCAGTATCAACACATGCTCATGATGTGCGGCAGCCAAGCCCGCACGGATGCCTGCCAGCGGGCCGGGGAAGTCTGGGTTGTCGTCGCTCACCAACTGGTCGGCATAGGGCGCGTACCGCTCGTGGTTGCGGTTGCACGAGATAATCAGGTCGTCCGTCAGTGGCCGGGTCAGGCGCTGCAAGTGCGCGATCAGCGGCTGACCCTGCCATTGCAACAGGCCTTTGTCCTGGCCGCCCATACGTTGGCCACGGCCACCGGCCAGCAGCAGAATCGAACAGGGCAGGGGCGAAGAATCGAGAGACATGGCGGTTCCGCTGCGGCAGGTAAATAGGGCCCTGTGATATAACATCGGGCTGTTCCTTCGACAACCGGACCGAGCCATGAAAGCCAAGGCTGATGCGCCCTTTGTACCCCTGAATATCGCTGTACTGACCGTCAGCGACACCCGCACCCTGGACACCGACACCTCGGGCCAGGTCTTCGTCGACCGCCTGACCGCCGCCGGCCACAACCTGGCCGAGCGCGTGCTGCTCAAGGACGACCTCTACAAAATTCGCGCCCAAGTCGCCCACTGGATCGCCGAAGACGTGGTGCAAGTGGTGCTGATCACCGGTGGCACCGGCTTCACCGGCCGTGACAGCACGCCCGAAGCGGTGAGCTGCCTGCTGGACAAGCAAGTCGATGGGTTTGGCGAACTGTTCCGCCAGATCTCGGTGGCCGATATCGGCACCTCCACCGTGCAATCGCGCGCCCTGGCCGGCCTGGCCAATGGCACGCTGGTATGTTGCCTGCCAGGTTCGACCAATGCGGTGCGCACAGGCTGGGATGGCATCCTTGCCGAGCAACTGGATAACCGCCACCGCCCGTGCAACTTCGTTCCCCACCTGAAGCAGGCCGAACCCTGCGAATCCCGTGGATAAGCCCGGTAAAACCGGCGCTTTGCTGCCGGTGGAAGACGCGTTGCGCCAACTGCTGGACATGGCCGAAGCCGCGCCGATCCGTGAGCAGGACGTGCTGCCTCTGGGCGGGTGCGATGGCCGTGTGCTGGCGCAAGACCTCATCTCCACCCTCGATCTGCCGCCCTGGCCCAACAGCGCCATGGACGGCTACGCCCTGCGGCTGTCGGACTGGAATGGCGAGCCCTTGCCCGTCAGCCAGCGCATCTTCGCCGGCCAGGCGCCGCAGCCATTGGCGCAAGGCACTTGCGCGCGCATCTTTACCGGCGCCCCGGTGCCCGAAGGTGCGGACTGTGTAGAGATGCAGGAAAACGCCGTGGTCCACGCCGACGAACGCGTGGGCTTCTCCGAACCCTTGCAGGTCAACCAGAACATCCGCCCCCAAGGCCAGGAAACCACCGTCGGCGAGTGTGTATTAACCGCCGGCACCCGGCTCGGCCCGATCGAGCTGGGCCTGGCTGCGTCCCTCGGCCATGACCGCCTGAGTGTGGTGCGCCGCGTGCGCGTGGCCGTGCTGTCCACCGGTGACGAGCTGATCGAGCCGGGCTTGCCGCTGGGCCCGGGGCAAATCTACAACAGCAATCGCCGTGTGCTGTGCAGCTGGCTTGCGCGGATGGGCTGTGAAGTGATCGATGCCGGGATTCTGCCGGATGATCTGGAAAAAACCCGCACACGCCTGGCCGATTTGGGCAGTGTCGACTTGATTCTGTCGACCGGTGGCGTGTCGGTGGGCGAGGCGGACTTCCTCGGCATCGCCCTGCGCGAAGAGGGTGAGCTGGCCTTGTGGAAGCTGGCGATCAAACCGGGAAAACCGCTGACCTTCGGCCATTTTCGTGGCGTGCCGGTGATCGGCCTGCCGGGCAACCCGGCCTCGACTCTGGTGACCTTCGCGCTGCTGGCCCGCCCTTATCTGCTGCGCCGCCAAGGTGTGCAGGACGTGGCGCCGCTGCGTTTCGAAGTGCCGGTGGGCTTCACCTGGCCCAAGCCGGGCAATCGCCGCGAGTATCTGCGCGGGCGTATCGAGCAGGGCAAAGCAATCATCTACCGCAACCAGAGTTCCGGCGTGCTGCGCAGCGCGGCGTGGGCCGAGGGGTTTGTGGAGGTGTTGGAGGGAACGACGTTGGCATTGGGGGATCGAGTCAACTTCATCCCCCTGAGTGAAGTCCTGAACTGACAATAGAGAGCTAAATGTGGGAGCTGGCTTGCCTGCGATGGCGATGTGTCAGCTTGCTTATCTGGAACAGGTGTACCGCTATCGCAGGCAAGCCAGCTCCCACATTTTGGATTATGTATTTCTGAGACTTTTCAGTAATCGTCGCCACGCTCCGTCACATCCCGCTCCACCGGCTCGGCATTCGGGTCATACCCCACCGGGAACTTGCCTTTGAGTGTCCAGGCGAACGCAATGATCTCCGCCACCGTGCGGTACAACTCCTCCGGGATACTGTCCCCCAATTCCATGCGCGCCAGCAGCTTCACCAGCTCCGCGTTCTCATAGATCGGCACTTCATTTTCCCGCGCCAACTTCAAAATGGCTTCGGCCAGGGCATCGTCGCCCTTGGCTGTCAGGGTCGGTGCTTGCTGGCCGTCATACTTGAGGGCAATCGCCTGGCGCGGTGGGGTTGGGTTTTTCATGCGGTTTCATCCACCCAGCGTTGCTCCAGTCCGGTGCGTGGCCCGCGTGGCGGGGTGCCGAGGTGGCAATCCAGGTCGCCGACATTGAGACCCGAGGTCACCAGGCGCTCGCGTAAGTTGCCCAAGTGGCTTTCGATCAAACTGGCGGTAAAGGGCCGAGTCGCCCACAACTGGCTGGACAGTTTGCCCTGTGTCAGTTGCGCCTGAACCTGCAGCGGCCCGAGCGGCTCCATGTCGAACGCCAGCTCGACGCGCCAGAGCATCTGCTTGGGGTCTTTTTTGTCTTTGCGCTCGGGCTGGTCCTTGTCCGGCGTGGGTTCTTCGCGCTGGAACTTGACCTGCAATGGCACGATGTCCTGCAAGGTGCGCATGGGGATTTCCAACTGCCAGGTGGTCTGCAGCCGGCCGTCGGCCGTGGTGCCGGTCTGCTCCAGGCTCGACAGCTGGTGGCTCTGCAAGCGTGAAATCGCCCCGGCTGCCAGGCGCAGCAGGTTTTCCAGGTCGCTTTCGCCTTCCAGGCGCTGCATCAACCGATCCGGCAGCGGAAACCCAGCGGGTGCTTGCCGGGCGCTGATCTGGCCGAGCGTACTCAGCGGGTTGCGCACGAAGTTCGGCAGCACCTGGGCCAGGGTATTGGCGGCGAGGATGGCGTTGAGGTTGGTGCCGGTGGGCAGGGCCGGCACCAGCTCGGCGACCAGGCGCAGCAGTGCGCCTTTCATGTCCAGCGGGGGAATTTGCGGATTTTGCCCGACCAACAACTTGGCTTCAAGAAACGCGCCGCTGTTCTGGACCAATTGCGCCAGGACCTTGGGATTGCTGACTTGTGCCAGGTCTGGCAGGGCCGCCAGCAAACGCGCGGCGGCGGCGCGCAGGTCGGTGGAGGTGCTGTCATCAGCGGGCAAGTTTTGCAAGGCAGTAAAGACCACGTCCAGCGAACCCTGGCGGCTTTGCTGGGTCGAGAGTTGTTGCGCGACGGCCAATTGATCCTTAAGCCCGCTTAACGGCACGAAATTCAAGGTTTGCGCATTCTGCACCACGGCGCTGAGTAAACTGCCGACCCGCAGTGGCTGCGGGCTTTCCAGGGTCAGCGTCGTCCCGGCGAGGGCGTTATTGAGCACCGTCACCAGCGAGCGATAGATCGCCGGTTGCGTCGCGCCCTGCGGCAGCATCTGGGTGGTCAGCACCTTGGCCTGCAGCAGCGTGCCTTCCGGCATTTGCGTGGTGTCGATACGGGTGAGGGCGGCCACATTGGCACTCAAGGCTTGCTGCAAGGTAATGGTCAGGTTGCCTGTCGGCGTCTGGCTCACCGCCACGTTGCTGCCCAGCGGCAATGGTTGCGCGCTGCTGGCTTGCACCAGGGTCTGGCGGCCGCCTTCGAGGGTCAACTTGAGCAACAGTTGAAACGCGTCGCCGCCTTGTTTAAGCGCAATCACCTCGGCGTTTACAGTTTTCCCAGGGTCGATCAAGCCGGTCTGCGGCTCCAGCAGTTTGAGCAACTCACCGGTCGGGGGCAGCGGGGCTGGCCCGGTGGCCGGGGCAGGAGGCAGCGTAGGAAGGTTGATCTCACCGGTCATCGTGCGCGTCGTCTCTGGGGAAATTGCCCTCTTTAGAGTAGGGCATCACATGTATAATGCCGCCCGTCTGCAAAGAGAGCGGTAAAAACCTCACAACTATTTGATCCAGCTCTCTAAAATCGGTCGCCAAAGCCGTTATTGTGCATCTCTCTATAACGGCCGCTGCACCGCCGACTTGAACCGTAAAGGCCCGCGATCTCTTGACCAGCCCTCTTCTTGAAGCCGTAGCGCTTGCCTGTGAACGCGACCTGCGGATGCTGTTCGAACACCTCGAACTGCGTCTGGCGGGCGGCGACATGGTGCAAATCAGCGGCCCGAACGGCAGCGGCAAAACCAGTTTGCTGCGCTTGCTGGCCGGGTTGATGCAGCCGACGGCAGGTGAGGTGCGACTCAACGGCAAGCCCCTCAACGAACAACGCACCGAACTCGCCCGCAACCTTATCTGGATCGGCCACGCCGCCGGGATCAAGGATGTGCTCACGCCCGAAGAAAACCTCAGTTGGCTCAGTGCCCTGCATCATCCGGCTTCCCGCGACGCCATCTGGCAAGCCCTGGCGGCGGTCGGCCTCAAGGGTTTCGAAGACGTGCCCTGTCATACGTTGTCCGCCGGGCAGCAACGCCGCGTGGCCCTGGCCCGTTTGTATCTGCCCGGCCCGCCGCTGTGGATTCTCGACGAACCGTTCACCGCCCTCGACAAACAGGGCGTGACTCAACTCGAAGCACACCTGGCCCGGCACTGTGAGCAGGGTGGGTTGGTGGTCCTCACGACTCACCACAGTCTGACGCACGTGCCTGCCGGTTACCGTGACATGGACTTGGGCCGGTGGTCGCTATGAGTGTGTTTGCCCTGTTGGTCGCCCGTGAAGCACGATTGCTGTGCCGTCGCCCGGCTGAATTGGCCAATCCGCTGGTGTTCTTCGCTATTGTCATCGCGTTGTTCCCGTTGGCGGTCGGCCCCGATACTAAACTGTTGCAAACCTTGTCCCCGGGGCTGGTGTGGGTGGCAGCGCTTTTGTCCGTCCTGCTCTCGCTGGATGGGCTGTTTCGCAGTGATTTCGAAGACGGTTCCCTGGAACAGTGGGTCCTTTCGTCGCACCCTTTGCCACTTCTGGTACTGGCAAAGGTACTGGCACACTGGGCTTTTTCCGGCTTGGCGCTAGTCTTGCTCTCGCCGCTGCTGGCGATGATGTTGGGCTTGCCCGTCGAATGCCTGCCGGTGTTGCTGTGTTCCTTGTTACTCGGTACGCCGGTGCTCAGCCTGTTGGGGGCGGTGGGCGCAGCGTTGACCGTCGGTTTGAAGCGGGGCGGCCTGTTACTGGCCCTGCTGATTCTGCCTTTGTATATCCCGGTGTTGATCCTGGGCAGCGGTGCTTTGCAAGCCGCGCTCATGGGCATGCCGGCGACGGGTTACCTCTTGTGGCTTGGCAGCCTGACCGCCCTGGCGGTAACCCTGACACCCTTTGCTATAGCGGCTGGCCTGAAGATCAGCGTCGGCGAATAATGAGGTCTGGTTAAGCGTTATTAACCAGTAAAGACCCTGAGTTTCTCGCAAAGACGAGAAACAACCGTGATGGAAACAGCAATGAACTGGACCTGGTTTCACAAGCTCGGCTCGCCCAAATGGTTTTACGGCATCAGCGGCAAGCTGCTGCCGTGGTTGAGCATCGCAGCCCTGTTGCTGATCGGCATCGGCCTGGTCTGGGGGCTGGCCTTCGCGCCGCCGGATTACCAGCAAGGCAACAGCTTTCGCATCATCTATATCCACGTGCCGGCCGCGATGCTGGCCCAGTCCTGTTACGTGATGCTGGCCGTGTGCGGCGTCGTCGGCCTTGTGTGGAAGATGAAGCTGGCCGACGTGGCCCTGCAATGCGCCGCCCCCATCGGCGCATGGATGACTGCCGTGGCGCTGGTCACCGGCGCGATCTGGGGCAAACCGACCTGGGGTTCATGGTGGGTGTGGGATGCGCGTCTCACGTCGATGCTGATCCTGCTGTTCCTGTACTTCGGCCTGATTGCCCTGGGTAACGCCATCAGTAACCGTGACAGCGCCGCCAAGGCCTGTGCGGTACTGGCCATCGTCGGCGTGATCAACATCCCGATCATCAAGTACTCGGTGGAGTGGTGGAACACCCTGCACCAGGGCGCCACCTTCACCCTCACCGAAAAACCGGCAATGCCCGTGGAAATGTGGGCGCCGCTGCTGCTGATGGTGCTGGGGTTCTACTGCTTCTTCGGCGCCGTGCTGCTGATGCGCATGCGCCTCGAGGTGCTCAAGCGTGAAGCCCGCGCCAGTTGGGTCAAGGCCGAAGTGCAAACCTGCCTGGGAGCGCGTGGATGAGTTTTGATTCTTTCAGTGATTTTCTCGCCATGGGCCATCATGGCCTGTATGTCTGGACGGCCTATGGCATCTGCCTGGCGGTGCTGGCCCTTAACGTCGCCGCGCCGATCCTGGCCCGCAAGCGTTACCTGCAACAAGAGGCGCGTCGTCTGCGCCGGGAGACCGAAAAGTGAATCCGCTGCGTAGAAAGCGTCTGTTGATCATCCTTGCCATCCTGGCCGGCGTGAGTATTGCCGTGGGCCTGGCGATGAGCGCCCTGCGGGAGAACATCAACCTGTTCTACACCCCAACCCAGATCGCCAACGGCGAAGCCCCGCTGGACACGCGCATTCGCGCCGGCGGCATGGTGGAGAAGGGCTCGCTGAAGCGTTCCGGCGATTCTCTGGACGTGACCTTCGTGGTCACCGACTTCAACAAGGCCGTCACCATTACCTATCGCGGCATCCTCCCGGACCTGTTCCGCGAGGGCCAGGGCATCGTCGCCCTGGGCAAGCTCAACGCTGAGGGTGTCGTGGTCGCCGATGAAGTGCTGGCCAAGCACGATGAGAAATACATGCCGCCGGAAGTTACCAAGGCGCTCAAAGACAGCGGCCAATCCGCCCCAGGCGCAACTTCACAGCCTGCCAAGGAGGGTTAAGCCATGACATCTGCACTGTTTATTCCGGAGCTGGGTCAGTTGGCGATGATCCTCGCCCTGTGCTTTGCCGTCGTCCAGGCCGTGGTGCCGTTGCTCGGTGCCTGGCGCGGCGACCGCCTGTGGATGAGCCTGGCCCAGCCGGCCGCCTGGGGCCAGTTTGCCTTCCTGGTGTTCGCGTTCGGTTGCCTGACCTACGCCTTTATGACTGACGACTTTTCCGTCGCCTATGTGGCCAATAACTCCAACAGCGCGCTGCCTTGGTACTACAAGTTCAGCGCCGTGTGGGGCGCCCACGAAGGCTCGTTGCTGCTGTGGGCGTTGATCCTCGGTGGCTGGACCTTCGCGGTGTCGGTGTTCTCGCGCCAATTGCCGCAAGTCATGCTGGCGCGGGTGCTGGCGGTGATGGGCATGATCAGCATCGGCTTCCTGCTGTTCCTGATCATGACCTCCAACCCGTTCAGCCGCATCCTGCCGCAGATCCCGGTAGACGGGCATGACCTCAACCCATTGCTGCAGGACATCGGTCTGATCGTGCACCCACCGATGCTCTACATGGGTTACGTCGGTTTCTCGGTGGCCTTCGCCTTCGCCATCGCCGCCTTGCTCGGCGGGCGCCTCGATGCCGCTTGGGCGCGCTGGTCGCGGCCGTGGACCATCGTCGCCTGGGCCTTCCTCGGTATTGGTATCACCTTGGGGTCATGGTGGGCCTATTACGAACTCGGCTGGGGCGGCTGGTGGTTCTGGGACCCGGTGGAAAACGCCTCGTTCATGCCATGGCTGGTCGGTACGGCGCTGATCCACTCGCTTGCCGTCACCGAAAAGCGCGGCGTGTTCAAGAGCTGGACCGTGTTGCTGGCCATCGCGGCGTTTTCCCTCAGCCTGCTCGGCACCTTCCTCGTGCGTTCGGGCGTGCTGACGTCGGTGCATGCGTTTGCGTCCGACCCTGAGCGCGGCGTATTCATCCTGATCTTCCTGCTGTTTGTAGTCGGCGGCTCACTTACCCTGTTCGCCCTGCGCGCGCCGGTGGTCAAGAGCCAGGTCGGTTTCAACCTTTGGTCGCGGGAGACCCTGCTGCTGGGCAATAACCTGGTGCTGGTGGTGGCCGCGTCGATGATTCTGCTCGGCACCCTTTACCCGCTGGTGCTGGATGCCTTGAGCGGCGCCAAGTTGTCCGTTGGCCCGCCGTATTTCAACGCGCTGTTTATTCCATTGATGGGCCTGTTGATGGTGGTCATGGCGGTCGGCATGCTGGTGCGCTGGAAAGACACCCCGGTGAAATGGCTGGCCGGCATGCTGATGCCAGTGCTGTTGGGCAGCGTGGCCCTGGCGGTGATCGCCGGGTTCGCTTACGGCGATTTCAACTGGGCGGTGCTCGCCACCTTCCTGCTCGCCGCCTGGGTGTTACTGGCCGGCGTGCGCGATATTGTCGACAAGACCCGTCACAAAGGCCTGATCAAAGGCTTGCCAACCTTGACCCGCAGCTATTGGGGCATGCAAATCGCCCACATCGGCATTGCCGTGTGCGCTCTGGGCGTGGTGCTCTCCAGCCAGAACAGCGCCGAGCGCGACCTGCGCCTGGCACCCGGCGAGTCCATGGACCTGGCCGGCTACCACTTCATCTTCGAAGGCGCCAAGCACTTCGAAGGCCCTAACTTTACCTCCGACAAAGGCACCATCCGTGTAGTGCGCAACGGCAAGGAAGTGGCCGTGTTGCATCCGGAAAAACGTCTGTACACCGTGCAGAGCTCAATGATGACCGAAGCCGGGATCGACGCCGGTTTCACCCGCGACCTCTATGTGGCGCTGGGTGAACCGCTGGGCGACGGCGCCTGGGCGGTGCGTGTGCACGTCAAACCGTTCGTGCGCTGGATCTGGTTCGGCGGTTTGCTCACCGGTTTTGGTGGTTTGCTGGCCGCGCTGGACCGGCGTTATCGGGTCAAGGTCAAGAGCCGGGTGCGCGAAGCCCTCGGCCTTTCAGGAGCGGCGGCATGAAGCGTTGGTTGATGGTGTTACCGCTGGCGGCCTTTTTGGTGGTGGCAGTGTTCCTGTATCGCGGGCTGTACCTGGACCCGGCCGAGTTGCCCTCGGCGATGATCGGCAAGCCCTTCCCGGCGTTCAGCCTGAAGACCGTGCAGGGTGACAAGACCCTGACCCAGGCCGACCTGTTGGGCAAACCGGCGCTGGTCAACGTGTGGGCGACCTGGTGCATCTCGTGCCGCGTCGAACACCCGGTGCTGAACAAATTGGCCGAGAAGGGCGTGGTGATCTACGGCATCAACTACAAGGACGACAATGCGGCGGCCTTGAAGTGGCTGGCGGAGTTCCACAACCCTTATCAATTGGACATTCGCGATGAAGACGGCAACCTCGGTTTGAACCTTGGCGTATACGGCGCCCCGGAAACCTTCTTTATCGATGCCAAGGGCGTGATCCGCGACAAGTACGTCGGCGTGATCGACGAAGTGGTCTGGCGCGAGCAATTGGCCGCCAAGTACCAGGCGCTGGTCGATGAGGCCAAGCCATGAAGCGTCTGTTAGCTGCTGCGGTGCTGGCGCTGGGATTGGCCGGCGTGGCCCACGCCGCCATCGACACCTACGAATTCGCCAAGGACGGTGACCGCGAGCGGTTTCGCGAACTGACCAAGGAACTGCGCTGCCCCAAGTGCCAGAACCAGGACATCGCCGACTCCAACGCGCCCATCGCCGCCGACTTGCGCAAAGAGATCTTCCGCATGCTGGGCGAGGGCAAGGACAACCAGCAGATCATCGACTTCATGGTCGACCGCTACGGTGATTTCGTGCGCTACAAACCGGCCCTCAACGGCAAGACCGCACTGCTCTGGTTCGGCCCCGCGGGGCTGTTGCTGGCCGGCGTGGTGGTCATGGCCGTGATTGTCCGCCGTCGTCGCGCCGCACCCACCGATGGGTCCGACGCACTATCCCCCGAAGAGCGCAAGCGCCTCGACCAATTGCTGGACACCAAGACTGATGATTGATTTTTGGCTCGCAGCAGGGTTGCTGCTCCTGATTGCCCTGAGTTTCCTGTTAATCCCTGTATTGCGCGGCCGCCGCGCCCAGCGTGAAGAGGATCGCACCGCGCTGAACGTGGCGCTCTACCAGGAACGCGTCGCCGAGCTGCAAGTGCAGCAGGACGAAGGCGTGCTGAATGCCGTGCAACTCGACACCGGCCGCGCCGAAGCGGCCCGCGAGCTGCTGGCCGACACCGAAGGCGTAGAAAAACCCCGCGAATCGCGCCTGGGCAAACCGCTGCCGTTTCTGGCGGCTTTCCTGGTGCCGGTGCTGGGCGTTGCGCTGTACCTGCATTACGGGGCAAGCGACAAGGTCGAACTGACCCGCGAATTCTCCCAGCCGCCGGTGTCCATGCAAGACATGACCCAGCGTCTGGAGCGTGCCGCCGCTGCCCAGCCGGACTCGCCGGAAGGCCTGTACTTCCTCGGCCGCGCCTATATGGCTCAGGACCGCTCGGCCGATGCGGCGAAAGTCTTCGAACGCACCGTGGCGTTGGCCGGTCGTCAGCCGGAACTGCTCGGCCAGTGGGCCCAGGCGCAGTACTTTGCCGACAACAAGCAATGGTCGCCCAAGGTGCAGGCGTTGACTGATGAAGCCTTGAAGCTGGACCCGAAGGAAGTTACCAGCCTTGGTTTGCTTGGCATTGCCGCCTTTGAAGGTCAGCGCTACCAAGAGGCAATCGACTACTGGAACCGCCTGTTGGCGCAATTGCCACCGGCAGATAATTCACGTGTCGCCCTGCAAGGCGGCATCGACCGCGCGGCGGAGAAGCTCAAGGAAAGCGGCGGTACCGTTGCGCAAAAAACCGTGATGAAAGTGCGTGTGGACCTGTCTGCCGAGGTGAAGGCCAAAGCCTTGCCAACCGATAGCGTGTTCATCTTCGCCCGTGCCGTAAACGGTCCGCCGGCGCCGTTGGCCGCCAAGCGCGTCACCGTTGCCGAACTGCCGGTCACTGTCGAACTGGGCGATGCTGACGCGATGATGCCGCAGTTGAAACTGTCGAACTTCCCCGAAGTCCAACTGGTTGCGCGCATATCCCGGGCCGGTCAACCGACCACTGGCGAATGGATCGGCCGCAGCCAACCCTTGGCCAGCAGCACCACTGCCTTGCAGACGCTGACCATCGACAGTCCGGACAAGTAAATCGAGGAAACGCCTATGACCGCTCTTGCACGCATCACCCTGCTCAGCCTCGTACTCGGCTTGAGCGCTTGTGCGGTCCACCGGCCACCTCCCGCGCCCACCGGCCCGACCATCCCACCGTCGGGCCCGTCGACTCAACCAAGCACCAAACCTTCCGGCCCGGTAACGCCACCGCCGAAGCCGCTGCCGAGCAAATCGCCGACCTTCGCCCCGCCACCGGGCGCCTCCAGCCACTGGGACGGCACGATGCAGGTGTATGTGCTGGACGAACAGCCCGACACCTTCTACCGCCAGCGCACCTACTACCGCTGGAGCAACGGCTGGAGCCGCTCCATCAGCCCGAACGGCCCGTGGGAAGAGACCGACGTGCACGGCGTGCCGCCGGGGTTGAGCAAGCAATACGCGCAATGACAAAAGGCGACCTTCGGGTCGCCTTTTTTATGGCCTTGAAATGTATTTATCCAAACACCGGAGATCAAATGTGGGAGCGGGCTTGCTCGCGAAAGCGCAGTGTCAGCCAGCCTATCAATCACTGACCCACCGCCTTCGCGAGCAAGCCCGCTCCCACCGTTTTGATCTTCTTCTGATCTGACATTTAGGCCTGCTCCACCCTCGTGCAAGATATTCCCTGATGTACACCCACTCACTGTGGGAGCTGGCTTGCCATCAAGCCACGGGATACTCCCGATTCAGCGCTTGATCCACCAACTGCACACCACAGAGATCGTAGGAAAAGTCGCGAAACTCCCCAGAGTTTGTTATCTGTATTCTTAATTCCCCGTCAACGAAATAGAGCTCAGTCCCGCATGCAACAAGTCTGGCGACAAGCAAAGAGAGGATGTTGATGGCAGGCAGGTTGATCTATCTCATCGGGCCATCGGGTTCGGGCAAGGACAGCCTGCTGGATGCCGCACGCCCACGGCTGGGCGAGCGCGGTTGTCGGATTGTGCGCCGGGTGATTACACGCTCGGCGGAAGCTGTGGGCGAAGCGGCGCAGGGCGTCAGCCCGGAGCAGTTTGCCGCGATGCAGGCCGAGGGCGCCTTTGCCCTCAGTTGGCAAGCCAATGGGTTGTCCTATGGCATTCCCAAAGGCATCGACGAGTGGCTGGCGGCAAGGGACGACGTGCTGGTCAATGGCTCGCGCGCGCACCTGGCGCAAACCCGCGAGCGCTACCCGACGGTGCTGGTATTGCTGTTGACGGTTGATCAGGCCGTACTGCGCCAGCGCCTGGTCGCGCGCGGGCGTGAGTCCCTGACGGACATCGAAGAACGTTTGGCGCGCAACGCGCGGTTCACCGCCGAGCTGATTGCCGGTCATGGCGCGGGGTTGTTCGTGCTGGATAACTCCGGCCCGCTGGAGCACACGGTCGAGCGTCTGCTGTGCTGTCTCGACCACGGGCACTCGAGCGGTTTGGTGAACTGAGCGTCAGCGCGTTGCCGTTGCAACACTCAACGCTGACCTTGGGTTATCTGCTGGAAGGCGAAGGGCGGCGCTTCGGCGCGAGTTGCCGTGGCATGTGACGGTGGCAGGGGATGGCCGAATTGTTTGAACACCGCATAGCCTGTGGGCGCTTTATTGTTCGCAGGTCTTTATTCCAAATCGGGCGGTGAAGGCCTTGCGCCCCTTGGCCGTCAACCCCAGCGCCCGACTGTCCAGGTCCTGGGTCACCCATTCACGGCGGATAACGCACTGCAAAAATGCTGCGCCCAACGCACCGGCCAGGTGTGGGCGGCGCATGCTCCAGTCCAGGCAGGCACAGGCAAAGCGCCGGCGCTGTGCGCGCAGTGCGGCGGTATCAACCCCGAGTTCTATCATCGCTGTTTCGCCGAGCGCAGTGAGCTGGTAGGTGCCGTCGCCCACCAGCCAACGGGACGCGATGAAGTGGTCATGCAGTTGCACGGCCAGTGTGCCCGCCATGTGGTCGTAACAGGTACGTGCGAACTGTAAACGACTGGGCGTGGTCGAGACGAACGCCGTGGTGGTCGTGCGGCTGATCACCATCAAGCCCTCGATAGCCTGGGCTACATGGGGGCCGGCCAGGCTGTAATAGCGATGGCGTCCCTGGCTGTGCAGCGTGAGCAAGCCATCGTGCTTGAGCCTGGCCAGGTGGGCGCTGGCGGTGGAGGTGCTGACCCCGGCAATCGCCGCCATCTCGGTGCTGGTGCGCGCATGGCCATCCATCAGCGCGCAGAGCATTTTTGTCCGCGCAGGTTCCGCAATCGCACCTGCGACGTGTGAGAGCGCCGCGTCATCGTCATGGGCGTGCATAGTTCGTTCCTGAGCGAATCATTGCCGTGTGGGAGGGCTGATAGTAACGCTTTCTTTGAGTACAGGACGTCCCGGATGACACCGTTGCAAGCTGCCACCCATGTTGATCCCTATCCGTATTACGCAGGCCTTCGGCGTAACCCTGAATTGATGTTCGATGCCGATCTTGGCCTATGGATCGCCAGCCGCGCCAGCACGGTCGAGGCGGTGCTGGCGCACCCCGACTGTCGCGTGCGCCCGCTTAACGAGCCGGTGCCCAAGAGCCTTGCACAAGGTGCGGCAGGCCAGGTTTTTGCGCGATTAATGCGTATGAACGAGGGGCAGGCTCATCGATGCCCGAGAGCGGCGGTTGAACCTGCGCTGGCGGGTGTGGGCGCGCAACCCATCGCAGACGTGGTCGGGCAGCTCATCGACAGCATGGGTAACCTCGACACCCTGATGTTCAGCTTACCTGTCTCGGTGGTTGCGGCGCTGTTGGGGTTTCAGGCGCAGCAGTTGGCGTCTGTCGCCGGGCTCACGCGGGACTTCGTCGCCTGCCTTTCACCGCTGAGCAGTGAACCCCAATTGCTTAAAGCGGATGCCGGCGCGTCTCGGCTGCGGCAGATGTTCAGTGACCTGCTGGAAGAAACAGCGCTGCTGGCCCACCTGCGTAGCGGCGATTGGCAAGACGCTGATGTATTGACTGCCAACCTGATCGGGCTGCTGTCGCAGACCTGCGAAGCCACCGCCGGCTTGATCGGTAATTCGCTGGTCATGCTCGCTCGGCGGCCTGATCTGGTGGATCGGATTCTGCACACGCCAGCCCTCGCACTGTCACTGGTGGAGGAGGTCGCCCGCTACGACTCGCCGGTGCAAAACACACGACGATTCGTCGCCGAGGACTGCACGATTGGCAACCGTGTCCTTGCAGCGGGGGATAGCATTTTGGTGCTGTTGGCGTGTGCCAATCGGGACGTTGAGGCAAACCCGAATCCCGACAGCTTTGAGCTTGAGCGCGCGCACCGGCGCCTCTTCAGTTTTGGTTCGGGGCGCCATCAGTGCCCTGGCCAACGCCTCGCGCTGAGCATTGCCTCGCAGGCCGTATCGGCCTTGTTGCATCGTCAGCCTGGCTTGCTGGCCGGCGCTGGCCGGTTCAGCTACTGGCCGTCACTTAACGGCCGTATCCCCAGGTTTCACGCGGCGGCGCTAAGCCAGTAACCCTTCTACACAGGGGTAAAACCACATGGGTTCAATATCCCGTAAAACAACCGCCAGTCAGGCTTACGCAATCTGTGCTTGAGTAAAGATAACTCTAGGGTTACTTTTATTCAGGCCAAGCCAAGGAGGCTGGGGTGCAAAGCAGGTTATTGATCAAGGCGCTGCAAGAGGCGGGCTGGGTGCTGGATAGGGTCACGGGCAGTCATCACATTTTCACTCACCGCTATAGCCCGTACACGATCCCGGTGCCGCACCCCAAGAAGGACCTGCCGTTGGGCACGGTCAGAAGTATCAGGAAGCGCGCCGGGCTGTTTCAGTTTTAAGGAGAGCACTCATGCAATACCCAATCTGTATCGAATGGGGCGATGACTTCACCGCCACCGGTATTCAGATCCCCGATATTCCAGGCGCTGTCACCGCCGGGGACAGTTTTGAAGAGGCGTACAACGCCGCTGTGGAAGTCGCGCACATCATGCTGCAAGAGATCGCGGCAGAGGGGGGCGTGATTCCGATGCCAACCTCAGTGGCCCATCATCATGCCCACGAAGACTACGCGGGGATGGGCTGGGGCATGCTGGAGTTGGACATCTCGCCCTATCTGGGCAAGACCGAGAAGGTCAATGTGACCTTGCCCGGTTATGTCATTCAGCGCATCGACCGCTATGTGCGCGAGCACAAGGTCAAAAGCCGCTCGTCATTTCTGGCGGACGCGGCGTTGGAGAAGTTGGTGCGCTCTTAGGAATACTCAGGCGGTCGCAACTGCGGTCTGCCGCGAGGTACTCAAAAACCGCAACAACGCCACCAGTGGGAACGCACTGCCCACCAGCATCACGCCCAACCAGCCGCCGTGTTCATACACGCTGCTGGCAATCGCCGAGCCAAACGCGCCGCCGATGAAGATGCTGGTCATGTACAGCGCGTTCAGGCGGCTACGGCTGTTGGCGTCGAGGGCGTAGATGGCGCGCTGGCCGAGGACCATGTTCATCTGCACGCAGAAGTCCAGGACCACACCGGTCACCGCCAGGCCAATCACGCTGTACAGCGGGTGCACCAAGGCTGGCAGGAAGCTCAACGCAGCAAACAGCATGGCCAGCAGCGAGGCGCGGTGCGTGTGGCCGGCGTCGGCGAGGCGCCCGGCGATGGGGGCGGCAATAGCGCCCAGGGCGCCGACCAGGGCAAACAGCGCGATCTCGCTTTGGCTCAGGCCGTGATTACGCGCCAGTTCCAACGGGGCAGCCGTCCAGAACAGGCTGAACGTGGCGAACATGCAGCCCTGGTAAAACGCCCGTTGGCGCAATACCGGTTGCTGGCGCAGCAGGGTGCCGAGTGAGCGCAGCAGTTGGCCGTAGCTGGCACTGTGGTCGGGTTGACGTTTGGGGATGGTCAGCAACAGGACCACGCTGATAAACGCCATCAACGCGGCTGCAGCCATGAACATCGCACGCCAGCCGAAATGGTCGGCCACGACGCTGGACACCGGCCGTGCCAGCAGGATACCGAGCAGCAGCCCGCCCATGATGCTGCCGACCACGCGGCCACGGGACTCGGCAGGCGCCAGGTGCGCGGCCAGCGGAATCAGAATTTGCACCGAGACGGAACTGAAACCGATCAGCAGTGACACCAGCAGGAACAGATTCGGTTGCTCGGTAAACGCTGCGCCCAACAGGCTGGCGATGGCCAGCACGGTGGTGGCAATCATCAGCTTGCGGTTTTCCAGCAGGTCGCCCAGCGGCACCAGGAAGAACAGGCCAAGCGCGTAGCCGATTTGCGTCAGCGACACAATCAGGCTGGCCATCGCCGGGGTCAGGCCGATGTCCGGCGCAATCAATTCGATGATCGGTTGGGCATAGTAGATGTTGGCCACAATGGCGCCGCAACAGAACGCAAACAACATCACCATGCCTCGGGTCATGGTGCTCGCAGCGGGTGGGGTAGCGTTCATGGCGTTCTCGTTAAAGCGAAGGAAGAAGGCGTGCGAGAGTAAAGACATCGCCGCGGCGGGAGTAGAGCGCTGGCAGTGATATCACTCATGCCGGAAATTAATGACTGAAACGTTAACTTTCGGGTCGAACGCCAATGATACATTCAGCCACAACTGCCGAAACAGGAAATCCACGTTCATGAAGATCACGTTGAACAAGATGCTCATGGCTTCAACCCTCGCCGCGGCCATGGCGATTGGCTTGGCCAATGCCGCTGAGGCCCCGCGTGTCGGTGTGCGCGGTGCCATCACCGCGATGGACGGCGACGCGATGCACGTCAAGGTCAGCAGCGGTGAGGACGTCACCGTGCACCTGACCAAGGCCACCCAGGTACGCGCCGTCACCCTGGCCAAGATCGATGAGATCAAGCCCGGCAGCTACATCGGTTCCGCTGCCATGCCCAACGCCGACGGCACCCTCACGGCCCTGGAAGTTCACGTGTTTCCACCGGCCATGGCCGGCACGGGCGACGGGCACCGCGCGTTTGACTTGAAAGAAGGCAGCAGCATGACCAACGGCACCGTCGGTGACCTGGTGGTCAGCCATGGGCGCACCCTGACCGTAAAATACAAAGGCGGCGAGCAGAAGATTGTGGTGCCGGATGATGTGCCGATCGTCAACCTGGAGCCGGGGGATCGCAGCTTGCTTAAACCGGGAGTGAAGGTGGTGTTGTTTGCGGCGCAAGCGGCGGATGGGACGATCACCGCCCAGGCGATTTCTGCCGGCAAGGATGGCGTGACGCCGCCGATGTAACTGGCTGGCAGAGAGCCCAATGTGGGAGCGGGCTTGCTCGCGAAGGCGGAGTGTCAGTCACCGAATCAATTGACTGAACCACCGCTTTCGCGAGCAAGCCCGCTCCCACTTTTTTTACCGTGTTTGTTCAGTTATTACTGACCGGAATAGATCTGGTCAAACACCCCACCATCATTGAAGTGGGTCTTCTGCACGGTGCGCCAGTCACCAAAGGTCTTCTCGACCGACAGGAAGTCGACTTTCGGGAAACGGTCCGTGTACTTGGCCAGCACCTGTGGGTCACGCGGGCGCAGGTAGTTGTTGGCCGCGATTTCCTGACCTTCCGGCGACCACAGGTATTTCAGGTAGTCCTCGGCGGCGACGCGGGTGCCTTTCTTCTCGACAACCTTGTCCACCACGGAAACCGGCGGCTCAGCCTCGGCAGAGACGCTTGGGTAGATCACTTCGAACTGATCACGGCCGAATTCACGGGCGATCATTTCCGCTTCGTTCTCAAAGGTCACCAGCACGTCGCCGATCTGGTTGGTCATGAACGTGGTGGTGGCGGCACGGCCGCCGGTGTCCAGCACCGGTGCGTGCTTGAACAACTCGCCGACGAATTTCTTCGCCTTGTCTTCGTCACCGCCGTTCTTCAGCACATAACCCCAGGCCGACAGGTAGGTGTAGCGGCCGTTACCCGAGGTTTTCGGGTTGGGCACGATCACTTGTACGCCATCCTTGAGCAGGTCCGGCCAGTCTTTCAGGGCTTTTGGGTTGCCTTTGCGCACGATAAACACCGTGGCGGAGGTGAACGGCGCGCTGTTGTTCGGCAGGCGGGTCACCCAGTTGTCCGGCACCAGTTTGCCGTTGTCCGCGAGGGCGTTGATGTCGGTGGCCATGTTCATGGTGATGACATCAGCCGGCAGGCCGTCGATCACTGAACGGGCTTGTTTGCTGGAGCCGCCGAAGGACATTTGCAGGGTCAGCTTGTCGTTCGGGTGCTCGGCTTCCCAGTGCTTCTGGAAGGCGGCGTTGTAGTCCTTGTAAAAGTCGCGCATGACGTCATACGAGACGTTGAGCAGCGTGACGGGGGCGGCCTGAACGGCGCCCGCCAGGGCAAGGCCGGCGGCCAGGAGAGACGCGCTAACAAGTTTTTTCACTGCTCATTCCTTGTTGTTCGAGAAGGTTGTTGATTGAGTGGGGGCAATTTGCCATCGACTATAGCCGGGCCCGCATAGACGTTTAAAGATTAAAACGAACTTTGCTTATTCCACTTTATGAAACAAGTTACTGCCACAGCGTGAGCAAAACGCCGCGTTGGGCTCGTGGCTGTCTTTCTTGCACACCGGGCAATCGTGTTGCAGTTGTTCACCGCGCATGGCACTTGCCAGCTCGGCGGTAAAAATCCCGGTGGGCACGGCGATGATCGAATAACCCGTGATCATCACCAGCGATGAAATCACCTGGCCCAGCGGGGTCTTCGGCACGATGTCGCCAAAGCCCACCGTGGTAAGGGTCACGATTGCCCAATAGATGCCCTTGGGAATGCTGGTAAACCCGTGTTCCGGGCCTTCAATCACGTACATCAAGGTGCCGAACACCGTCACCAGGGTGCACACGCTCAGCAGGAACACCACGATCTTCTGCTTGCTGCCGCGCAGCGCCGCCATCAAGTAGTTGGCTTGCTTGAGATACGGGCTGAGCTTGAGCACGCGGAAAATCCGCAGCATCCGAATGATGCGGATGATCAGCAGGTACTGCGCATCGCTGTAATACAGCGCAAGGATACCGGGCACGATAGCCAACAAATCCACCAGCCCATAAAAGCTGAAGGCATAGCGCATCGGCTTGGGCGAGCAATACAGCCGCAAGCCGTACTCGATGGCGAAGATCACCGTGAAGCCCCACTCGATATAGGCCAGCAGATTCGCGTAGTTCTGGTGAACCTGGTCGATGCTGTCGAGCATCACGATCACAATGCTGGCGAGGATGATCAGCAACAAAATGCCGTCAAAGCGGCGCCCGGCCGCTGTATCGCTTTGGAAAACCATGACGTAGAGGCGCTGACGCCAGTCGTTGTTACTGTCCATAAAACCCGCCTAAATCGAATATCGGGCAAGCCTAGGGGGATTCGAACGGGCTGTCCACGCGGGCTTTGAACAATCGCTGGCTGGCGCGTACCAGCCAGCAGGCGAGGATAAACGGCGCGGTCAGCGCCGGCAGTTGCAGGGCGCTGAACCCCGGCGTGAGCGTGATTGCCAGGCCGATGCCGAGCAGCGGCAACCAAGGCTGGCGGCGCGTCTGGCTCAACGCCAGCGCGGCCAATGCTGGGTTATAGCTGTGCAGGCCGAGAAGGGCGCTGCTGGTTTCGCCCATCAGCAGGGCGATCAGCACGCCGCTGGCGGCACCGATCAGCGCCCACAGCGCGGCACGACGGTCGGCCAGCAACAGCCCAAACGCAATCAGGGCGCCGGCCAGTGGCTGGTCCAGCAGCATGATTTGCGCGAGCCCGGTGAAGGGCGCAGTGAGCACGCTGAGGGTGTCGGGTTCGCTCAAGGTGAAGGTGCCTGCAGGCACTGTGCCCAGCAGCAACCAGGCGAGGCCGACAAAAGGCGCGGTATAGGCGGGCAAGTCATCCGCTTGCGTGGCATGTTTCAACCATTGGCGCGTGAGCATCGCACTCAAGCCGCCGCACGCCAGGATCAGCGGCGGCAACAAGGCCGACCAGGCGAAATGCTGGCTGATCAACAAGCCCAGTAGCACACCGTTATAGCTATAAAGGCCGGCCTGACGTTCAGCTTTGGGATAGCCCCGGCGCTGGGCCGTGAGCAAACCCGCCACACCACCCAACAACGCCCCGCCAAACAAGGCCGGGGCGCCGATCAGAATGGCCAGCAGGCACAGCAGGCCGCACAGCGGCTGGCGCTGCAGGAAGATCTGGCTGAAGCCATTGAGCAGGGCTTCGGCCCAGTCGGGGCAGGTTGGGTTGTGCATGGTGGTTTAGTCAGTGAGACCGAGTCGCCCCCAATCGCAGGCAAGCCAGCTCCCACATTTGAATGTATTGCACATTAAAATGTGGGAGTCGGGCTTGCCCGCGATGAGGCCCTTACAGGTGCTAAATCAACGTCTCGATGCGCAGCGAGTTGGTCGACCCCGGCTGCCCAAACGGCACCCCTGCGGTAATCACCAGCGTATCCCCGCGCTGCGCCATCCCTTGGGCCTGGGCAATTTCCAGCGCGGTGGAACACACCTCGTCCACCTGGCGCAGCCGATCATTGACCACCGAATGCACGCCCCACGCCACGCTCAAACGGCGGGCCGTGGACAGGTTCGGCGTAAGGTTGAGGATCGGTGCCACCGGCCGTTCCCGCGCCGCGCGCAGGCTGGAGCTGCCGGACTCGCTGTAGTTCACCAGCACCGCCACCGGCAGGATGCTGCTGATACGCCGGATCGCGCAGCTGATCGCGTCCGACACCGTGGCATCGGCCTTGGGCCGGCTCACGTCCAGTTGCGTCTGGTAATCCGGGCCGTTTTCCACCTGGCGGATGATTTTGCTCATCATCTGCACGGCTTCCAGCGGGTATTCGCCCGAGGCGGTTTCCGCCGACAGCATCACCGCGTCCGCGCCTTCGGCCACCGCATTGGCCACATCCGTCACTTCGGCGCGGGTCGGCGCCGGGGAAAAACGCATGGATTCGAGCATCTGCGTGGCCACGACCACCGGTTTGCCCAATTGGCGACAGGTGCTGATGATGTCTTTCTGGATTTGCGGCACGCTTTCGGCGGGCACTTCAACACCCAGGTCGCCTCTGGCCACCATGATCGCGTCGCTCAGTTCGGCGATTTCCTGCAGGCGTAGCACGGCTGAGGGTTTCTCGATCTTGGCCATCAAAAATGCCTTGTCGCCGATCAACTCGCGGGCCTCGCGGATATCTTCCGGGCGTTGCACGAATGACAGTGCCACCCAGTCCACGCCCAGCTCCAGGCCGAAGCTTAGGTCGCGGCGGTCTTTGGCGGTCAATGGGCTGAGTTCCAACAGGGCTTGTGGGACATTCACGCCTTTGCGGTCAGACAGTTCGCCGCCATTCAGCACGGTGGTGTCGATGGCCTCGGCATGTTTGGTGATGACGCGCAGACGCAACTTGCCGTCGTCCAGCAGCAGGTCCATGCCCGGCTCCAGCGCTGCAATGATTTCCGGGTGTGGCAGGTTGACCCGGCACTGATCGCCGGGTGTCGGGTCCAGGTCCAGGCGCAGGGCCTGGCCGCGCACCAGTTGCACCTTGCCCTCGGCAAAGCGCCCGACCCGCAGCTTCGGCCCTTGCAGGTCCATCAGAATGCCCAGCGGGTAATTCAGCTGGCGCTCCACTTGGCGAATCCACTGGTAGCGCTGGGCGTGATCGGCGTGGTCGCCGTGGCTGAAGTTGAGGCGGAAGATATTCACCCCGGCTTCCACCAACTCGCGGATGTCATCGATGCCGTCGGTGGCGGGGCCCAAGGTGGCGAGGATTTTGACCTTCTTGTCAGGCGTCATGGTTGGCAGTCTCAAGAATCAGAATGGCGCGGAAGTCATTGACGTTGGTGCGGGTCGGCTCGGTAACGATCAAACCGTCGAGCGCCGCGAAATAGCCGTAGCCATTGTTGTTGTCCAGTTCGTCACTGGCCGACAGGCCCAAGGCCTCGGCGCGGGCGTAGCTGGTCGGGGTCATGATCGCGCCGGCGTTGTCTTCCGAACCGTCGATGCCGTCGGTGTCACCGGCCAGGGCGTACACGCCGGGCAGGCCTTTGAGGCTGTCGGTCAGGCTCAGCAGGAATTCGGCGTTGCGCCCGCCACGGCCATTGCCGCGCACGGTGACGGTGGTTTCACCGCCGGACAGAATCACGCACGGCGCCGCCAATGGCTGGCCATGCTGCACGATCTGCCGAGCAATACCAGCGTGCACCTTGGCCACGTCCCGCGCTTCGCCTTCGAGGTCGCCGAGGATCAGCGGGCTGAACCCGGCCTGGCGTACTTTCACCGCCACCGCTTCCAGGGATTGCTGCGGGCGGGCGATTAACTGGAAGTGACTGCGGGCCAGCACCGGGTCGCCGGGTTTGACGGTTTCCGAAGCCGGGTTCTGCAACCAGCTGCGCACCGAGGCGGGCGCGTCGATGCCGTAGCGCTTGAGAATCGCCAGGGCTTGTTGCGACGTGCTCGGGTCGCCGACGGTGGGGCCGGAAGCGATGACGGTGGCCTGGTCGCCCGGCACGTCGGAAATCGCGTAGGTGTACACCGTCGCTGGCCATGCGGCCTTGGCCAATCGGCCGCCCTTGATGGCCGAGAGGTGTTTGCGCACGCAATTCATCTCGCCAATGGTCGCGCCGGATTTAAGCAGCGCTTTGTTGATGGCTTGCTTGTCGGCCAGGGTGATGCCTTCGGCGGGCAGGGCCAGCAAGGCCGAGCCACCGCCGGACAGCAGGAAAATCACGCGGTCGTCTTCGCCCAGGTTGCTGATCAGTTCCAGTACGCGCTTGGCCACCGCCAGGCCGGCGGCATCCGGCACCGGGTGGGCGGCTTCGACCACTTCGATTTTTTTGCACGGCGCGCCGTGGCCGTAGCGGGTGACCACCAGGCCGGTGACTTCGCCTTGCCAGCAGTTCTCGACGACGAGTGCCATGGCGGCCGCGGCTTTGCCGGCGCCGATCACGATCACACGGCCGCTGCGGTCAGCGGGCAGATAAGGTTCAAGGACATGCCGGGGGTGGGCGGCGTCGATGGCTGTGGCAAACAGCTCGCGAAGCAGGTGTTGCGGATCGACCGACATAAGCGGGCTCCCGGGGATTTTTGTTATTAGAGATGGATCAATTTCAGACTTGGAATGCAATCAAAGGTGGGAGCGG